>CAZDUL010000100.1:0-26044 GCA_964508635.1 uncultured Allobosea sp. | reverse complement strand
TTACTAGCAGACGGCAGACGGCATCCGCCTTGCTCCTGTGGGTCGGGAGCTCTGAGTTGGGTACAAGAGCCAGGCCCAGGCCGGCCCCGCCCACGAAGCCGCCCCCACCATCGGGCATGATCGCGCGCGCAGGGGCGGATGCAGATCATGAGGGCCGGCCTCACCGGCGTCTCCGCCGGGGTCGCGATGGTCCTGTCGCTGCGGCTGCACGCGGCCGCTCAGGCCGCGATCCTGCGCGATGGCGGGGGCGGCATGGCGGTCGGGGCCGTGCTGGTGGCGGCGATGGTCTCGCGCATGGAGGGCGTGCGCGTGCTTGCCACGCTGCCCAGCGCCCGGGCCTATGGCGCAGCCGCCGCCGTGGGACGCCCGGGCGTTGCGATCGCAGCCGGCGGATATCTGCTGGCCCTGGCGCTCTCGCTCGTCGTGGTGGCCTTCAGCGGCCTGACGCTTGCCGGCGCGGCGCTCGGCGTGGCGCTCGGCTCGGCGGCGGTAACGGCGCTGGCCGCGCTGTCGCGACGCCTGATCGGCGGGCAGACGGGCGACATTGCGGGCGCGGCGCAGCAGCTGGCCGAAATCGCGATCTATGCCGGCGTCGCCATCGCTGTGGCAGGCTGATCTTTTCCGGCGCGGGCCATGCGCCCATATCGGGACCATCGCCACGGAGACGTCCCGATGCTGACGCCGATCCTGCTGATCGCGGTGCTTGTCGCCATGGTCGTCCTGATGCTCTTCGGCTCCGGCGAGGAGATCCTTGGACTTGAGCCCGCGCTCTTCGCCGGCGTGGTGTCGAGCGGCGCCTTCGCGCTGCTGGTGATGTCCTGGGGAGTGCAGGAGTTCCGTGGCCGCGGGCTGCAGGCCGTGCAGTCGGCGCTGGCCTGGGTGGTGATCTTCCTCGGCCTGATCACGGCCTATGCCTACCGTTTCGAGCTGGCCCATGCGGCCAATCGTGTGATCGCAGAGGTCGCGCCGGGCCATGCGATCAAGGCACGCGGCGGCGAGGTCATCGTCACGCGCGCGGCAGGCGGGTCGTTCCTCGTGGCGGGCACAGTCAATGGCCGCCCCGCCCGCTTCATCTTCGACACCGGGGCGTCCCAGGTTGTCCTGACGGCCGCCACCGCCCGCGCCATCGGGCTCGATCCCGACAGGCTGCGATGTGCCGTTCCGGTCCAGACCGCCAATGGCCGCACCATGGCAGCGCCGGTGCGCCTCGACCGGCTCAGCATCGGCTCTATCAGCGAGACGCGCGTCGACGCGCTGGTGGCGCAGCCCGGCGCGCTGTCCGAGAACCTGCTCGGCATGAGCTTCCTCGACCGTCTGCACTCCTACGAGGTGCGCGACGACCGGCTGATCCTGCGCGGCGGCGCCTGATGCGTCAGGCGCCGAGCAGATCGATCAGCGCCGGTATCAGCGGTTCGTCGGCCGGGGGCATCGGAAGTTCGCGCAGCTTGCCGGGGCGCATCCACTTCATCGCCTGCGCCTCGCGGGGCACGGGAAAACCCTCCCAGCGCCGGCAGATATAAAGCGGCATCAGAAGGTGGAAGTCGTCATAGGCATGGGATGCGAAGGTCAGCGGCGCAAGGCATGCCTCGCGGATCGTAAGGCCCAGCTCCTCGTGAAGCTCGCGGATGAGCGCGGGTTCGGGTCGCTCGCCAGGCTCGAGCTTGCCGCCGGGAAACTCCCAGAGCCCGGCCAGCTGCTTTCCCTCCGGCCGCTGGGTGACCAGCACGCGGTTGTCCGCATCCACCAGCGCACAGGCGACGACGAGAACGAGCGTCATGAAGCAGCTCCAGCGGAGGAACGTGGACGGGCAGGCGGCGCAAAGGTCATCAGCGCCACGCCGCCGAGGACGACGAGGCCCCCCAGTGTCTGCATTGCGCTCAGGCGCTCGCCCAGCACGATCACCGACATCAGCACGGCCGCGCCCGGGGCCAGATAGCCGATCATCGATGCCTTGGTCGGCCCCGCCCGCGTGATGAGGCGCATGTAGAAGACGATCGGAACCGCCGTGCAGACCACGCCGAGCGCGATCAGCGCCGGCCCATGGGCCTGAAGCGCGGCCGTGGTGGCCGACAGGCCCATGATCGGCAAGGCGAAAGTTCCCGCCGCGACGGCCGACACGACCTGCTGCCCCAGCGCCAGCCGCTCCGGCTTCTGCGCCCGACGATGGCGCGCGTAGAGGTTGCCGCTGGCGTAGGACAGAACGACGCCAAGCATGGCGAGAATGGCGAGCGTGGTGGCGCCGCCCTCGCCGAGTTTCGGCGTGATCAGCATGAGCGTGCCGGCAAAACCGATCAGCGCCGCCACGATGCGTTGCCGGCTCAGCCGCTCATCGGCGAACAGCATGTGGGCGAAGGCGGCCGTGACCAGCGGCGTCGCGGCCTGCACCATCGAGGCCATGCCCGCAGCCATGCGCTCCAGCGCGAAGGCGACAAGGATGTTGGGAATCCAGCCATTGACGCTGCCGAGCACCAGCCAGTCGCGCCATTCCGAGCGCTCCGGCAGCGGCGACTGCCGCAGCCACAGCACGAGCGTTGCCATGGCCAGCGCCGCGAACAGCCCGCGCAGGAACGACAGCGTCAGGACGTCCACCTCGCCATTCGTCAGCTTCATCACCACGAAGCTCATGCCCCAGGTGACGGTGCAGACAGCGAGATGCCCCGCCACGAAGGCGGGCGAGGCAGGCAGAAGGCGCGGCGGACCGTTCACGACCGGTAGTCGCCGTTGATCTCGACATAGGCCTTGGTGAGGTCGCAGGTCCAGACGGTGGCCCGGCCCCTGCCAAGGTTCAGGTTCACCCGAATCGCCAGATCCTGGCCCTGCATGTAGCGGGTGGTCTCCTCCTCGGAGTAGCCTGGATCGCGTGCGCCCTGCGTGGCGAGCCGGTGCGGACCGAACCAGATGTCGAGCCTGTCGCGCTCGGCCGGTTCGCCGGCCTTTCCCACAGCCATGACCACGCGACCCCAGTTGGCGTCCTCGCCGGCGATGGCCGTCTTGACCAGCGGCGAGTTGGCGATCGACAGCGCGATGCGCTTGGCGGATGCGTTCGAGGCTGCGCCCTCGACCGTCACCGCGACGAACTTGCGCGCTCCCTCGCCGTCCTTCACCACCATGTGGGCCAGTTCGGTGAGGAGCGATGCGAGCGCGGCCTTGAAGCCGGCGAGCCGCCGATCCGAAGCCGTCTCGACGCGCGGCGCACCGCGCTTCGCTGCCGCTTGCGTCGCAAACAGGAGCAGCGTGTCGGAGGTCGAGGTGTCGCTGTCGACGGTGATGGCGTTGAAGCTGTGCTTCACGGCCCCCGACAGCATGGCCTGCAGCGCCGGCGCAGCAATCGCAGCGTCGGTGAACACATAGGAGAGCATCGTCGCCATGTCGGGGGCGATCATGCCGGCGCCCTTGGCTATGCCGACGAGGTTGACGGTGACGCCGCCGATACTGGCCGTTCGCACCGCCACCTTGGGGTAGGTGTCGGTGGTCATGATGGCGCGGGCCGCATCGAGCCAGGGCCCGTCCCTCGCCTCGCGGGCGCAGGCGTCGAGCACGCCCTCGAACTTCGTGGCATCGAGCGGTTCCCCGATCACGCCGGTGGAGGAGATGAACACCTCGGAGGGCTTGCAGCCGGCGGCCCTGGCTGCGATCTCGGCGGTGCGCTGAACCGCCTCGCGGCCCTTCTGGCCGGTAAAGGCGTTGGCGTTGCCGGAGTTGACCACGAGCGCACGCGCCCTGCCGCCCTTCAGGGCCTCGCGGCACCACTCGACGGGCGCGCCGGGACACTTCGAGCGGGTGAAAACACCAGCAACCTCCGTGCCCTCGGCCAGCAGGGCCAGGAACACGTCGCGCCGGTTGCGGTAGCGGATGCCGGCCTCGGCCGTTGCGAAACGCACGCCCTCGATGGCTGGGGCATCGGGATAGCTCGACGGCGCGAGAGGGGAGACGGGAACCGATTTTCCGGCCACGGGACAAGCCTTGCAAAAGAGATGATGCAGACCGGCGAGCCATGCCGCAGGACGCAACCGGTGGCAAGCGGCGGACACGACCTCGCTGCCCGAGTGCCGGATCGGCCGCGAACGGATGAAACCGGATCTTTACGCCCAAATACAATCTATAGTTGTATTTTCGACACCTAACCCGGGGTCCGGCAGTGACACCGCTGTTCGCCGAAGTCTATGACGACGACCTGCACTCGCGCTTGCGCAACCCTGCCGCGAGTTTTGCGCTGACACTCTGGCTCATGTGCCGGGGCGATGGCGCTTTTGCCGAGGAGGCCGCGCTCCGCCGCGCCGGGATCGACCGGTTCAGCAGGGACCTGATGATCATGCGGCCCCTGCCCGGCAACGACTGGCTCTACGAACACTACGGCGTCCAAATCGTGAAGGATGCCGGTTTCGACATGACGGGCCGCTGCGTCACCGACTTCCGGGGCGCGCTCGGGGTTTTCTTCCGCGACATCTACGAGCGCGCCGCGCGCGAGCTGCGTCCGCTCGCAACGCTGCACAGGTTCGGCCACTATCGGGAACGGCCGATGTGGGAGCGCCTGATCCTGCCTGTCGGATCCGAAGGCGCCTTCAGCGGGCTCTATGTCATCAACAAGGTTCGCGAGATCGATCAGGATCTCAGCTTCATCAAGGCGCGCTCGCGCGAGCACGGACTTCTCGTCCTGCAATTCCGAAGGGATGAAACGGGATATGCAGGGGAAGGCATCATCGTCAGCGCCAACAGCGCCGCCCGGGAGATGACCGGCAGGCGGTTCGACGAGCTCGTCGACCAGCCGGTCTCGACCGTCTTCCCCAGTCTGATCGGCACCACGTTGTGGCGACGCTACCTGGAGGTGGCCGAAACGCGCTGCCCGCAGCAATTGTTCGTGACTTACGAAGCAGACGGCATCGCTGGAGAATTCGACGTGCTGATCTCTCCCTTCGTGGATGGCGTGACCATCGACTTCGCCCGCATCGCGCCGCTGTCGCTGGCGGGATGAGAGCAGCGGCGATCGAAGACCGCGTCGATCGCCTCGCCGGGGCCAGCCGGCCCGCTCAGTCCACCTTCTCGATCTTCGCATCCTTGCGAAGGTTCAGGACAACCTCCTGCTGGGCGCGGCGCACGATGTAGGTCTCGATCTCGTTCCTGACCTCCTCGAACGTCGGCAGGGCGCCGACGCGGCGATCCTCGACCTTGATGATGTGCCAGCCGAACTGGGTCTGGACCGGCTCGGAGACCTCGCCTGCCTTGAGCTTGAAAGCGGCCTCGGCGAAGGGAGGCACCATGCGATCCCTGGTAAAGTAACCGAGATCGCCGCCCTCCTTGCCCGAGCCGGGGTCGCGCGAAAGCTCGGTTGCAACCTTGGCGAAATCCTCGCCCTTGCGGATGCGCGCAAGCGCGGCCCTGGCCTCCTCCTCCTTCTCGACCAGGATGTGACGGGCACGCACCTCCTCCTCCGGCGTCAGGGTCTTGATCGTGTCGTCGAACAGCTTGCGTGCGGCCTCCGGCGTCAGCGCCTTCTTGGACTCGCGCGACATCAGCTCGTCCATCAGCACCTTCATGCGATAGTAGGCGAGGCGGCGTGCGAAGTCGGGCCCGTCCGCCAGCTTCTCGCGCTCCGCGGCGCGCGCGCCGAGCTTCAGGTCCGCCATGAAGCCGATCAGATAGTCGCGGCGCTGGCTGGCCGGCACCTGCCGGAGCCGGTCGCCCAGGTCCTCGGTCGCGATCTCGAGATCCTTCTCGGTGATCTCCATGCCGTCGACACGAGCCACGACCTTGTCGGCCAGCACGGGGTTGGCAAGGGCGAGTCCGCCGGCCACGGTCATGGCCATGAGCGACAGGAGAGAGGCGGCACGAGCGTTCATCGCGGATGTCCTTTTTCACGGCCGGTGTTCGGTGGGCAATCCGGGGCCCCAGTTGCCAGCCGCCGACACCGTTGGCAAGCGCGCGCACTGGCGCGACGCGACGCCGATCCCCACATCTGCGTGACCGAGCGCATGACACCGGGCAGGCAGCGGTCGATCCTGCCCTGTGCGAAGTCGTGCGGGCGGGCGATGCTGGACCGCTGCGCCCGGCGGCTGTATGCGTGCCGCCCTGAAGACCGCGACACACACGCGCGCCGGCGCCATGCCGCCGCGACACAGGCTCGAAAGACAGACCCTCCATGTTCGGCTCGCTTGCGAAAAAGCTCTTCGGTTCGGTGAACGACCGGCGCCTGAAGGGCTATCGCCCCAAGGTCGAGGCCATAAATGCGCTGGAGCCCGAACTGGCGAAGCTCAGCGACGAGGCGCTGAAGGCTCGCACCCAGGCGTTCCGCGAGCAGCTGGCGGCGGGCAGGACGCTCGATGACCTGCTCGTGCCGGCCTTCGCCACCGTGCGCGAGGCGGCCAGGCGCACACTCGGTCTTCGGCACTTCGATGTGCAGCTGATCGGCGGCATGGTGCTGCACGAGGGAGCAATCGCCGAAATGAAGACCGGCGAGGGCAAGACGCTGGTGGCGACGCTGGCGGTCTATCTCAACGCGCTCGCGGGCAAGGGCGTGCACGTGGTCACCGTCAATGACTACCTCGCCCGCCGTGACGCCGAGTGGATGGGCCAGATCTACAGTTTTCTCGGACTGACCACCGGCGTCATCGTCCACGGCCTCGACGACGACCAGCGTCACGCGGCCTATGCGTGCGACATCACCTACGGAACCAACAACGAGTTCGGATTCGACTATCTGCGCGACAACATGAAGTACGACTTCGCGCAGATGGTGCAGCGTGGGCACGTCTTCGCCATCGTGGACGAGGTCGACTCGATCCTCATCGACGAGGCGCGCACGCCGCTGATCATCTCCGGTCCGACGGACGACAAGTCGGAGCTCTACGTCGCTGTCAACGCGCTCATCCCGGCGCTGCAGCCCGGCGACTACGACCTCGACGAGAAGCAGCGGCAGGTCGCGCTGACCGAGGCCGGCACCGAGAAGATCGAGGCGCTGATCCGCGAGGCTGGGCTGCTGAAGGAGGGCAGCCTTTACGACGCGCAGAACGTGACGCTGGTGCATCACCTCAACCAGGCGCTCAGGGCGCACACGCTGTTCACGCGCGACAAGGACTACATCGTCCGCAACGGCGAGGTCGTGATCATCGACGAGTTCACCGGCCGCATGATGCCTGGGCGCCGCTATTCCGAAGGTCTGCATCAGGCGCTGGAGGCCAAGGAGCACGTTGCCATCCAGCCGGAAAACGCGACGCTCGCCTCGATCACCTTCCAGAACTATTTCCGACTCTACGAGAAGCTCGCCGGCATGACCGGCACGGCCGCGACGGAAGCCGAGGAGTTCCAGCAGATCTACAAGCTCGACGTCGTCGAGATACCGACCAACGTGCCCGTGCAGCGCGTCGATGAGGACGATTCCGTCTACCGCACCTTCGACGAGAAAGTGAAGGCGATCATCGCGGAACTGGAGAAGGCCTCGGCGCGGATGCAGCCGGTCCTGGTCGGCACCGCCTCGATCGAGAAGTCGGAGCTGATCGCGGAACTGCTGATCAAGGCCGGCTACAAGCAGATCGATTTCAGCCGCCCCGATGCGCTCGAGGATCTCTACAAGGCCGCCCGGGCCGGCAAGGCGACCAAGCAGTTCGCCGTGCTCAACGCCCGCTTCCACGAGCAGGAGGCGCTGGTGGTGGCGGAAGCCGGCGTTCCCGGCGCGATCACCATCGCCACGAACATGGCCGGGCGCGGCACGGACATCAAGCTCGGCGGTTCTGTCGAGATGCGCATCAAGACCGAAACGGCCGGCATGGAGGATGGCCCCGCGAAGGAGGCCAGGATCGCCGCGATCCGCGAGGAGGTCGAGCGCTTCCGCCAGATCGTGCTGAACGCAAGGGAGGAGGTCGAGGTCGAACCGGCCAGGGGCTCGCGCGCGGCCAAGACCATCACCATGCCGGGCGGCCTCTACATCATCGGCACCGAGCGGCACGAGAGCCGTCGCATCGACAACCAGCTGCGCGGCCGCTCCGGCCGTCAGGGCGACCCTGGACGTTCGAAGTTCTTCCTGTCGCTTCAGGACGACCTGATGCGGATCTTCGGCTCCGACCGCATGGACGGCATGCTGCAGAAGCTCGGCCTGCAGGAGGGCGAGGCGATCATCCACCCGTGGATCAACAAGGCGGTCGAGAAGGCGCAAGGCAAGGTCGAGGCGCGCAACTTCGACATCCGCAAGACCATCCTGAAATACGACGACGTGATGAACGACCAGCGCAAGGTGGTGTTCGAGCAGCGTCGCGAGTTCATGCGCCAGGCCTCGGTTCGCGACACCATCACCGACATGCGCCACCAGGTGATCGACGACATCGTGAGCCGGCATATTCCCAAGGACGCCTATCCCGAACAATGGGATGTGGAGGGCCTCAGGGCGGACGTCCTGGCCGGGCTGAACCTCGATCTGCCCGTGGCGGACTGGGCGAAGGAGGAAGGCATCGCCGACGAGGAGATGCGCGAGCGCATCCAGAAGGCGGCCGACGAGGATTATGCCGCACGCATCGCTCGCAACAGCGACGAGGTGATGCAGTATATCGAGAAGCAGGTACTGTTGCAGATGCTCGATCATCTCTGGCGCGAGCACCTCGTCACGCTCGATCATCTGCGCCAGGTCATCGGTTGGCGCGGCCTTGCCCAACGCGACCCGCTCAACGAATACAAGGCCGAGGCTTTCCAGCTCTTCGACGGGCTGATCGAGAAGCTGCGCGAGCAGGTGACGGCACAGCTGATGCGCATCGAGGTGCGCTTCGACGAGCCGATGCAGCAGCCGCTGCCGGAGCCGCAACAGCTTGCCGCCGCCACCGCTGTCGGCTTCAGCGCCGAGCGCGTGGTGGAGCCGTCGCAACGCGATCCCAACGACCCCTCAACCTGGGGCCGGGTCGGCCGAAACGAGCCCTGCCCCTGCGGTTCGGGCAAGAAATACAAGCACTGCCACGGCCTGTTCGCCTGAGCGAAAGCAGCCTCGCATGACGCGCCCCGTCGCGTCAGGACGGGGGGCGCTGCGGCCGGTCAGTTGCGGGTCGACTCGGCCGCGACGCGAACGCCGCCCGGAGCCTGACCGGCATCGGCCCGACGCGGCGGCACGGGGGCTGTGGTGGGGCGCGGCGTCGTGTTCTCGCGCACCGTGACCGGTTCGGTCGAAACCGCCTCGGTCGACGTCGATGACCCGGCGAACGGGTTGAACGACATGATGCGCTGCATGAAGCTCGGTCCTGAGGCGAGCTTGGTCTCGACAGCGGGCGCATCCGGCGCGCTGGCTGCGGCAGTCGGCTGTTGCGCGGCGGCGCGGGCCGCGATCTGGGTGGTCGTGGGTGCAGCAACGGCGGGCTGCTCCGCGGCGCCGCGCGAAGGCGCAGCAGCGCCAGGGGCCGCGGCCGCAAGCTGGGCGGCGGGCTGCACCGGCCGCCCCGTGCGGTCGATCGCGATCTCGCGAGGACCGGACGCCACCGCATCGGGTCGGCTGACGCCGACCGCGCGCGAGCCCCAGGCTGCCTTCTGCTCGAGCGCATCGGCACCGGCGGTCATCAGCACCGTCTTGAACTGCTGGTGCTGGTCGCCGTCCTCGTAGACCAGCTTGATGGCCGGCGTGCCCTGCGCCACGAGCGCAGCGACCTTGGCCTCGTCGTTACGGGCCTTTTCCGCGGCGGCCGTGGCAATCTCGACTGCTTCCGGGTCGGGCCTGCAATCCTCGGTGCGGTTGAAGGCATAGCGCCCGGCGCAGACGGACACGCGCGGTTCGAGACGGGCCACCTCGAACTGGTCCGACCCTTCCTTCAGGTTGCGCCAGAAGGCGATGTTGGCGTCATAACGGTGCCGCGCCAGGTTCTCCGGCGTCATGCGGAAGGGAAAGGACTGCATCTGCACGGCCTTCTGGCCGCCATTGTGCGCCTCCCGCACCAGCGCGTAGAGCTCGGCGATCTGGTCATCGGTCATGGAGTAGCAGCCGGCCGAAGAACAGGCGCCATGCACCATCAGATGCGAGCCGGTGCGACCATGGGTCCGATCGAAGGCGTTCGGATAGCCCATGTTGAACGACAGGTAATACGCCGAATTCGGGTTCATCTGCGCCGGCGTGATGTGATAGAACCCTTCGGGTGTCTGCCGATCGCCCTCGCGGCGCTTGGGGCCGAGCTGACCGGACCAGCGGCAGATCGGATAGGTCTTCAGCAGCTCGTAGCGGCCGCTGCGGCCCTTCTTCCACACCTCGAGCTCGGCTTCCTTCTTGAATGAGCGGATGAGCACGGGGTCGTGCTTGGTCATGCCCTTCTCGCTCATCAGGGCCTGCAATTGCGGAGGGATCGGGATGTTGTGCCGCTGTGCGCCACGATAGCGGCTCTCCTCGCAGCCGGCGAGAGCCAGGGCCAGCCCGAAGGCAAGGGAAACAGACAGCAAGCGCAAGGTGGATCGGCCCCCTGGATGGCGGAGCATCCCGAAACGGGACACGCCAGACACTCAACCCGACTATAGCCGTTAGCCTTGCTGGATCATTACCACAAGGCCACGGTTTTCCGACCTATGGTCAACGCTTCGTTAGCGCAACCTTCGCGGCGAAAACGTGGCGGGCGGCCGGAGCGTCACAGCACCGCGAGCTTTCGGCCGATGGCCAGGAACTTCTCGGCACGCTGGTTGCGCAGCTGCTCTGCGTCAAGCCCGCCCAGATCGGCCAGCGCGGCGCTGATGGCATGACCGGTCCGCGCGATCGCATCGGCCGGATCGCGGTGCGCGCCGCCGGCGGGCTCGCTGACGATGCGGTCGATGACGCCGAGCTTCAGCAGATCCTGGGCGGTGATGCGCATGCCGCTGGCGGCATCCTGCGCGCGGCCCGAGTCGCGCCAGAGGATCGAGGCTGCTCCCTCCGGCGAGATGACCGAGTAGATGGCGTGCTCCAGCATCACGACGCTGTTGGCGGTGGCGATGGCAACCGCGCCGCCCGAGCCGCCCTCGCCGATGATGACCGAGACGTTCGGCGCGCCGAGCGCCAGACACGCTTCCGTCGAGCGCGCGATGGCCTCCGCCTGGCCGCGCTCCTCGGCGTCGATGCCTGGATAGGCGCCGGCGGTGTCCACGAAGGCGATCACAGGCAGGCCGAAACGGTCGGCCAGCTCCATCACGCGCACGGCCTTTCGATAGCCCTCGGGGCGTGCCATACCGAAATTGTGGCGAAGGCGCGCCTCCGTTGTTGCGCCCTTCTCCTGGCCGATGACGGCGACCGCCTGGCCCTCGAAACGGCCAAGGCCGGCAATGATGGCTTCGTCCTCGCCGAAGCAGCGGTCGCCCGCAAGGGGTGTGAACTCCTGGATCAGGCCGGCGCAGTAATCGACGAAATGCGGACGGTCGGGATGACGCGCAACTTGTGTCTTCTGCCATGGCGTCAGGCTGGCATAGAGCGCCTTCAGCGACTGCCGCGCCTTCGCCTCGAGCTTCGCGACCTCCTCGTCGATCGAAACCGGATCGCCCCCGCCGGCAAGGGCCTTCAGCTCAACGATCTTGGCCTCCAGGTCCGCGACCGGCTTTTCGAAGTCGAGATAGCGTTGCATGGGTTCCCGGATCCTGGGGCGCTGCGGGCGATGACCGCGGCAGCGGCTGCGGCGGGGCCTTCAGAAGGCCGCGCTCATCTGGTCGGTCGCTCCTGTCCTGTCAAGCGCACGGAGCTGGCGGCGCGCGGAACGGCACGGCCGGCGGCTGGCGCGGGCAAAGGCTGAAGCATCTGCTGAAGCGCGAAAGCGCGGCGGCTCTTGGCCGGAGCGCGGCGGTAGAACTGCTTGCTGGCGTCGATGATATGCACGCCGGAGAATGGCAGCCCGAGGCTCGATCCGAGCTTCTCCCACACTGCGGCGGATTTCAGCACGGAAGGACGCCCCACGGGCGGCGCATAGAGCGCCTCGCACCAGCTTTCGGGTGCGAATCGGGCGCTGCGCAGGAGATGATCGAGCTGGCGACGCGAATAGGGCCGCCCATGGCCGAATGGCGTGCGATCGACGCGCGCCCACATGCCGCGACGGTTCGGCGCGATCACCATGAGCCGGCCTCCGGGTGCCAGCACGCGCCAGCACTCGCCCAGCATCTCGTCCGGACTCTCCGTGCTTTCCAGCGCATGAACCGCGATGATGCGATCGATCGTGGCGTCGTCCAGCGGCAACATGAATGGGTCGACCAGCGTTGCGGCGCTCGGCCCCTGGGCGGGCCAGTGCACCACGCCCTGCTGCGCCGGCATGAAGGCGAGGCTGCGCTCGGCGCGCGCGCACACGCCCGGCAGATAGGGCGTGGCGTAGCCGAGGCCCATGAGCCGGACGGCGCCGCAATCGGCCCACATGCGCATTGCAGCTTGCAGGATCGCGCGGCGCGCCATCTGCCCGAGCGGCGTGGCGTAGAAACTGCTGAGCTCCAGCACATCGGTTGTCATCGGCGCCGGTACTCCCGGCTGTCGCAGCAGCCTTGCCTGATCGCGCGAATGGATCGCGCACCGGCAGGATCGCGGGTTGGCGCTGATGGCGCAACAGCCTTTCGGGTTTGATCCAGATCAAGCGGCCGCTGCCCCCATGACATGCCAGATGGGCAAGGACGGAATGAGGGGGCATGCGGTTTCATGGCGGTCGATGTTCATCTGTTCCGATGCCTGTCGGACAACTGCGGGGCGCTCGTTCGCGATCAGGCGACAGGCGAATGCGCCGCCGTTGATGTTCCGGACGCGGACGCGGTGCTGGCCCAGTCGCAGGCGAAGGGCTGGCCGGTCACCCATGTGCTGATCACGCACGAGCATGGCGACCACATCCAGGGTGTTCCGGCGCTGGTGCGCCAGACCGGGGCGAAGGTGTTCGGGCCGGCAGAGGCCGCTGCCGCGGGCCTCGACCACATCGTGCGCGAGGGCGACCGCGTCGCGGTGGGCAAGACCGTGTTCGACGTTCTGGCCCTGCCCGGGCACAGTGCCGGTCATGTCGGCTATGTCTCGCGCGCCGCGCGCCTCGCCCTTGTCGGCGACGTCATGTTCGTCATGGGCTGCGGGCGTGTCTTCGGACACTCGCCGGACGTGATGTGGGCGTCGCTGGTCCGCCTTGCCAGCCTGCCCGCCGACATCCGCGTCATCACCGGGCATGACTACACCGCATCGAACGCCCGCTTCGCGATGAGCGTCGATCCCGACAACCCGTCGCTCGAGGCCCGGGCCAGGGACGCAGAGACCAGAGCGGCGTCAGGGCAGTTCTGGGCAGACACCACCATCGGCGAGGAGAAGGTCACCAACCCGTTCCTGCAGGCCTCGCGCAGCGACATGCAGCGTCGGCTCAATGTGACTGCAGCTGACGCGGCCTTCGCCCGGCTGCGTGACCTGAAGAACGGTTTCAGGGGGTAATCGCCGGGGGCGGGGTGACAACAGCCGCAGTCCTGCTCAGGATGTCGCTGGCATACCCACAGCGCGAGGGGCAAGGCTGCATGGCGGCGGATCTGGACGGTGCGAGCGCGGCGGATGTGGTGCGCTGGCTCGGCCTCGCGCCGCATCCGGAGGGCGGCTACTATCGCGAGACCTTCCGCGATACCCGGATGGTGGAGGGCGGGCGACCGGCCTCGACCGCGATCTACTATCTGCTCGGCGTCGGCGAGGTGTCCGAGTGGCATCGGGTCGATGCGACCGAAGTGTGGCACTGGCATGCCGGCGCACCGATGGTGCTGACGCTCTCGCCGAACGGGCAGGACGCCGAGGCGCACCATCTGGGCCCGCACCTCGCCCAGGGACAGCGGCCGCAACTGGTCGTGCCCGCGAACTGGTGGCAGACGGCGACATCGCTCGGCGCCTGGACGCTGGTGGGCTGCACCGTCGCGCCGGGCTTCGACTTCGCCGGTTTCGAGCTGGCGCCGCCCGGCTGGCGGCCGACGCCGCGCGCGCCATCAGCCCGTTGACGCCGGTCGTGACGCGATCAGCGCCCCGGCGACGATCAGCGCGCAGGCCAGCGCCAGGCCCCAGCCGAAGGGCGCATAGCCGGCGATGACGAGGATGATCGTCGACAACACCGGCGCTGCGTAGGAGGCGACGCCCAGGAAGGCCACATCGCCCTTCTTCATGCCGATGTCCCAGAAGACGAAGGCCAGCCCCATGGAGCCGAGGCCGAGCCCCGCCACCCCGATCCACTCCGCCGCTGTGCCCGGCCACTCGGTCGTCTCGAACAGCAGGTGGCAGATCAGCGCCAGACCCGCGCAGCCCAGCGTGGTCACACCGATGCTCTCCGTCGGCACCGCCGCAAACAACCGCGACGCCACGGAATAGCTCGCCCAGACGAAGGCCCCGAGAAGCGCCAGCCCATATCCGAGCCACATGGTCGGGCTGACCGCTGAGCTCCCTGTCCCGCCGCCGAGCTTATCGCCCACAAGGACAATGAGCGCCACAAGCCCGATCACCGCCCCGGCGACATGGCGCGCACTGAGCCGCCCACCCGGCAGGAGCGCCGCGAACAGCACGATCAGGAGCGGCCAGAGATAGTGGATCAGGTTGGCCTCGGCCGGAGTCGACAGCTTCAGCGCGGCGAAATAAAGGGCCGAATCCCCGAAAGGCCCATACACGCCGAGCATGAAGGACGCCCGCGTCGGGCGGGCGAGATGCAGCGTGCCGCGCAACGCTGCCAGGACGAGGATCACGCCGCCGCCGACGGCGAAGCTCATCGCCACCAGCTGGAAGGGCGGGATCGCCCCCGACATGGCTGTGAACAGCGCCAGCGTCGACCACAGGCCGATGGCGCCGAGGCCGATCAGGGTCGGGGAAGAAAGCGCAACCATGCCCGCGCACATAGACGACAAGCAGGTGCGCGGGGAAGGTCGGTGACGGCCGGTGTCGCCTTGCGTCGCCGGCATGGCGCAGGCGGATCAAGGCTGACAGCCGCAATGCTGACCCTTGATCCGAGACGCCCGGCCTATCCATGCCACCCGCGTTTTCCGCTCCCCACCGAAGCGGAAAACGGCGCGTGGTCGATGCCGTGAAGGCGACTGTCGGACAACCGGCAGCGGCGCGACGCGTCTGGCAACGGCGTCAGGCGAAGTATTGCCCGCCATTCGCCGAGAGGGTCGACCCGGTGATGAAGCCGGCATCATCGGAAGCGAGAAACACGACGCAGCGCGCGATCTCCTCCGGCGTGCCGAGCCGGCCGACCGGAATCTGGGGAAGAATCCGCTCGTTCAGCACCTTCTCGTCGATGGCCCTGACCATCTCCGTGCCGATATAGCCGGGGCAGATGGCGTTGACGGTGATGCCGGCCCGCGCGCCCTCCTGCGCCAGCGCCTTCGTGAAGCCGATGTCGCCGGCCTTCGCGGCGGAGTAGTTGGCCTGGCCGGCCTGGCCCTTCTGTCCGTTGATCGAGGAAATGGTGATGATGCGCCCGAACTTGCGGTCCCGCATCCCGCCCCAGACTTGGTGCGTCATGTTGAAGACGCCGGAGAGGTTGGTGTCGATAACCTCCCGCCACTGCTGCGGGGTCATCTTGTGGAACATGGCATCGCGGGTGATGCCGGCGTTGTTGACCAGCACATCGATGGAACCGAGATCGGCCTCGACCTGCCTGACGCCGGCTGCGCAGGCCTCGTAATCGGCGACCGACCATTTGTAGACCGGGATGCCTGTCTCCAGCTTGAACGTCGCCGCAGCCTCGTCGTTGCCGGCATAGTTCGCCGCGACGCCGTAGCCGGCCTGCTTCAGCGCGATCGAGATGGCCGCGCCGATGCCGCGCGAGCCGCCGGTGACGAGCGCCACGCGCGCCGTGGAGCCTGCTGCCATGGGATTTCCTCCAGAGTTTCGGTTTGTGATTGCGGTTGCGCTCAACCGGGGGATGGGCCGGCCGCCCCTTCAGTCCCGAAGGTCGGGGGCGGACGGCGGGGAACCGCAGCGGTTCGGGCAAGACTCGATCGGCCGG
The DNA here is from genome assembly GCA_964508635.1 of uncultured Allobosea sp. Taxonomy (GTDB): domain Bacteria; phylum Pseudomonadota; class Alphaproteobacteria; order Rhizobiales; family Beijerinckiaceae; genus Allobosea. Next base: position 10,154 of record CAZDUL010000100.1, on the reverse strand, counting down.
CGGCCGATCAGCGCTCGAGGCACATGGCGACGCCCATGCCGCCGCCGATGCACAGCGTGGCGAGGCCCCTCGATGCGTTGCGCCTGACCATCTCGTAGAGCAGCGTGACGAGAATGCGCGCGCCGGACGCGCCGATCGGATGGCCGATGGCGATGGCACCGCCATTGACGTTCACCTTGTCGGTGTCCCAGCCCATGTCCTTGTTGACCGAGATGGCCTGGGCGGCGAACGCCTCGTTGGCCTCGATCAGGTCGAGATCGGCGACATTCCATCCCGCTTTCTGCAAGGCCTTGCGCGAGGCGGGGATCGGCCCGGTGCCCATGATGGCGGGGTCGACGCCGGCCGTCGCCCACGAGGCGATGCGGGCGAGCGGCTTCAGCCCGCGCTTCTCGGCCTCGCGCGCCGTCATCAGCACCACGGCGGCCGCGCCGTCGTTGATGCCCGATGCGTTGGCGGCCGTTACCGTGCCGTCCTTCGAGAAGGCCGGCTTCAGCTTGGCGATGCCGTCGAGCGTCGTGCCGTGCTTCGGATACTCGTCGGTGTCCACAACGATATCGCCCTTGCGGGTCGAGATCGTGAAGGGAACGATCTCGTCCTTGAACTTCCCCGCCTTCTGCGCGGCTTCCGCCTTGTTCTGCGAGGCGACGGCGAAGGCGTCCTGCTCCTCGCGGCTGATCTGCCAGCGGGTGGCGATGTTCTCGGCCGTGTTGCCCATGTGGTAGCCGTGGAAGGCGTCCATCAGGCCGTCCTTCAGCATCGAGTCGAGCAGCTTGAGCTCGCCCATCTTGGTGCCGGCGCGCAGATGCGCCACATGCGGCGCCAGCGACATCGACTCCTGGCCGCCCGCAACGATGATGTCGGCGTCGCCATTGGCGATCTGCTGCATGCCGATCGCCACCGCGCGCAGGCCCGAACCGCAAAGCTGGTTCAGCCCCCAGGCGGTCGCCTCCTGCGGGATGCCCGCCGCCATCGCAGCCTGCCTCGCCGGGTTCTGGCCCTGACCGGCGGCGAGGATCTGGCCGAGGATGACCTCGTCCACGTTCTCGGCCTCCACCTCCGCACGCGCAAGCGCGCCCCTGATCGCGGCGGCGCCGAGTTCATGGGCAGGCGTTGCACCGAATGCGCCGTTGAAGGCTCCGACGGCCGTGCGCGCCGCGCCGACGATGACGATGTCCCGAGTGGCCATGTTCGATTCCCCTGTTATCGGGCGCGCGGCCCGTTCTGCGTTGGGCGGCGGTGCCCGCATCCGACCTTATGTTGACGAACGCGCATGAAAACGCAACGGAAGGCGCCCGCACCCCAAAGCGCATCACCATGACAGCCCTGTGATCCGGACCGCACCATGCCGCCAACGGGGTCGGGCGGCTTGCAGCCGCTGCGCAACGGGGTATCGTGCGTGCTGCATTGCATTGATGCGCAGCGTGCGACACGATGCCCGAACCTGCCAGGCCAGCCCGGAAGGCGGGATGTGGGGGCGGTGTGTCTGGAGGATTGGATCGCAGCATGGCAGCTGAACGTGAGCCGACCGTCATCAAGAAATACGCGAACCGTCGTCTCTACCATACCGGCACCAGCTCCTATGTGACGCTCGAGGATCTCGCCGCGCTGGTGCGCAATGGTGAGGAGTTCGTGGTCTATGACGCCAAGACCGGCGACGACCTCACGCGCTCGGTGCTCGCGCAGATCATCTTCGAGGAGGAGAACAAGACCGGCAACAGCCTGCTGCCGATCGCGTTCCTGCGCCAGCTCATCCGCTTCTACGGCGACAGCATGCAGGTTCTGGTGCCGCGTTACCTCGAGATGTCGATCGAGAACTTCATGCGCGAGCAGCAGTCCCTGCGCGAGCATCTGTCGAAGACGTTCGGCTCCAACGCCTTCGAGGCGCTCGAGGCGCAGACGCGCGCGAACATGAAGCTGTTCAACGATGCGCTGCGCGTGTTCGCGCCGTTCGCCGCGCCGGCAGCGGGGACCGAGCAGCCCGCCCCGGACCCGCAGGCGAAGGCTGCGCGAGAGCCCACGGCGGTCGCCGAGGATGTCGAGCAGCTCCGCAGCGAGATGGCCCGGATGCGCGAAAAGCTCGACGCGCTCTCGCGCCGGACCTGAGCGACCATCCGCGGACAGGCCCCGAACCGGCAGGCTGCGGGTGCCGCGCGCGGCTCTCAGGCGACGCGGATGCCGCCCTCCCTGCGGCCCGCGACGGCAGGACCGGGGATCGTCCAGGGCGTCGCGGCTCCGATCAGGTGACCTTGCAGATAGCTCACGCCCCATTCGGTCAGCATCCGCGCAGCCGCCTCGCTGTCCACCCATTCCGCCACCGTCTCCAGGCCCAGATGCTGGGCGAGGTCGATCAGGGTCCGCACGAAGAACCGGTCGTCCGTGGAGCGCGCCAGGTTCTGGGTGAAGGCGCCATCGAACTTCAGGATGTCGACCGGCAGGGCGCGCAGGGTCCTCAGCGAGGTGTGGCCAGCACCGAAATCATCGAGCGCGACCCGCGCGCCGGTGTCCTTGATCGCAGCGAGCGCTGCAGTGATGTCGCTCTCCTGCGCGATCGCGGCGGTTTCCGTCACCTCGACGATCAACCGCTGCGCCAGCGAGCTGCGGCCGCCGAACAGGCCCCCGAAAGCGTCGCGCCAGACCGAATCGCCCAAGGACAGCGGCGATACGTTGATCGCGAGCCGGATGTCGGGCTCCGCCGCGAGGCCCTCCGCGGCGATTTCGAGCACCCGATGGTCGAACAAGCGGATCAGCCCGCGGCGCTCCAGAAGCGGCATCAGGTCGGAGGGAGCCAGCTCCCGGCCGTCGGTATCGGCAAGGCGTGCAAGGCCCTCGTGAAAGGCGAGGCGGCGGCTGCCCGCCTCGACCACCGGCTGGCGAGCCAGACGCAGCTGCCGCCCGTTGAGAGCGGCAAGCGCGGCCTGCTCCAGCATGGCGCCTGCCAGAGCCGGTGCGGCCAGATCGAGACGGGTCACGACCACATGTTCAAGCCCCGCTCCGCGCGCCTCGTCCAGCGCGCGCTCTGCGGCCGCGAGAACCCGTCCGCCCAGCGCCGCCTCGCCCGCGTGGACCGCCCCGACGCGGATGCGCACCAGCGCGACGCCGGCCCGCGTCTCGATGGCGTGGCGCGAGACCGCGCGGACGAAGCGCTTGGCAGCCGTCTCGATCTGCTCGGCCGGGCATCCGCCCAGCACGATCGCGAAGCGGTTGCTGGAATAACGCACCAGCCGGTCGCGACGGCGCATCGCGGACCGGATCCGGTCCTGAACGGTCGTCAGGATCTCGTCGGTCGCCTCGTGCCCGAACTCGTGGTTGAGCCGGCCGAGATCGTCGATCGCAACGACGAGCACCGCCATCGCCCGCCTGCCGACGGCCTGTCCGGCGAGCATCTCGTCCAGTTGCGAGACGAGCGCCGCCCGATCGCACATGGAAGGGCCGGCGTTCAGCGAATCGGCGGCGTCCAGCGCGCGATCGAGCCTGAGGACGCCGCGAGCGCGCGCCGGTGCGCCATCGATGCCGGCAAACCAGCGCCCCGTGTCATCGGCCCAGAGCTTGCGCTGACCGACCAGCAGCACATAGCGGGTGCGATAGGGCACGCCATCGCCGAGATCGGCGCCCGCACCGTCCATGATCGCCTCATAGCGGCTTCGCCCCGCGCCAGGCTCGATCAGGCGGGCGAAGGCAAGTCCTCGCGTCAGACAATCCGGCGGGATGGCGCCAAGGACATCGGACGCATTCGGGCCCCAGCGCAACATGTCGCTGGCGATGTCCCATTCGTAGACGACTTCGCCGATGGAGCTGAGGACCGCGCGCGGATCGACCGGATCCCGGGCGGCCGTGCCCGGCGCGGCAGGGCCCGCTGCGGCCGAGCCTGAAGAGATCGACATGGCGAGGCCTCGTTCTCGGGGTGGGACGCCATGCCGGCCGGCCAGCGTCGCGACGTGCCATAACGGTGCAGCGCATGTGGTTAAGATCGGTTTAAGAGATGGAACGGCGTTTGCTGAACCCCGCTGCGCGACACCGGATATCTGATCGGCAAGGGAGTGCGGCGCCAATGAGCAACGACCATCGGGGCGGCAGCAGGGCGCTCATCGTGCTCGCGAGCGCGCTGACCGCGGACCGGGCCGACGAATGGGCTGGCCAACCGGCCCGGCACGGCCGCCCGCAGGCCCAATTCGTGGTGCAGTTGCTCGCTTGCAAGGCCGGCTTCAACGGCTACCGGGCGCGTCAGCGGGCGGACGCGCGGACCGGGGCGGCCACCTACGGGGCCGCAGCCGACCGCGGCCAGGGCCGCACGATCGGGACGGCCTGAGGGCCTTCAGCCAGGGCCGGTCCACGGACCCAGCCGCGCCTCCCGGCAAACAAAGACGGCCGGCGCAGGCGCCGGCCGTTCTGCAATCCGATCAGGGGTTGCCCGCTGCCGTCAGCCCTTCGGCTTCAGGATCTGGCGGCCGCGATACATGCCGGTCTTGAGATCGACATGGTGCGGACGGCGAAGCTCGCCGGAATCCTTGTCCTCGACATAGGCGGGCTGCTTCAGCGCGTCGGCCGAGCGGCGCATGCCACGGCGCGACGGCGACGTCTTCTTCTTGGGAACGGCCATGGCCTTCACTCCGCAGGCGTCGTGTCATCCATGCGGGTCGCGCACGAAGACGCGGCCCGCCGTCACGACGGGTTGTTCTCGAAGGCCGCTCCCATACACGCCGAACGCGATGCTGGCTAGTGGTTTTTGCCGCGATGGCGCACGTCGCCTCAACGTCTGGCGCAGGCCGCTCGGTCGCCCAGCATCTGCAGCCGGGCCAGCGTTCGGCGCGCATTGGCCGCGGCGCGAACGGATGGGCGGTCTGGCGCGCGCAGCATCGGGTTCGGCAGGGCCGCAGCCAGGCGCGCCGCCTCGACGCGCGTGAGATCGGCTGCGCTCTTGCGGAAATAGCGCCGCGCCGCCGCCTCAGCGCCGAAAAGGCCCGGGCCCCACTCCGCGATGTTGAGATAGAGTTCGAGCGTGCGCGGCTTCGACCAGACCCGGTCGGCGGCGAGAGCAAGGGGGATTTCGAGTCCCTTCCGAACATAGGCGAGGAAGCCCGAGCCTTGCCAGAGATAGAGGTTCTTGACCGTCTGCATGGTGACGGTCGAGGCGCCGCGCTGCGGACCGTCGGGATGGGTCAGGACCTCGCGCAACGAACTCCAGTCGACGCCGCGATGGCTGCAGAACAACTGGTCTTCCGCCGCGATCACCGCAGCAACGAGATGTGGCGAGATACGCTCGAGGGGTTGCCAACGGCGCTCCACGGGCGCACCGGCATGCTGGCGCGCCAGCATCAGCGTCGACGGCATCGGTGCGATGGCGGCCAGCGCCAAAAGGGCGATGACCAGCAGCGTCGGCGCCGCGACGACGGCCGCCAGCCAGACACCGGCACGGGGCATCCGGCGCAAGGAGCGGGCTTCGCCGGCCGAAGGCGGTGCTGGCGGCTGCTTCACCGTCATGGCATCTCCCGACACGGCGGGTGTTCGGTCCGTGACGCTATCATGCCCGCAACCGAATGCGGCGGCTATTGCCAACGCCGCTCGAACGGGGGAAGCGTGCGTCCTGTCCCCGGCGCTCGCCCTTCGCGGTGGCGGACGCCTCGCTCCACTCCTCGAGCCGGAACCTGCCATGACGAATGCCGCCGCCTTCCATCAGCGCCTTGCCGACGTCGCCAGCGCGGTCGAACGGGGGCTCGCCGAACGCCTCGGCGATACCCCGCGCGATGTCGAGATGGCACGGCCGCAGCGTCTGATGCGCGCGATGCGCCACGGTGCGCTTGGCGGCGGCAAGCGGCTGCGGCCCTTTCTCGTGGTCGAGACGGCCGGGCTTTTCGGCGTGCCCCAGGGTGCCGCATTGCCGGCTGCGCTCGCGGTCGAGTGCGTGCATTGTTACTCGCTGATCCACGACGACCTCCCCGCGATGGACAACGATGACCTGCGTCGCGGCCAGCCGACCGTGCATCGCGCCTTCGATGAGGCGACCGCCATCCTCGCCGGCGATGCCTTGCTGACGCTCGCCTTCGAGATCGCGTCCGAACCGGCGACGGCGGCCGATCCGGCCCTGCGAGCGGATCTTGTGCTGGCCTTGGCGCGCGCGTCGGGGCTGGCCGGAATGGTCGGCGGGCAGATGCATGATCTCGAGGCGGAGGGTCGCTATCCCGAGAGCCGCCGCGACGGGCCGCCCTGGCCGGGCGATGTGCGCCGCCTGCAGGCGATGAAGACCGGGGCCCTCATGGCCGCGTCGGTCGAGATGGGTGCGATCCTCGGCCGCGCCAGCCGCGCGCAGCGCACCGCCCTCGCCGGCTATGCGCAGGCGCTCGGCGCGGCATTTCAGGTCGCTGATGACATCCTCGATGTCGAGGCCAGCGCCGAGGCGCTCGGCAAGGCCACCGGCAAGGACGCCGGCGCCAACAAGGCGACGCTGGTCGCCGCGATCGGGCTCGAAGCCGCGCGCGAGGAGCGCGACAGGCTGGTTCAGGATGCGGTGGAGGCGCTCCGGCGCTTCGGCCCGGAGGCCGACATGCTGCGCGAGGCGGCGCGGTTCACGGCCACCCGTGCCATCTGAAGGCTCGATCCACAGGCGAGGGCGCCTATACGGTCACCTGGGTGCCGACCTCGACCACCCGGCCCGTCGGGATCTGGAAATAGCTGGTCGCGTCGGCGGCGGAGCGCGCCATCGAGATGAACAGCTTGTCCTGCCACAGCGGCATCCCCGAGGTGGCCGACGGGCGGATCGAGCGACGCGACAGGAAGAACGAGGTCGACATGATATCGAACTTGAAGCCCTGCTTGCGCAGCACGCCGAGGCCCTTCGGCACGTTCGGGCTTTCCATGTAGCCGTATCGCATCTCGATCTTCCAGAAGCCGTCGACGATCGGCTCGATCTTGACGCGCTCATCGTCGCCGATCCGCGGAACATCGAGCGAGCGAACCGTCAGGATGGCATTCTTTTCGTGCAGCACCTTGTTGTGCTTGAGATTGTGCAGCAGCGCCGCCGGAGCAACCACCGGATCGCCCGTCAGGAACACGGCGGTTCCCTTCACCTTGTGAGGCGGGCTCTTCGCGAGCATGTCGAGCAGCTCGACGAGCGGCACGTCGGCCTTGCGCGTCTTCTCGAACAGGATGGCCGAGCCCCGCACCCAGGTCCACATCAGCGTGACCAGCACGGCGGCCAGCATCACCGGAACAAAGCCGCCGTGGAACAGCTTGAGCAGGTTCGCCGAAAAGAAGGCGATGTCGATCGCCATGAACGGCACGATGACCAGGCAGGTCAGCCAGAGGCTCCAGCGCCATCCCTTCCAGATCACCACGAAAGCGAGGATCGCGTCGACGGTCATCGCACCGAACACCGAGATGCCATAGGCATTGGCGAGATTCGATGACGAGCGGAACGACCAGACGAGCGCCAGGACGACCACGAGCAGGATCCAGTTCGCCCGCGGCATGTAGATCTGGCCATGCGTGGTCTCGGAGGTGTGCTTCACCTCCATGCGCGGCAGCATGCCGAGCTGGATCGCCTGCCGCGTCAGCGAAAACGCACCCGTGATCACCGCCTGGCTGGCGATGATGGTCGCGACCGTCGCCAGGATCACCAGCGGCAGCAGCAGGAACTCGGGGGCCAGCTTGTAGAACGGGTTGTCGATGGTCGTGGGATCATGCAGGATCATGGCCCCCTGCCCGAGATAATTCAGCCACAGCGCCGGAAAGACCATGAAGATCCAGGCGCCCTGGATCGGGCCGCGGCCGAAATGGCCCATGTCGGCGTAGAGCGCCTCGGCGCCGGTGACAGCCAGGCACACCGTGCCGAGCACCACCAGCGACACCCCGGGGTGATCGATGAAGAACTTCACACCATACCACGGATTGATCGAGGCGAAGACGCCGAGATCGTCCTGGATGTGGTAGATGCCAAGCCCGGCCAGCGTGACGAACCAGACCATCATCACAGGTCCGAAGAAGGCCGCGACCTTGCCCGTGCCGCGGCTCTGGACCACAAACAGGCCGATCAGGATCGCCGAGGCAATGTAGATGACGTAGGGCTCGAACGCCGGCGTCACCAGCTTCAGGCCCTCCACCGCCGACAGGACCGAAATCGCCGGCGTGATCACCGCGTCGCCGTAGAACAGCGCCGCGCCGATCATGCCGAGGCCCAGCACCCACCGATTGCCGCGCCCCACGGCGCGCTGCGCGAGGGCCACGAGGGTGAGCGTGCCGCCCTCGCCGTTGTTGTCGGCGCGCAGCAGGATGAGAACGTATTTGATGGTGACCACCAGGAGCAGCGACCACAGGATGAGCGACAGCACCCCGATGACGACGTCGCGCGGCACCGTGGTCGGTATCGGGGCAGCCCCATGGCCGCCATGGGCGCCGAGCTGGCCGCTGATCGCGGCATTGATCGTCTCGCGCAACGCGTAGAGCGGGCTGGTGCCGATGTCGCCATAGACGACGCCTAGCGCGCCAAGCGCCAAGGCCGCGAAGCTCGCGGTCCTGTGGCCGTGCCCGCCACCCGAGCCGCCACCACGCCCCCCGTCATGGTCCGCAACCAGGCCGAGGCGCTTGTCGTCCTCGGCCGAGGCTGCCTGCCTGTCGCCCCCGGGCGTCTGCGCCGTCAGCTTCTCGGATGCCATGGGTGTCTCCGTCCGGCCTTCGCTGCGGCGCCCGTCAGATGAGCCTTGGCAAACGCCATCGCTCCCATGGCGATGACATCGCGGCCGGCGCGGGCCTCTAGCATACTGGCCTTGCCGATCAAGACGACAGAACGGGTTAACCCGGATGATGGCGCAAAACGGGCACGGTTGCCGCTCGCGCTTGCGGGGCGTGCCTGCGCCGTATCAGGGCAAACGTCATTCCGCCGCCCGTGCGCCAGCGCCGAAACGTCGTTCCACATAGTCCGCCACCAGCTGCTTGAAATCGGCGGCGATGGTTGGCCCGCGCAGTGTCAACGCCTTGGCGCCGTCGATGAAGACGGGCGCGGCTGGAGCCTCGCCCGTCCCGGGCAGCGAGATGCCGATATCGGCGTGCTTGCTCTCGCCGGGGCCATTCACGATGCAGCCCATGACTGCGACATTGAGGCTTTCGACGCCTGGATAGCGCGTCTTCCACTCGGGCATGGACGCGGAAATCCAGCTCTGGATGTCCTGCGCCAATTCCTGGAACACCGTGGAGGTCGTGCGCCCGCAGCCCGGGCAGGCCGCGACCAGCGGCGCGAAGGCGCGAAAGCCCATGGTCTGCAGCAGCTCCTGCGCCGCCTTGACCTCGAGGGTGCGGTCGCCGCCCGGTTCCGGCGTGAGCGAGAAGCGGATCGTGTCGCCGATGCCCTCCTGCAGCAGCACGCCAAGCGCTGCCGAGGACGCCACGATGCCCTTGGAGCCCATGCCAGCTTCCGTGAGGCCGAGATGGATGGCGTAATCGGAGCGGCGCGCGAGCTCACGGTAGATCGCGATCAGATCCTGAACACCCGAGACCTTCGCCGAGAGCACGATGCGGTTCTTCGGCAGGCCGATTTCCTCGGCGCGCGCCGCCGACAACAGCGCAGACTGCACCATCGCCTCGCGGGTGACCGCGCGGGCATCGAGCGGCGTCGCGCTAGCGGCGTTGAGGTCCATCAGGTGCGTGAGAAGCTCGCCATCGAGCGAACCCCAGTTCGCGCCGATGCGCACGGCCTTGCCGTGCCGTATTGCCATCTCGACGATCTGGCCGAACTGCTGGTCCTTCTTGTCCTTGAAGCCGACATTGCCCGGGTTGATGCGGTACTTCGCCAGCGCCTCGGCGCAGGCCGGATGATCGGCGAGCAGCTTGTGGCCGATGAAATGGAAGTCGCCGACCAGCGGCACGGTGACGCCGATGCGCGCCAGACGGTCGCGGATATGGGGCACGGCCGCAGCCGACTCGTCCCGATCGACCGTGATGCGCACCAGCTCCGAGCCAGCCAGGGCGAGCGCCGCCACCTGCCTCACGGTGGCGTCGATGTCGGCGGTATCGGTGTTGGTCATCGACTGCACGACGATGGGCGCGCCGCCACCCACCATCACCCCGCCGATATCCACTCCGACCGAGCGGTGGCGGGGTCTTGGTCCTGCATCGGCGAGCATGCCCGCCAGCGACAAATCCGTCATCGTGCTGCCCCCTGACGGGCC
>CAZDUL010000099.1:0-8225 GCA_964508635.1 uncultured Allobosea sp. | reverse complement strand
GGCGGGCGGGGTGCGCGGCGGGGGACCCGCCCGCACAGCCGGGCTACAAGCCGGTGCGGATGCCGATGCCGCAGCCGGAATACGCGGCGCATTCGCCGAATTCGCTCTGGCGACAGGGCTCGCGCGCCTTCTTCAAGGATCAGCGCGCCCGGCAGGTCGGCGATCTCGTGACGGTCAAGGTGCGCGTCACGGATCGCGCCGAACTGCAGAACCAGACCAGCCGCTCCCGGTCGGGCGGCGACAGCATGGGCGTGCCGAACCTGTTCGGGATCGAATCCAATCTCGGCCAGATCCTGCCCGAGGCGGTGGACCCGGGCAAGCTCGTCTCGACCGAAGGAACCACCCGCTCGCAAGGCGCAGGCTCGGTCCGGCGCTCCGAACAGCTGACCACCAATGTCGCTGCTGCCGTGACGCAGGTGCTGCCCAACGGCAATCTCGTCATCGAGGGCAAGCAGGAGATCCGCATCAACTTCGAGGTGCGCGAACTGATCGTCGCCGGGGTGGTCCGCCCCGAGGACATCGAGTTCGACAACACCGTCGACTCCACCAAGATCGCCCAGGCTCGCATCGCCTATGGCGGCCGCGGCCAGATCACGGACGTGCAGCAGCCGCGCTATGGCCAGCAGGTGATGGATATCCTGCTGCCGTTCTGACGCCGCATCCACCATGCGACAGATGTCCGCGCTGCCCACGCTCCCCGCTTCGGGCATCGCAGGAGCTGCAACGGAACCGCCGCCGTGTCCCATCCAGCGTCAGGCTTCCGCAGCAGCACGGGCCATTCCGTCTCCGACGCTCCCCGCAAACGGACGGAAAAGGCCCTGATCGACCCGTCCGGACCTTGTCGCCTCCACTCCCGGCGCAAGGCCCGGATGCGGTCCGTCCCCGCCGGGGCGGATGCTTTAACCGCCCTCTAACCTTGCCGGTTCACAGTCCGGGATGCCGTGCCGGGCATCCTGCCCGCATGGCGCCTGCGTCGTGTCGCGTCTTGCGTGGTGAGGACTGCTCCGTGGCGTCCCGTTTCTGGCGTCAATGCCTGGGTTCGGTCGCGCTTGGCGCGCTGGTGGCCTTGACGCCTGCACCGCCAGCTCGTGCGCAGGCCGGGCAGCTCGCCCAGATCAGGGGTTCGGAACAGCAGAATTTCGGTCGCCTCATCATCACGCTGCCGGCCGCGCAGAAGGTCAGCGCACGCGTCACGAACAGCGTTCTGGTGGTCAGCTTCACGCAGCCGGTGAACATCAGCGTGGAGCGGATGGTTCGCGAGATGCCGGGTTATCTCTCGGTCGCCCGCGCTGACCCCGACGGACTTGGCCTGCGCTTCGCGCTGACGCGGCCCTTCACGGTCAATGTGATGGAGGCCGGTGAGAAGATCTTCATCGACCTGATCCCTGAGAACTGGCAGGGCATGCTGCCCGGCCTGCCGCAGGAGGTGGTCGAGGATCTCGCCCGCCGCGCCCGGATGGCGGAGGCGACCGCGCGCGAGTTGCAGCGCGCGCGCGAGCAGGCGGAGCCGCGGGAAATCGAGGTGCGCGGCTCGACCTTGCCGACCCTGTCGCGGCTGGTGTTCGAGATGCCGTCCTTTCTTCCGGCCGAACACAACGTCGCAAACGGCCGCATCGGCGTCAGCATCGCTGCACCGGTGAAGCTCGAGCCCTCGCGGGTCCGCTCGATCCTGCCTGACGGGGTCAAGCTCGAGGAGGTCGAGGCCGGGAACGGCACGCTGCGCTTCGCGCTGTCGGCCGAGCCGCGCTACGCGATCACGGCATTCCGCGAGGACGACGGCCTCGTCATCGACTTCGTGCGCACTGACCGCAGCACGGTGTCTCCCGAAGCGCAGCCGGAGCAGCCCGCGGCGGCGCAACAGGCGCAAGGGCCGCAGGTCAGGCCGAGGCCATCGTCCCAGCCGCAACCCCAGCCGCAACCCCGTGCAAGGCCGCAGCAGCCTGCGCAGACCGCCGCGTCACCCGCATCCGAGCCGCCGCGCGCCACGCCGGCTGAAACGGTCGCCGCGGCGCCGGCCGCCGCACCCCAGGCCTTGCCGCCGCAGCCGGTGACGGTTCGCGCCGAACAGGGTCCGCAAGGCGCGCGCATCGACTTCGTCTTTCCGCGCCGCACCGCCGCTGCCGCCTTCGAGGACGGCACGGACATGGTGCTGGTGTTCGAGACGATCGACCAGATCGACCCGGCCGAGCTCGCCAGAAAGCTTCCGATGGCCGAACAGGTGCAGGTCATCCGCGAGAACAAGGCGACGCTCGTCCGGTTGAGGTTGAAGGATGCCGCCTTGCCGCGCTTCGCGCCCGACGGTCTCGCCTGGGCGTTGACGACGGGTGAACGTGGCGTCGCCCCGGCCGAGCCCATCGCGCCGCGCCGGGCGGTGGACGAGGGCGGGCAGACCATCATCGCTGCCGCGATCCCCAACATTTCGGGCGTTCACTGGCTCGGATCCGATACGCCGCAGCCGATGGCTGTCGTAACAGCGTTCGGTCCGGCCGCGGCCCTGGTCAAACCGCACCGCTTCGTCGAGTTCCAGCTCGAACAGACGGCGCATGGCCTGCTTGTCAGGCCCATAGCCGACGATGTCACCGTGCGGGCCACACTCGATGGCGTTACCATCGGCCGGGGCGGCGGGCTGGCCGTGTCCGTGCTCCAGGCTGACAACCAGAACCCAATCGAGGCTGCCCGACCGGCGCTGATCGCCGATCGCGCGGCCTGGGCCGAGATGCGGCTCGGCAACACGTTCCAGCGCATGCAGGCGCTCCAGCGTGCGGCGGTCGAGGCGGCACGCTCCGAGCGCAGCAATGCCCGCCTGCGGCTGGCGACCTTCCTGCTCGCCAATGGCCTTCATGCCGAGGCGCTGGGTCCGCTCCACGCCCTGCTTGCCGACGATCCGGCCATGCGCGCCGATCGCCGCCCCCATCTCAAGCGCGCCATCGCGCAGGTCATGATGCGGCGTCACCGCGACGTCGACGCCACGCTTGGAATCGACCTGCTGAAGGACGACCTCGAAGCCGGCCTCTGGAGGGCGGTTTCGGACGCGCGGCAGGGGGTTTTTCCCCGCGCCCTGGCGGGTTTTCGCCGGGTCGGAGAGATCGTCGACGCATATCCCGAACAGCTGCAGGCGATCATCCGGCCGGAGATCGTGCGCGCGGCCATTGCGATGCGCGACCAGGGCGTGGCCGAGCGCGAACTGACGCTTTTGGCCGAACTGGCCCCGCAGTGGCTGCCGCGCGATGCCGTGATGCTTTTGCGAGCCGAACTGGACGAGGTCACCGGCCGGCCGGAGGCCGCGCTGCAGGCCTACCGAAGCCTGTTCGACAGCTTCTCGCGCCCGATCGCGGCGCGCGCCCAGCTCAAGGGCGTTCAGCTCGCCGAGCGCGAGGACGACAAGTCGATCTCCGCCGACGAAGCGCTCGCGCGTCTGGAGACGGTCTCGATGACCTGGCGCGGCGACGAGGTCGAGATCGAGGCGATCGGTGCGCTGGGCGCGATCTATGCCGATCAGAAGCGCTGGCGCGAGGCCTTCGCCGTCGCCCGCCGCGCGACAGGCTTCTTCCCCGACCACCCGATCACCCGGCGCCTGCACGAGGAGACGGCCCGCCAGTTCGAGGAGCTGTTCACGACGGGGGCATCGGAAGGGCTCTCGCGCGTGGATGCACTGGCCCTGTTCTACGACTTCAAGGAGTTCCTGCCGATCGGGCGCCGCGGCGACGAAATCACGCGTCGTCTGGCGGACAGGCTCGTCGAGGTGGACCTGCTCGATCAGGCAGCGGAGCTGCTGCAGCACCAGATCGACAACCGTCTGACCGGCGCCGCGCGCGCAACCGTTGCCGCGCGGCTGGCGATGATCCGGCTGATGAACAACCGTCCGGCCGATGCGCTGCGCGCGATCACCTCCACCCGCTTGCCGGAGCTGCCGCGCGACGTGAAGCGGGCCCGCCAGTTGCTCGAGGCCAAGGCGCTGTCCGACCTCTCCCGCACCGATCTGGCGCTGGAGATCCTCGCCGCCGAGACAGGTCCGGAAGTGGACCGGCTTCGGGCCGACATCCTCTGGTCGGCGCGTCGCTGGCGCGAAGCCGGTGAGGCCCATGAGCGCATCCTCGGCGACAGCTGGCGGGGTTCGGAGCCCCTGAGCGAGCGGGAGCGTGCCGATGCGCTGCGGGCCGCCGTCGCCTATGTGATGGCCAACGAGGCGCTCTCGCTCGACCGGCTGCGCGCGAAGTTCGCTGCCCGCATGGCCGAGACGCCGGATGCCCGCGTCTTCGCCTTCGTCACCGGGGTCAACCGCGCCCGCCCGGGCGATGTGCGCGAGCTCGCTCGCTCGGTCGCCAATTCCGACACGCTGATGGAGTTCATGGCCGAGTATCGCAAGCGCTACCCGGACTATGCCTCCTCGCTGCGCCGGCGCGCGCCTGCCAACCAGGCGCAGCCGGGCGCTGCCGCGCCAGCAGGCGAGGCGCCTGCCGCGCAACCTGCGGCCCAGCCCGCGGCTCAGGCTCCTGCCAACGGCCGGCAGGCCGAGAACGCGCCGGACAGCACGCCTCCCGAGCGTCGAGGCTGACCGTCAGCCGCCGTAGCTGCGCACCAGCGACCCCGCGACGAGCCCCCAGCCATCGACCAGCACGAAGAAGATCAGCTTGAACGGCAAGGCGATGATGACGGGCGGCAGCATCATCATGCCCACCGACATCAGGATGGAAGCCACAACCAGGTCGATGATCAGGAACGGAACGAACAGCATGAACCCGATCTCGAAGGCGCGTCGGAGCTCCGAAATCATGAAGGCCGGGATCAGCACCTGCAGCGACACCTGATCCGGCGTCGCGGGAGGCGGCTCGCGCGACAGCTCGATGAACAAAGCCAGATCCTTCTCCCGCACATGGCGCAGCATGAAGGTGCGGAACGGCTGAACGCCGCGCTCGAATGCCTGCTGCGGCGTGATCTGGTTGGCGAGCAGCGGCACGGCCGCTGCCTGGTAGGCTTCGCGGAAGGTCGGCGCCATGATGAAGGCGGTGAGGAACAGCGCCAGCCCCGTGATCACGGCGTTGGGCGGCGCGGTCTGCGTGCCGAGCGCCGAGCGCAGCAGCGACAGCACCACCACGATGCGCACGAAGGACGTCACCATGATGAGGATCGATGGCGCCAGCGACAGGATCGTGATCAGCGCGATCAGCTGCAGTGCGCGCTCGGTCACGCCGCCGCCCTGGCCGAAATCGAGGGTCAGGGTCTGCGCCATCAGCGGGGAGGCCAGCGCGACCAGCGCGAGCCAGCCGAACGCGATCATCAGCCGCAACAGCGGCGATGCGATCCCTCGCAAGCGATGATGCAGGCCCCGCGCGGCGGGGGCCGGATCGGCCATGGCGCGCTCGACTCAGCTGTTGCAGTTGCCTGCGACGCTAATCGCGTTTGTGCTCTGGCCCAACCGGCGCGGCGAACGGAAGCTGTGTGCAGTTCCGTCGCGGCTGCCCTTTCTCTCAGCGGCCGACCGGTCGATTGAGCAGCCGCGCGAACTCGGCCTCGATCGCATCGATGGAGAAAGGATCCTCTGAGGCCGGCTTCACCGCTTGAGCGTCCCCCGTCGCGACCGAGGCAGGCGGTGCGGGTTCGGTCTTGGGCCCGGAGGTGAGCGCAGCCGCCGGAGGGCCGCCTGCTTTCCGCGCCTTCTGGGTCGTTTCGGCAGGCTTCGGCTCTGTTGCGTCGCTGACGGTCTGCCGCGGCGTGACCCTTGCCGGCGTTGTCTGGGTATCGACGCGATCCTTGCGGGGCTGCGGCCGATCGTCAGGCGAGGCGGGTGGTGTCGCGGAGACATCCACCGGTCCGACAGGGCCAGGTTGCGGCCGCGGGCCTGCACCTGCCGCTGCCGGCGCATCGGTAGCCAGCATGCGGTTCAGCTCGCGGGCCAGTTCGTCGGCCATGTTGGACCCGTCCGATTGTGGAGCGGCCTGCCGGGATTGAATGTCGGCGGATCGGTCGGAGGCGGGCGCGGACGCAGTTTCGGTCTTGCGCGCCGGCGCGGCAGCAGGCTGCGGCGACGGTTGGGGCGAAGGCGTGCTCCTGGCGGAAGACGCCTTCGGCGCTGGCTCTTCGCGTGCGGGCAGGGGCTGGGCGACCAGCGCTTCGAGCTCGACGGCCAACCGGTCCGCAAGCGAGGGGGCAGGCTTGTCTGCCGCTGCTGCTCTGGCGCTGGCGGGCGCCGCCTCGGGGGCCGGCGCTTTGGTGGTGCGGTCATCGGCAGGAAGCTGCGGCGCCGGCGACACGCCCTTGCCTTTGGCGCCCGCCTGGTCTGGCGGATGGATCGTTCCACCAGGACGTACATCCTGCCGCAGAAATCCCGGCAGGCGGTGGGCATCGATCGCCGGTTCCGCCGGCGGGGTCGAGGACACAGGCGCCTCCATCGGGCCGGCAAGGGCCGCGTCGCTGGCAAGATCGCGCCCGGCGGCCGATGCCGCGGCCGGGCGATCGGAACCGTGCACGGCCAGTGACGTGACTGCTGCCGCCACTCCGGCTCCGGCGACTGCTCCGGCCCCGGCTGCCATCGAGTCCTCGACGCGCTTCGCGTCCGCCCGCGCGGCTGCGGCCGGCTCGATCCTTGCGGTCTCCGGGCGGGCAACGCGCGGGGGCGCCGTCGCGGCCGGCGCGGTGATCGCAGCGCGTTCCGCGGCCTCCGAAGGCGCTGGAGCCTGGATCGCCGCACGCGTCTGGCCGCGCACGATCGAGGGCTCGATCACCACGTCGTTCGGCCCGCCGATCATCACCAGATGTTCGACATTGTCGCGCCGCAGGAGCACCAGCTGGCGGTGGCGGTCGAGTTCGAAGATGTCGACCACGCCAAGGCGCGGTTGGCGCGCCCGAGCGCCTTGGCCGGGAAGTTTCAGCCGCCCGCCGGTGATGCGCCGGAGCAGCAAACCGGCGATCACCACGAGGACCAGCACAAAGGCGAGCGCGATGATCGCCTTCAGCGGCGTCGACAGATCATTGAAACCGAGCACTTCGAACCCTGCCCATCTGCGATCCGCCAGCGGATCGTGGTGACGCAACCATCATCAAGCGATGGTGCGACCATCCTAGCACATGCGCATGTCCAACCAAATCATGGTTAGCGCGAGCTTAAGGTTTCCGGCGAGGGAGGACGGGCATTAACGGCTCCTTAACCATGAAGTGGGCATTTCTTGCCGGGCGAGACGGCGGCGGCAGGGGTGCAGCCGGCGTCACGGCAAGGAAACGGCTCCATGGCGATTGGCGGACTGCCCCTCTTCGACGCGCTGAAGGCACGCATGGCCTGGCACAACCAGCGTCAGAAGGTTCTGGCGGAAAACGTCGCAAACGCCGATACGCCCGGTTTCCGGCCCATGGACGTGAAGCCGCCGGCGCCGCCCAGGGGCGCGATGTTGCTCGCGGCCACCCATGCCGGCCATGTCCAGCCGGGCGCGCCCGGCTCGCCGCAGCGCGCGGGCGACGCCCAGCGCTTCGAGCGCACGCCCTCGGGCAACGCCGTCAACCTCGAGGACGAGATGCTGAAGGTTGCGCAGAACAACCAAGACTATCAGCTCGCCGCGTCGCTCTACCAGAAGAGCCTCGGGCTCATGAAGATCGCCATCGGCCGCGGCCGCTGAGGACAACGCGCCATGGATCTCCTGAGAAGCATCGTCGCCGCCGCCTCCGGTCTTCGCGCCCAGTCCGGACGCATGAAGGTGATCGCCGAGAACCTGGCCAATGCCGACTCCACGGCCGACAGGCCTGGCGCGGACCCCTATCGGCGCAAGGTGCCGACCTTCCGGGGCCAGCTCGACCGCGAACTGGGCGTGCGCACGGTCGAGATGGGGCGCGTGCGGCCCGACCAGAGCCCGTTCCGCACCCGCCTCGACCCAGGCCACCCGGCGGCCGACGCCAATGGCGAGGTCAAGCTGCCGAACGTCAATTCGCTGATCGAGACGATGGACATGCGTGAGGCCCAGCGCAGCTACGAGGCCAACCTCAACGTCATTTCGTCGGCGCGCCGCATGATCCAGCGAACGATCGAGATCCTCAGGGCCTGACCCTTTCGAACCCGACCCGACGACAGGAGAGCCAGCCCATGCCGACCTCCAGTTTCGCAGCCGGTGCCTATGCCGCCGCCAAGAGTCTCGGCGGATCCGCCGGCGCACTGACCGCGCTCAAGCCGCCGGCCAAGCCGGACGGGCAGGGGCCGGATTTCTCCGCGCTGGTGCGCCAGGCCGTGGAGGGCGTCGGCG
>CAZDUL010000098.1:0-5803 GCA_964508635.1 uncultured Allobosea sp. | reverse complement strand
CTGCGCAGACGCGGCGAGTGACGTAATGCGAGAGGACAGATCGTGTGGGCGGTGGAGAGGGAACGCGGGGGCGTAGGAGTGGGGCAGAGGGACGGCCAGAACCAGGACGGAAAGCAGAAAAGGCGCATGTAGCGATCCGGCGACGGGGCTCGAGGCACCGGGGCGGAGGTTGGTGGCGTTGCGTGGTAACGTGCCGGTGACGCCGAGGCCGCCGAACAGGGCGGTGCCGTTATTGGCGATCCCATGCGCGACCAGCTCGGCGTCGGAGCGATGGCGCCGGCCGCTCATGCCGTCTGCGACCACGGCAGACAGAAGCGACTCGAGCCCGCCCAGAAAGGCGATGGCCAGCGCATCAGGCAGCAGCAGCCACAACCGATCCGGCGTCAGCGCCGGCACAGCCGGCACCGGAAAGCCCGACGGCACGCCGCCGAACCGGCTGCCGATGGTCTCGACCGGCAGCGAGAAGATCAGCGTCGCCAGTGTGGCCAGCCCGACGGCGATGAGCAGGGCAGGCCATTTCGGCAGAAAGCGGCGCATCCCGGCAATCACCGCGATCGTCCCGATCGACAGCGCCAGCGCAGCCGGGTTCAGCGTGGGCAGAGCCACGGCGAGGGTTCCAAGCTTGTGAAACAGCTCCGCCGGCTCGCGCCCGGTGAGCGTCAGACCCAGAAGGTCGCGGATCTGGCTCGCGACAATGATGACCGCAATGGCGGCGGTGAAGCCGACAACAACAGGGCCCGGCACGCGGCGGATCAGCCCGCCGAGCCGCACCAGGCCCATGACGATCAGGATCGCGCCGGCCATCAGCGTCGCCGCGAGCAGTCCATCGAAGCCGTGGCGATCGATGATGCCGGCGACCAGCACGATGAACGCGCCGGCAGGCCCGCCGATCTGGAAGCGGCTGCCGCCCAGCGCCGAGATCAGGAAGCCGCCGACAACCGCCGCGTAAAGCCCCGAGGCAGGCGATGCACCCGAGGCGATGGCGAGGGCCATCGACAAGGGCAGCGCGACGATGGCGACGGTCAGCCCGGCGATGACGTCGCGCCGGAACCGTTCCGCATCGTAGCCGTCCTTCAGGGTCGAGATCAGCTTGGGCGTGAAGCGCCCGCCCGTTGGCGATGTCTCTCCGCGGCCATGATCCGACAGGTCAGCGTGCCCAGCCATGACCTTGCCTTATATCAACACCTTTTTCTCGTGAATTGGGGTCTGCACATGCCGAACCCGCTGGCAGGTTCGCTGGCGCAGGTTCGAGGCCACGGGGTCGGGCGGGATGCGGGGTTTCCGGTCTTCCACTTTTCGCACATGCGTGATAGCCGGCCGCGTCAACCGTGAACGAAAGGTTGACCCATGGCCGCGCTCGTCGACAGCCCCATTCGTGAAGGCCTGACCTTCGACGATGTCCTTCTCGAGCCGGCGGCGTCCGATGTGCTCCCGGGCGATGTCGACATCCGCACGCAGCTGACGCGCTCCATCGGCCTCAACATACCGCTGATCGCCTCGGCGATGGACACCGTGACCGAGCACCGCATGGCGATCGCCATGGCGCAGGCCGGCGGCCTCGGCGTCATTCACCGCAATCTCGACCCCGATCAGCAGGCCGAGCAGGTGCGGCAGGTCAAGAAGTACGAGTCGGGCATGGTGATGAACCCGATCACCATCCATCCCGACGAAACGCTGTCGGACGCCCTGCTGCTCATGAAGCGCCACGGCATATCCGGCATCCCCGTGGTCGAGCGCGGTCCGAACGGTGCGAAGGGCAAGCTCGTCGGCATCCTCACCAACCGGGACGTGCGCTTCGCCTCCAACCCGGCGCAGCCGGTGGCCGAACTCATGACGAAGGACCGGCTCATCACCGTGCGGGCGGGTGTGAGCCAGGAGGAGGCCAAGCGGCTTCTCCACCAGTTCCGAATCGAGAAGCTGCTGGTCGTGGACGAGCATTTCCGCTGTGTCGGCCTCATCACCGTGAAGGACATCGAGAAGCAGGTGGCCTATCCGAACGCGGCGAAGGACGCGCAGGGACGCCTGCTGGCGGCGGCCGCCACAACCACCGGCGACGCGGGATTTGCGCGCTCGGAGCGGCTCCTCGACGCCGGCGTGGACATCCTCGTGGTCGATACAGCCCATGGGCATTCAGCCGGCGTGCTGGCCAGCGTGACACGGGTCAAGAAACTGTCCAACGCCGTGCAGGTGATCGCCGGCAACGTCGCGACCGCGGATGGCGCTCAGGCGCTGATCGACGCTGGGGCCGATGCGGTGAAGGTCGGGATCGGACCCGGTTCGATCTGCACGACGCGCATCGTCGCGGGCGTCGGCGTGCCGCAGCTCACCGCGATCATGGATGCGGTCAGTGCGGCGCAGAAGGCAGGCGTCCCCGTCATCGCCGACGGCGGCATCAAGTATTCCGGGGACTTCGCCAAGGCGCTCGCCGCCGGCGCCTCCTGCGCCATGGTCGGCTCGCTGCTGGCCGGCACCGACGAGACGCCGGGCGAGGTGTTCCTGTATCAGGGCCGATCCTACAAGGCCTATCGCGGCATGGGCTCGGTCGGGGCGATGGCGCGCGGCTCGGCCGACCGCTATTTCCAGCAGGACATCAAGGATGCGCTGAAGCTGGTGCCGGAGGGCATCGAGGGGCAGGTGGCCTACAAGGGGCCCGTGTCGGGCGTGCTGCATCAGCTTGCCGGGGGGCTTCGCGCGGCGATGGGCTATGTCGGCGCCCGCGATCTGGCTGAGCTGCACGCAAAGGCCCGCTTCATCCGCATCACCGGCGCGGGTCTTCGCGAAAGTCATGTGCACGACGTGATGATCACGCGCGAGAGCCCGAACTACCCGAGCCGCAACGGCTGAGGCTGGTTCCACAGCACTGTTCACCCTTGCGGCGTGGGCCTTCCGCCGCGGCGGACGAGGCTGCGGTCGAGACCATCGGGCTTCACCAGCTTCCGGATGTCGGCGGGACTGATCCCCAGCCCGCGGGCTTGCCCGGATCGCGGGCACGACCATGCGCCGCCGCGTCAAGCTGCGGATCATCGGGCGCGAAGAACCGGCCGGCGCGGCCGCAACCTCCGGGGTCGCTGGAGCGCGACAGGCCGCAACGGGTGCCGGGCCGCCGCGCGGCCGGCATGGCGCGGTCGGCGAAGGGGCCGGCCTGTCAGGCATGGCGCACAGCCTTGCGGCGTATCGGCTGGACGGCTCCGCGCAACGGCCGGGAACGCGTGTCATCCGCGGTCGCACAGAGCCGGTGGAATCAGGTTAGAGGGCTCCCATGACAGCCCTCGGACCGATGTCGATCGTTCAGCCGTTGCTGGGTGTGACCCGCTCCGTTCTTGGCCAGGCCTGGCGCCTGCGTCTCGACGGGCCGGGGCTCGCGCGGGCCGAGCGCCTCGTGCAGATCGAGGGGCTCAGCGATGCGCTGGCGCGCGTCATGGCGGCGCGAGGCGTCGACGAGAAGGGCGCGGCGGCCTTTCTGGCGCCGAGGCTGCGCGACCTGATGCCCGATCCCGACACGCTGCGCGACATGGGCGGCGCGGTCGACAGGCTGGCGGCCGCCTGCCGGCATGGCGAGCGCGTCGCGATCTTCGGCGACTATGACGTGGACGGCGCCTGCTCCAGTGCGCTGCTCGCGCGCTATCTGGAGGCCGCCGGGGCGAAAACGCGCATCTACATTCCCGACCGGATCACGGAGGGCTACGGCCCGAATGTCGAGGCGGTGCGCCAGCTGGCTGGCGAGGGCGCGACACTTCTGGTGACGGTGGATTGCGGCACGACCAGCCACGAGCCGTTCGCTGCGGCGCGGGCTGCCGGGCTCGATGTCGTGGTTCTCGACCATCACCAGGCGCCGGCGGAGCTGCCGGTTGCGCTGGCGCTGGTCAACCCGAACCGGCAGGATGACCTGTCGGGCCTCGGGCATCTGTGCGCGGCGGGCGTCGTGTTCATGGTGCTGGTTGGCTTGCAGCGGCAGCTCAGGGTGCAGGGCCGCGCGCCGGCTGTCGATCTGATGGGCGAGCTCGACCTGGTGGCGCTGGCGACGGTGGCGGATGTCGCGCCGCTCATCGGCCTCAACCGCGCCTTCGTGCGTCAGGGGCTCGCAATCGCCCGGGAGCGCCGCCGGGTCGGGCTGGCGGCGCTGATGGACGTGGCCGGGCTCAACGGGCCGCTCGAGGCGTGGCATTTCGGCTTCCTGATCGGCCCGCGCATCAACGCCGGCGGGCGCATCGGCGATGCTACGCTGGGGGCCCGTCTGCTGACGCTGGAGGACGACATCGCGGCGCGCTCGCTTGCGGTCCAGCTCAACGAGCTGAACCGCGAGCGGCAGGAGATCGAGCGCATGGCGGTGGAGGAGGCCGTCGCCATGGCTGAACAGGCCCGGATGCGCGACGGCGACAGGCCGATCATCGCAGTCGGCTCGGCCGACTGGCACCCCGGCGTGGTCGGGCTGATCGCAGCGCGCCTGAAGGAGCGTTTCCGGCGTCCGGCCTTCGCCTTCGCGCTCGACGAGAGCGGCCTTGGCACCGGCTCCGGTCGTTCGATCCCCGGCGTGGATCTCGGTGCGGCGGTGCGGGCGGCGGTCGAGGCGGGCGTTCTGGCGAAAGGCGGCGGACATGCCATGGCGGCGGGTGCGACGCTGGGCGCGGGCGGCCTGCCGGCGTTCACGGCGTTCCTGGTGGAGCGGCTGGCGAGACCGGTCGAGGCCGTCGTCTGCGCCGAGGCGCTGCTCGTCGACGGGCTTCTCACCGCCGGCAGCGTGACGCCCGCGCTGGTCGGCGAGCTGGCCGGGGCGGGACCATTCGGGGCCGGCGCGCCGGATCCGGTGTTCGTGTTGCCCGCGCACCGTATCGCCGAGGCGAGCGTCGTCGGTGCGGCCGGGCATGTGCGGGCCAAGCTGCGCGCAGGCGACGGCGCCCAGCGTCGCGCCGTCGCCTTCCGGGCGGCGGAGCAGCCGCTCGGTCAGGCGCTGATCAGCCATCGCGGCGAGATGCTTCACCTCGCCGTCACGCTCGCGGTGGATCGCTGGGGCGGGACAGAGCGCGCCGAGGCGCGCATCATCGACGTCGCCGCGGTGACGCGCTGATCGTCTGCCGGGGCGCTCGGACCGGCGATTTTTTTGCTGCAAGCGCGCACGCAGGTGCTATAGAGCCGCGTCCCGACGCCGGCTCAGCGCCCGAGCGGGTTGGCGCGGGTCGGTGGGAGAGGGTCGGTTTGTCATCTGGCGGTTTGCGCTTGGCCGTTCGCGGTCACGCGGGCGTGGCGGAACTGGTAGACGCAGTGGATTTAGGTTCCACCGCTGAAAGGCATGGGGGTTCGAGTCCCTCCGCCCGCACCACCTGCCGACGGCGCCGGAGCGGCCTTCCCCGCGTGCCGAGCCGGATCGGCGCTCGGCGGAAACGGGATTTGAACGAGAGAAAACGGATCAGCGACCATGCAGGTGATCGAAACCCTGTCGCAGGGCTTGAAGCGTGAATACAAGGTGGTCCTCACCGCCGCCGATCTTGAAGCGCGCCTCGACGACGGGCTCGACGGACTGAAGGACCGTGTGCGCATCAACGGCTTCCGACCCGGCAAGGCGCCGAAGGCGTTCCTGCGCAAGATGTATGGCCGTTCCGTGATGAGCGATGTGCTTCAGAACGCGGTCAATGAGGCCAACCAGAAGATCGCAACGGATGCCGCCGCGCGCTTCGCCATGGAGCCGCAGATCCGCTTCCCCGACAGCAAGGACGAGGTCGAGGCGGCGATGGAGGCCAGGGGCGACCTCGCCTTCACCGTCGCGGTCGAAATCCTGCCGAAGATCGAGCTGGCCGACCATTCCGAC
>CAZDUL010000097.1:0-5774 GCA_964508635.1 uncultured Allobosea sp. | reverse complement strand
AACGTACAGAATGCGTGCATGAGCGTGCGGGCCGGTCGTGCCGTCGCGCAAGCCGCGGCGATCGCCGCGGGGGAAAACGCCTGGGGCCACTGGTTCAGATGAAGGATCGTGACGGAAGGCCTGGCCGCGATCAACCTTGGAAGCCAGGCATGGGCTGCGTCGTTCCAAATGCCCTGACGGGCGGCGCGCAGCTTCGAGCCGACCGACCACACCTCGTCGGCGCCGAACAGTTCGACCGTGATGCCGGGGTGGTTCAGCCGCTCCGAAACCGGCGCGATGGCACAGGCGAAGACCACGTCGACGCCCGCCTCCGCGAGGCCGCGCGCGCTTTCGATGGCGACCTTCGCGGCCCCGCCATTGACGGAGCCGAAATCACTGATGATGAGAACGCGCAACGCATGAGCCTCGGATCGCCCGCCCCCGGGCGCAATGAGGACTATCTCTCAAGTGCTGAAGAAATGTTGAGCGACGGCGGCGGGCCGGCTTCACCCAGAACAACCTCCGGCTCAGCCGAGAGCGAGGGCGAAGGCCCCCATGATGGCCGCAAGAAGACAGGCCACCCAAAAGGCGCGACACGAAAGATAACCACCCGCGGCGGCGCCAGCCAGCATAGCATCGCAGGCGAAAGCCTCTCCCGCCACCTTCGCCTCGCGCTGCAGGCGGGCCGCATCGAACTCGCTGAAACGCACCGCCACGACCAGCCTCCGCCTGCGCAAGGCAGCCCATTGCCTGCATCGGGCGAGTGTGGCGCACGCAAGCTTAAGGGCCGCTGAACAACAGATTGTCGCAACTTGATCGTCTCGGGGGGCGACCGGTGGGCACAAGGCGCGCGTGACAGGGTGCGAAGCGCGCCTCCGGCGGCTCTCTGAGGTGGCGCCGTCTCTGCGCCCCTCCCCCGATGGTTGCGACGAAACGGCGCTGCTGCCACGTCCTGCCAGCGTCATGCGGCTGTCATCCCTGATGACGATGGTGAGGGCCGACAAGCTGGAGCAATTCCAGGTCGTCTCCTTATCGCCGCAGATTGACAAGGACACCGACGCGATGACCGAAAACCTCAGCCGCGCCCAGCGCACCGAGCTCTCCGAAGACGCGGGTTCCAACATCTCCGCCAATCCGACGATGGGCGACATGATCGCCGAACGCCTCGGCCGCCGTGATCTGCTGAAGGGCGTGCTCGCCGTCACGGCGATCTCCGCCACCGTCTCGCCGCTGGCGCTGGCGACCGCCGAGCAGGCTCAGGCCCAGGCTGCGAACGCCACGCCGAGCTTCGCCTTCAAGGAGATCGCTGCCGGCTCCGACGAGAACCACCATGTCGCGGAAGGCTATGACGCCGACGTCCTGATCCGCTGGGGCGACAAGGTTCTGGCCGATGCGCCCGCCTTCGATCCGCACAAGCAGTCGGCTGTCGCGCAGGCCAAGCAGTTCGGCTACAACAACGACTATCTTGGCTATATCCCCCTCGATGGTTCCCGGCGCGGCCTGCTCGTGGTCAACCACGAGTACACGAACGAGGAACTGATGTTCCCGAGTCTGCCCGGCCGTCAGGATCTGCGCGACGTTCGCTTCAAGGACATGACGAAAGACCTCGTCGACATCGAGATGATGGCCCATGGCGGCTCGGTCATCGAGGTGGCGCGCGGCGCCAACGGCAAGTGGTCCGTGGTCGAGAACTCCCGCTATGCACGCCGCATCACCGGCGAGACCGAGATGGAGATCACCGGTCCGGCCGCCGGTTCCGACCGCATGAAGACCAGCTACGACCCCACCGGCCGCAAGGTGCGCGGCATGCTCAACAACTGCGCCGGCGGCGTGACGCCCTGGGGGACCTGGCTGAGCTGCGAGGAAAATTTCAACGGCTATTTCTGGGGCACAGCCGAAGGTCACAAGGACGCCGCCAACCTGCGCCGCTACGGCGCGCCGGGCAACTGGTATGCCTGGGGCCGCTACTACGACCGCTTCGACGTGACCAAGGAGCCGAACGAGATCAACCGCTTCGGCTGGGTCGTCGAGATCGACCCGATGGATCCGAACTCGGTGCCCAAGAAGCGCACCGCGCTCGGCCGCTTCAAGCACGAGGGTGCGGCCAACATCATCAACCGCGACGGACGCTTCGTCATCTACCAGGGCGACGACGAGCGCTTCGACTATGTCTACAAGTTCGTGACCGAGGCCGCCGTCGATCGCACGAACCGCGAAGCCAACCGCGACATCCTCGATCGCGGCACGCTCTATGTCGCGAAGTACAACGCCGACGGCACCGGTGAGTGGCTGCCGCTGGTCTTCGGTCAGGGTCCGCTGACGCCGGCGAACGGCTTCAACAGCCAGGCCGACGTGCTGATCGAAACCCGCCGCGCGGCTGACCTGCTCGGCGCGACCAAGATGGACCGACCGGAGGATGTCGAGGCCAATCCGAAGACCAACAAGGTCTACGTGATGCTGACCAACAACAGCCGCCGCACGCCGGCGCAGGTCGATGCGGCCAATCCGCGCGCCAACAACCGTTTCGGCCACATCGTCGAGATGATGCCGACCGATGGCGATCATGCCGCGACGACCTTCCGCTGGGAGGTGATGCTGCGCTGCGGCGACCCGTCCATCGCGGCGGTCGGAGCGACGTTCCATCCCAACACGACGAAGGATGGCTGGTTCGGCATGCCGGACAACTGCGCCATCGACGCCGATGGCCGCCTCTGGGTCGCCACCGACGGCAATGCGCCCTCCAAGACCGGCCGCGCCGATGGCGTGTGGGCGGTGGAGACCGAAGGTGCGGCGCGCGGCACGTCCAAGCTCTTCTACCGCGTGCCGAATGGCGCGGAGCTGTGCGGGCCGGAGTTCACGCCGGACCTCGAGACGTTCTTCGTCGCCATCCAGCATCCGGGCGAGGCGGACGAGGACGATCCGAACGCCAAGCCGGTCTCGTTCAACACCCCGTCCACGCGCTGGCCGGACTTCAAGGATGGGGTGCCGCCTCGTCCGTCCGTGGTCGCGATCACCAAGCGCGGCGGCGGCAAGATCGCAGTCTGACACACGATCTCGGCCGCGGCATCGTTCGGTCATGATAACGACACAGTGCCGCGGTTAACTTTGCGATAATGATTTCCGGACATGATTCCGGAATGATGCAGCGAGGTCGCGCAGATGTACCGCGATCCCTGCCAAACGACGGGTGGCTTCGCGGCCGCCCGTTTCGTTTTCAAGGCGGCTTTTCTGGAGTTGCGCCAGTTCGCGAGGCTCATCCCCATCTTTGCGGCGGCGTGAGATTCCGGCTGCAGCGCCCGCTGTGCCATAGTCGGGGCCGCAAACGAATCAGCGATCCATGACAGACAGCGATCTCTTCGGCGGGCTCGGGCCCGTCGGACCCGGCAGGATGCAGAACGGGGCGGCAACGCCTGCGGTCAGGCCGAAGGCCACCTCGGCCGCTGCCACGGCCCGTCCGGCCGGGCGCGCCGGAGCATCCGCTGCCCCGGGAACGCCAGGCGAGAGCGATTACACGGCCTCGTCGATCGAGGTTCTCGAAGGGCTCGAGCCGGTGCGCCGGCGGCCCGGCATGTATATCGGCGGGACCGACGAGAAGGCGCTGCATCATCTCTTCGCCGAGGTGATCGACAACAGCATGGACGAGGCGGTCGCCGGCCATGCCAGCTTCATCGAGGTGGAGCTTGAGGCGAGCGGCCATCTCGCCGTCACGGACAACGGCCGCGGCATCCCGGTCGACCCGCACCCCAAGTTCCCCGACAAGTCGGCGCTCGAGGTCATCATGACCACGCTGCACGCAGGCGGAAAATTCGATTCGAAGGTCTACGAGACATCCGGCGGCCTGCATGGAGTCGGCGTGTCGGTCGTCAACGCACTCTCCGACGATCTCGAGGTCGAGGTGGCGCGCGGACAGATGCTGTATCGGCAGCGCTTCTCCCGCGGCCTGCCGCAGGGCAGACTGGAGACGGTCGGCCGCGTGCAGAATCGCCGCGGCACCCGCGTGCGCTTTCATCCCGACCCCGAGATCTTCGGCGCCGGTGCCCGCTTCGACCCGGCGCGGCTGTTCCGCATGGCCCGCTCGAAGGCCTACCTGTTCGGCGGCGTGGAGATCCGCTGGCGTTGCGCGCCGGCGCTGGTGGACGGCACGGACACGCCGGCCGATGCCGTGTTCCGTTTTCCAGGCGGCCTCAGGGACTATCTGGCGCGCGACGTCGAAGGCAAGGAGCTCGTCGTCGACGCCATGTTCGCCGGCAAGATCCAGAAACCGGGCGGTCACGGATCGCTCGAATGGGCCGTGACCTGGCTCGCCACCGGCGAGGACGGCTTCTGCTCCTCCTACTGCAACACCATCCCCACGCCCGAAGGCGGCACCCACGAGCAGGGCCTGCGCGTCGCGCTGCTGCGCGGCCTTCGCGATCACGCCGACCGGATCGGCCAATCGAAGCGCATGGCCAATGTCACCACGGACGACGTGATGGCGACCTGCGCGGCGATGCTCTCCGTGTTCATCCGCGAGCCGGAATTCCAGGGCCAGACCAAGGACAAGCTTGCCACGCTGGAAGCTGCGCGCATCGTCGAGAACGCCGTGCGCGACGGCTTCGACCACTGGCTCGCCGCCTCGCCGGCTGCTGCCACCAGGCTCCTCGACTGGACGGTCGACCGCGCCGAGGAGCGCCTGCGGCGGCGGCTGGAAAAGGAGGTCTCGCGCAAGACCGCGACACGCAAGCTGCGCCTGCCCGGCAAGCTTGCCGACTGCACGAATGCCGGCGCCGCCGGCTCCGAGCTGTTCATCGTCGAGGGCGACTCCGCCGGCGGCTCCGCCAAGCAGGCGCGCGATCGCGCCACGCAGGCGGTGCTGCCGCTGCGCGGCAAGATCCTCAACGTCGCCAACGCCACACGCGACAAGCTGGCCGCCAATCAGCAGTTGCAGGACCTGTCGCAGGCGCTGGGCTGCGGCCTCGGCTCGCATTACCGCGAGGACGATCTGCGCTACGAGAAGATCATCATCATGACCGACGCCGATGTGGACGGCGCCCACATCGCTTCGCTGCTGGTGACTTTCTTCTGGCGGCAGATGCCCAAGCTGATCGAGAAGGGGCACCTGTTCCTTGCCGTGCCGCCGCTCTACAGGCTCAGCCACGGCGCGACATCCGTCTACGCCCGCGACGACGCCCACAAGGACGAGCTGATCGCCACGGTCTTCAAGGGCAGGAAGCCGGACATCAGCCGCTTCAAGGGCCTGGGCGAGATGCTGCCGGCGCAACTGAAGGAAACCACGATGGATCCGCGACGCCGCACCCTGCTGCGCGTTGCGGTGGAGCACGACGCACGGGAGGAAACGGCCGATACGGTCGAGCGCCTGATGGGCAACAAGCCGGAGGCGCGCTTCCGCTTCATCCAGGAGCGCGCAGCCTTCGCGGGTGATCTGGTGGATGTCTGACGCGGGGCGACGAAGCCAGAATCACGCTTCGTTTACCCTGCCCGGCGAAGATACCGGTTAGCTCGTGTCGAGGACGCCGCAACAATGACCCTTTTTCGCCAGTTTTGCCGCGCCTTTCTGGCCGATGAGCGCGGCACGATGATATCCGATCTCGCGAAGGCGGCTGTCGCCATCGGTTTTCTCTCGGTGGTCGCCGCGCATCTTGTCAGCAACCGCATCGACCAGGCGGAGAAGGAGCGCATGGCCGCGTTCGCTCAGGCGGCCGCCAAGGGGCGCGTGGTCGAAACCACCGGATCGCTCGCCCGCGCGGCCGATGCAACGAAGCTCGCTCCCTGTGCGCTGCCGCCCAGGCGCTGAA
>CAZDUL010000096.1:0-13601 GCA_964508635.1 uncultured Allobosea sp. | reverse complement strand
CTGCGCTCTGGGACTCTGGGGTAGGAAGTAAGTGTGCAGTAGAACAATGTGTGAGAGAAGGAGGAGGCAGGTAGACGTGAGTTAGGAAGGGAGAGTGGGCGAGGAGGTGGGGATAAAAGACAGCCGGAGCGAAGGCGGTTGTTTATTTTTTTTTCAAGCAGAAGGCGGCATACGAGATCTAGTACGGTCTGGAGGGCTCAGAGATGTGTATGAGAGACGGACGCTGGCCGTCCAGCTACGCCATAGCGAGGCGCGGCGATGGGCTGAACGGCCAGCGCCCCGCTCGCCGTGGCGCGGCGCCGACCTCGTCAAGGCCGGCCTTCCGGCCGGGCCGACGGTTGGAGCGGTGCTTGCCGAAGCGCATCGGCGCTGGGAGGAAGCTGACTTCCCGCCCGATCCCGCGCGGCAAGAAGAGATCTTAACCGCCGCGCGCCGCATGGTGGAGGGCGCGCAGCGGGATTGACAGAAGACTTTGCACGAAACGACGCGATCAGGCCGCCTGCTCGTCGTCTTCGTCGTCTTCGTCCTCGGCGTCTTCGTCGTCCTCCTCGTCCTCGTCATCGGTCTCGGAGGCTTCGTCCTCGTCGTCCTCGTCGTCGAACATTTCGAGCGCGAAGGCGGGGATCGTCGTGTGCTTGAACTCGCCGAGCTCCTCCGAGAAGAACAGGCACGTGACGTTCTCGTCCTCAACGGACAGAACGGTCAACGCGGGGCCGCCGGATTTCACGCTGACGACATCGCCCTTGCTGAAGGTCATCGCTTAACTCCCGTGAGATGATGGGAGCGCAAAGATCGCCCGCACCCGTGTCAGCCATGAGACGAACCTGTGACAGGCGCGGTCACGAACGCGCGCAGGGAAGATCGGCGGTCGGGGGCGGCCTTCACGGCCAACGCACGGTGGGCGGCAGGCTCGACAGGATCGCATCGACATTGCCGCCGGTGCGCAGACCGAAGATCGTGCCGCGATCGTAGAGCAGGTTGTATTCGACATAGCGGCCACGGCGCACCTGCTGCTCGTGGCGGTCGGCGTCCGTCCAGGACAGCGACATGTTGCGTGTCAACACCGGCAGATAGGCGTCGAGGAACGCGATGCCGACGGCTTGCGTGAAGGCGAAGTCGTTCTCGACGTCGCCGGTCCAGCGGTAATCGTAGAAGATGCCGCCGATGCCGCGCGGTTCGTTGCGGTGCTTCAGGAAGAAGTACTCGTCGCACCAGGCCTTGTAGTGGGCGTAGTCCACGCCGTGCGCCTCGCACGGCGCCCGCATGGCGGCATGGAAATGCACGCTGTCGGGGTCCTGCTGGGTGCGTCTGCGCATGAGCATCGGTGTGAGGTCGGCGCCGCCGCCGAACCATGCCTTCGTCGTCACGACGAAGCGCGTGTTCATGTGCACGGTCGGCGCGTTCGGGTTCCACGGATGGGCGATCAGCGAGATGCCGGTTGCATGGAAGCTGGGGTCGACATCCGCTCCGGGGATCTGCCGGGCGAACTCCGGCTGAAAGGTGCCGAACACGGTCGAGACGTGCACGCCGACCTTCTCGAACACCCGCCCCGACATCATCGACATCACGCCGCCGCCGCCGGGTGTGCCATCATGGTTGGTGCGCTGGTGCGGTGTGCGCACGAACCGGCCCGGCTGGCGAGGCGCTTCCGGCGCGAAGGGGCCCTCGCAAGCATCCTCAACCGCCTCGAAGGCGGCGCAGATGCGGTCCCGCAAGCTCTCGAACCACTCCCTTGCGCGTGGCTTCATTGCCTCGGCGACCGCTCTGTCGAACGGCGTCTGCGTGATCTCGTTCATGGATCCTGTCCCCCGTTCTTCGGTTCCGGTGCTTCATGGCGGAGCTGACGCCGATATGTGTCCGCCATGACGGACAGCTTGCCATCGTTGAGGCCGGCAGGAAACCGGGGCTCCGGCAGCGCGGGAAACCCGCCCGTCTGGCGCAGCGCCTCGGACAGCGCGATGGCCGCCGCTGTCGCCACGTTCAGCGAGCGAGCCCCGATCACCTGCGGGATGACGAGGCAAGCGTCCGCGGCAGCGATCACCGCGTCGGGCATTCCGGCCGTTTCGCGACCCATCAGCAGGATGTCGCCCCGACGGAAGGCGAAGTCGTGAAGCGCGACCGCGCCGCTCGTCTCGATGGCCACGAGGCGGCGGCCGGAGGTTCGCCTTGCGGCCTCGAAGGTGTGAAACCCGTCGTGCCGCGTCACTGCGGCGCGCTCGAGATAGTCCATACCGGCACGGCGGAAATTGCGGTCCGACGCATCGAAACCGCACGGTTCGATGATGTCGACGCCGATGCCCAGACAGGCGCAGAGCCGGATCATGGTGCCGGTATTCTGCGGGATGTCAGGCTGGTAGAGAGCAAGGCGCAGCCGGTTGTGTGAAGCAGGGTCGATCACGGACGGCCTCTCGCGCGGACAGGATCTGCGAGGTTCGACGCGCTCCAGCGCGTTTGGCGCCTGTTGCGCCCTCGATGCGTCGAGCGCAAGGGCGCCGGAGTGCGCGCATGGGTTCTGGAAGCGGTCATCCTGTGCGATAGGACCAGTCTCGCTCGAACGACAGGCCCCCGCATCATAGGAGCGGCCCATGATCAGCCGTCTTCTGCGCTGGCTTGAAACCCGCATCGACGTTTTCGAGCCGTTCGATGATCGGCAGACCCCGCCGCAGACCGTGTGGCGCTTCATCTGGCACCATATCCGCGAAGTGCGCGGCTGGCTCATCGTGATGCTGGTCACCGCCTTCCTGTTCAGCGCCATCGAGGCCTCGCTCTACGTGATGGTCGGCTGGCTCGTCGATCTGATCGCCAGACAGCCGCCCGACGTGGTCTTCGCGGAGCACGGCTGGAAACTGCTGGTGCTGGCCTTCGTGCTGCTTGTCATCCGTCCGCTGGTCTATTTCGCCAATCACGCGGTGGTCGATCAGGTCGTGGTGCCGCAACTCACGAACCGGATCCGCTGGCGCAGTCATGTCTATACGCTTGGCCATTCGCTCGGCTATTTCCAGAACGATTTCGCCGGCCGGCTTTCCTCCCGGGTGATCCAGGCCGGACAGTCGGTGCGCAGCGCCACCGTCGAGATCATCGACGACATGTGGTATGTTGTCGTGTTCGCCGGTGTCGCCATCGGCTTCTTCGGCTCGGTCAGTCTGTGGCTGGCCCTTCCGGTGCTCGCCTGGATGGCAGCCTATGTTGCGCTCATCGTCTATTTCGTGCCGCGCGCCACCGCCCGCTCCGAAACGAATTCGCAGTCGCGCTCGGCCGCCACGGGGCGCATCGTCGACAGCTACACCAACATCCTGACCGTCAAGCTGTTTGCACGCGGCGACGTCGAGCGCTCGGCCGTCCGCGACGCGCTGGCGCACTGGGCCGGCACCTTCCTCGACCTCACGCGCCTCATCACCGGCGTCAGTGTCGTGCTCCAGGCCATGAACAGCGCGCTGATCGTGGCGGCGGCGTCCGTGTCGCTGTTGCTCTGGTCGCATCAGGCGATGTCGCCGGGTGAGGTGGCTGCAGCGATCGGCCTCGTTCTCAGGCTGGTGCAGATGTCGAGCTGGGTCATCCAGCAGGTGCGCGGCATCTTCGAGGAGATCGGCGCCGTGCGCGAAAGCATGGACACGATCGCCAAGCCCCATGCGCTCGTTGATCGCCCAGAAGCCGTGCCGCTGGTCGTGAGCCACGGTGCGATCCGCTTCGAGGCCGTGCGTTTCCATTACGGGCGCGACGCGGGCGTGTTCGACCGGCTCGATCTTGCGATACGCCCCGGCGAGCGCGTCGGGCTGGTCGGCCCGTCGGGCGCCGGCAAGTCGACGCTGATCAACCTGCTCCTGCGCCTTTACGACGTGCAGGGCGGGCGCATCCTGATCGACGGGCAGGACATCGCCTGCGTGACCCAGGACAGCCTGCGCCGCGCCATCGGTACGGTGACGCAGGACAATGCCCTGCTGCACCGTTCGATTCGCGACAACATCGCCTATGGCAGGCCTGACGCCCGTTTCGACGAGATCGTTGCGGCTGCGAAGGCGGCTCACGCGCACGACTTCATCATGGCGCTCGTCGATCAGGAGGGGCGCGTCGGCTACGATGCCCGCGTCGGCGAGCGCGGCGTGAAGCTGTCGGGCGGACAACGCCAGCGCATCGCCATCGCCCGCGTCATCCTGAAGGATGCACCGATCCTCGTGCTGGACGAGGCCACCTCCGCGCTCGATTCGGAGGTGGAGGCCGCGATCCAGGAGCAGCTGCATACGCTGATGGAAGGCAAGACCGTCATCGCCATCGCGCATCGGCTGTCCACCATCGCCGCGATGGATCGGCTTGTCGTGCTCGACCGTGGCCGCATCGTCGATCAGGGCCGCCACGAGGACTTGATCGCGCGCGGCGGCCTGTATGCGCGGCTGTGGGCCCGGCAGTCCGGCGGCTTCCTTGCGGTTGACGATGTTGACGATGTTGCGATGGCGCGCAGCGCGTGACAGTGCGGTTTGGCGGCGGTCGTCTGGCCAACGTCCGTGGCTGGACGGGGGCACAGCGAACGAGCTGTGAGCGCACCGCAGCGCCTGCATCGTTTTCCCGACTGGACTTCACATTTGAGCCGTGCAAAACACCGCGCGCTCCCGAAGTGGGCCTTTCCGGCGACGTGTCGTCGCATTGCCTTGTCGCACGCGGTCGGGCCCCTACAGCAGGGAGCATGGGAACGGAGGCTCGCGTCGCGGCGGGCCGGCGCTGACCGAAAGGCGAGACGACGTGGCTGACACCAAACTTGATACGACGGAGCCGACCCGTCGCGACATGCTGTTCCTGGCGACCGGTGCGATGGGTGCCGTGGGCGTCGGAGCCCTCGCCATCCCGTTCGTGCGCCAGCTTGCGCCGAACGCGCAGACCGTGGCGGCCGGCGCGCCGATCGAGGTCGACCTTGCGCCCGTGGCCGAGGGGCAGGCGATCCGTCTGTTCTGGCGCGGCAAGCTGATCTTCGTGCGCCACCGCACCAAGGCCGAGATCGAACAGGCTCGTGCTGTCGACATCAGGACGCTGCCTGATCCGCAGACCGACGAGGCGCGTGTCAAGCCCGGCAAGGAGCAGTTCCTCGTCGTGTATGGCATCTGCACGCATCTCGGTTGTGTGCCGCTGGGCAACAACCCGGGTGACAACCGCGGCGACTACAACGGCTGGTTCTGCCCCTGCCACGGCTCGCACTACGACACGTCCGGCCGCATCCGCAAAGGTCCGGCCCCCTCCAACCTTCCCGTGCCCGAATACACCTTCCTGAGCGACGACAAGATCCGCATCGGCTGAAACCAGAAAGAACACTGCCATGAGTGGACCTTCCAGCTACATCCCGAAGTCAGGCATCGAGAAGTGGATCGATGCGCGGCTGCCGCTGCCGCGGATGGTCTATGACAGTTTCATCGTCTATCCGGTGCCGCGGAACCTGAATTATTTCTGGACCTTCGGCGGCATCCTGATGCTGATGCTGGTGTCGCAGATTGTCACCGGCGTCGTTCTGGCGATGCACTACACGCCGCACGCGGATCTCGCCTTCCGGTCGGTCGAGGCGATCATGCGCGATGTGGAGTATGGCTGGCTCATCCGTATGCTGCATGCAAATGGGGCATCGTTCTTCTTCATCGCCGTCTACATCCACATCTTCCGCGGCCTCTACTACGGCTCCTACAAGGCGCCGCGCGAGGTTCTGTGGATCCTTGGCGTGATCATCTTCCTGCTGATGATGGCGACGGCCTTCATGGGCTATGTGTTGCCCTGGGGTCAGATGTCCTTCTGGGGCGCAACGGTCATCACGAACCTGTTCTCCGCCTTCCCGATCATCGGCGACACCATCGTCACCTTCCTCTGGGGCGGCTATTCGGTCGACAACCCCACGCTCAACCGATTCTTCTCGCTGCACTTCCTGCTGCCGTTCATGATCTTCGGCGTGGTCATCCTCCACGTCTGGGCGCTGCACGTCACCGGCCAGAACAACCCGACCGGCGTCGAGGTCAAGGCGGTGCAGAAGGACACGGTGCCGTTCACGCCCTACGCGACCATCAAGGACCTGTTCGCGATGGTCGTCTTCATCGCGGTGATGTGCTACTTCGTGTTCTACATCCCGCGCTATCTCGGCCATGCCGACAACTATACGCCGGCCAATCCGGCGGTGACGCCCGCTCACATCGTGCCGGAATGGTATTTCCTGCCGTTCTACGCGATCCTTCGCGCTGTGCCGGACAAGCTGGGCGGCGTCCTGCTGATGTTCGCTTCGATCGCGGTGCTGGCAATCCTGCCCTGGCTCGACACCTCCAAGGTTCGCTCGATGACCTACCGTCCGCTTGCGCGCCAGTGCTTCTGGGTGTTCGCCGCAACCTGCATGATGCTGGGCTGGCTCGGGTCGCAGCCGGCGGAGGGCATCTATGTGGTCCTGAGCCAGGTCTTCACCGCGCTCTACTTCGCCTATTTCCTGATTGCGCTGCCGCTGCTCGGTCTGTTCGAAACGCCGAGGCAGCTGCCTGGCTCGATCGCCGAGTCGGTGCTCGGCAGCTTGCGCGGGGCCTCCGGTGCGGCTGTCGCCGGGGCAGCGGCTTCCGAGCCGAACACCAAGGGGTGACGTGATGGGTCGTTTGTCCACTGTTCTCGCCGCGGCCGGCCTCGCCGTCGCGGCGGCCGCCGCCCCTGTTCTGGCTGCAGGCGGAGCAGAGAAGCCGCCGCAAATCAACTGGAGCTTCGATGGGCCGTTCGGCACCTTCGATCGCGCCCAATTGCAGCGCGGCTTCAAGGTCTATCGCGAGGTGTGCTCGGCTTGCCATGCGATCGAGCTCGTTAGGTTCCGCAACCTGTCGCAGCCCGGCGGCCCGGAGTTCACAGAGGCGCAGGTGCGTAACCTCGCTGCCGAATACAAGATCCAGGACGGCCCGAACGACCAGGGCGAAATGTTCGAGCGGCCCGGTCGCCCGGCCGACGCGTTTCCCAAGCCGTTCCCGAACGAGCAGGCTGCGCGCGCCGCGAACAACGGGGCCTATCCGCTCGATCTGTCGGTGATCGCCCATGCGCGGTTCCCGACGCGCGGCTTCCCCACATTCCTGTTCGACATCTTCACGCAGTATCAGGAAGGTGGACCGGATTACATCGCGGCCTTCCTGACCGGCTATGCTGATCCGCCGCAGGGCGTGGAGCTCCAGCCGGGTCAGCAGTGGAACCGGTTCAAGGAAGGCAACGTCATCTCGATGCCGAATGTCCTGTCCGATGGCCTTGTGGAGTATCCCAAGGGCCCGGACGGCCTGCCCTCGGCGCCCGAGACTGCCCAGCAGTACGCCAAGGACGTCGCGGCTTTCCTCGCCTGGACGGCAGACCCCCACCTCGAGGCGCGCAAGCGCATCGGCTTTCAGGTCATGGTCTTCCTGATCCTGTTCGCCGGCCTGCTCTACTTCACCAAGAAGAAGATCTGGTCGCGCCTGCCGGAGCATGCTCCCGGCACTGCACATTGAGGCGCGGATCGACGAATACAGGATTGACGTCGACGATCGAAAGGGCGTCCTTGGTGCGCCCTTTCTGCTTGTCCGGGGGCGCGTTCAATGCCAGCGGCTGCGACAGGCGCCGCTGGCTTTCTCTTTCGCTCAGACAGGCAGGCGCATCATGGCCCGCAGCCCGCCAAGCGGGCTGTCGAGCAGCGTGATGTCGCCACCGTGCTTGCGTGCGATGTCGCGCGCGATGGCGAGGCCCAGACCGGTACCGCCCTCGTTGACATTACGCGCCTCATCGAGCCGCACGAACGGCTTGAACACCTCCTCCCGCAGTTCCGGTGGAATACCTGGTCCGTCGTCGTCGACGGTCACGATCAGGTAGCGGGCATCATGCGTGGCGTTGATGGCGATGCGATCGCCGAAGCGGGCGGCGTTTTCGACCAGATTAGTCAGCGCCCGCCGTATCGCGTTCGGCTTGACCACGACCACAGGGTCGCCAATGACGGTCAGCTCGGTGGCGTGCCCCTGCCGCTCGGCATCGACCTGCAGATCTTCCAGCAAGGCGCGAATGTCGGTCGCGATCGGCGTTTCGCCGGCCTCGCCGCGGGCAAAGGCGAGATAGGCCTCTAGCATGCGGCTCATCTCGTCCACATCCTTCTCCAGCGCATCGATCTCCGGAGAGCGCTCCAGCAGCGCCAGCGACAGCTTGAAGCGCGTGAGGATGGTGCGCAGGTCATGGCTGACACCGTTGAGCATGGTGGTGCGCTCGCTCACTGCCCGTTCGATGCGCCGCTTCATTTCCAGGAAGGCGAGACCCGCCTGCCTGACCTCGGTCGCGCCCCGGGGACGGAACTCCACCTCGCGTCCCTTGCCGAAGCTCTCCGCGGCGTCGGCCAGCGACAGGATCGGGCGGATCTGGTTGCGCAGGAACAGGATGGCGATGGTCAGGATGACCAGCGAGGTGCCGACCATCCATACGAGGAAGATGTGGCTGTTCGAGGCGTAGGCCGCGCTGCGCCGTGCCACGACCCGCATCACATCCCGGTCGAGCTGGATCCGGATCTCGACGAAATCCGATTGCCCGACCGTATCGACCCAGAACGGCTGCTGTACAGCGAGGCTGAGCTGCCGGTTCAGCGCCTGGTCGAGCAGCGAGAAGAACGGCCTCGGCCCCGGCGGAGGCAGCTCCGTATTCTTGAGAATATCGACGTCGAGGTTGAGCCTCTGCTCGGCGATCCGCCGCAGCGTCGTGGCCTCGCGATCCTGCGGATAACTCTGATAGACATCGATCAATGCCGCGATATCGGCGGAAACGGCTGCTGACAGGCGTCGCGTCACCAGCTGCCAATGGCGCTCCATGAATACATACGCCACGACCGATTGCAGCAGCACGACCGGCGCGATCACGATCACCAGCGAACGGGCGTAGAGCCGCCGCGGCATGTAGCGGCCAAGCCACCGCATCGGGCCGTTGGTGCTGCGCAGGGCCCGGCGGCCCATTCTGGCCATGCCGGTGGCCGAACCGACCGAGGCGAAGGCATCGCCGATCGTGCGCGCCATCCAGACGAGGGCGCTGGCCACCTGCATCTGCGTCAGCTCCGGTCCAGAACGAGCCGATAGCCGATGCTGCGCACGGTCTGCAGCAGCAGCGGCTCGGCCGGATCGCGTTCGATCTGGCGGCGCAGCCGGTTCACCTGCACGTCGACGGTACGCTCGTTGCCCGGTCCGGTCCCGCCACCCAATTCCTCGCGCGTGACGGGTTCGCCAAGGCGCGATGCCAGCAAGGTCAGCATTTCGCGTTCGCGGCCGGTGAGGCGGATGGTTTCTTCGCCGCGCCGCAATTCCCCCCGGTCAAGCCAATAGGTGAACGGCCCGAAGCGAACGAATTCGGGGTGGGGCGGCGCCGGCTGCGTGGTCGCCGGCCTGTTGCGCCTGATGATGTTGCCGAGCCGCAGCAGCAATTCGCGCGGTTCGAACGGCTTCGGCAGATAGTCGTCCGCGCCGATTTCCAACCCGGTGATGCGATCGGTGGCATGGGTGCGCGCCGTCAGCATCAGGATCGGCACTGCAGCTGTCTCGCGCAGGCGCCGCGCGAAATCGAAGCCGTTTTCTCCCGGCATCATCACATCGAGCACCAGCGCATCGAAGGCGAGAGAGCTCAGTCGCAACCCCGCATCGGCGGCCGTGGCGGCGGCGCCGACGCGAAAGCCGTTGTCGGACAGAAAGCGCGTCAACAACTCGCGAAGGCGCCGGTCATCGTCGACCACGAGCACATGCGGCGCCTCGTCGGGCAGCGGTTCTGCGGGGCGGGCCATCATGGCTGCGGCGCGGCTCCGATCAGCGCAAGCGCGGCGCGCCGTTCCGGCGCGTCGATGAGCCCGGCAAGAAAGCCTGCCACGACTGCCTCCTGTCCTGGCGGCAGCGCACTGAGCGCGCCATTGATGCGCCGCGCCTGGATGGCCGAAAGCTCTTCCGCCAGCGCACGCCCGGTCCCGGTGGCAAAAAGATGCCGCTGCCGCCGATCGGCTTGCCCCATGCGCGCCTCGATGAACCCCTTTTCGACCAGTTCCTTCAGAACCCGGTTCAGGCTCTGCTTGGTGATCTTCAGGATATCCAGCAGTTCGGCGATCGTGAGGCCGGGATTGCGATGTACGAAATGCAGGACACGGTGATGGGCGCGACCGAAGGAGAAAGCCGCCAGCCGCCGATCAGGGTCGCTGACGAAATCACGGTAGGCGAAGAACAGCAGTTCGATCAGTTGCAGCGTGTGCCAGCAGCCTGACGCACCATCCACCGCTTCACGCGGCGCGGTGATGGAGGTTGCCTGCTCGGGCGATTCGGCTGGCGCGCTCTGGGCAGCCTGACGGGCAAGGCGCATCGCCACGACCTCATTTTATGTCAGTGATGTTGACATATCTCAGGTGCTTCGTTACCCGTCAAGCGCGCCTGGCGACATGAAATGATCCGAGCGCCTCGTTCAACAACAATGCACCAGCTCCCGGGAGGACGCCATGGCCGAGATCATTCCATTCGA
Organism: uncultured Allobosea sp.; assembly: GCA_964508635.1. Taxonomy (GTDB): domain Bacteria; phylum Pseudomonadota; class Alphaproteobacteria; order Rhizobiales; family Beijerinckiaceae; genus Allobosea. The sequence goes on along the minus strand of CAZDUL010000096.1, from coordinate 3,125 downwards.
TGACCGCGACGGCGTCATCTGGATGAATGGCCGGATCATTCCCTGGCGCGATGCGAAGATCCATGTGCTGACGCATGGGCTGCACTACGGGTCCTGCGTGTTCGAAGGCGAGCGGGCCTATGGCGGTGTGATCTTCAAGAGCACCGAGCACTCCATGCGGCTCCGCAAGTCGGCCGAACTGATGGATTTCGAGATCCCCTACTCTGTCGAGGACCTCAACGCCGCCAAGGACGAGGTGGTGCGCCTGAATGGCGGAGGCGACCAGTATGTCCGCCCGGTCGCCTGGCGTGGTTCGGAGATGATGGCGGTGTCGGCGCAAGCCAACAGGATCCACGTCGCCATCGCCACCTGGGTCTGGCCGTCCATGTTCGACATCGAGACAAAGATGAAGGGCATCAGGCTCGACATCGCGGATTATCGCCGCCCCGATCCGGCTTGCGCGCCCGTCCATGCCAAGGCCGCAGGTCTTTACATGATCTGCACCATCTCCAAGCACAGGGCGGAGAAGAAGGGCTATGCCGACGCCATGATGCTGGACTGGCAGGGCCGTGTGGCGGAGTGCACCGGCGCCAACATCTTCTTCACGCGGGACGGGCAGCTGCACACGCCCATCGCCGACTGCTTCCTGAACGGCATCACCCGTCAGACGGTCCTTGAGCTGGCCCGCCAGCAGGGCATCGAGGTCATCGAGCGTCGCATCATGCCGGACGAACTGGCGAGCTTCAACGAGTGCTTCATCGTCGGCTCGGCCGCGGAGGTGACGCCGGTGAAGGAGATCGGGCCCTACAGCTTCGCGCCCGGCAACATCTCCCGCGCTATGGTCGAGGCCTACGCCGCAGCGGTGCGGCCGCAGGCCAGGGCAGCCTGAAGGCCTCCAGCGGCCTGATTCGTCACCAGCGCGCCGCGTCGGCTTGGTCCTCGGCTTTCGCCTCGATCCAGCCGCCGGTCGAGCCATCGGCAAGGTGCTCGCGCTTCCAGAACGGGGCTGGGGGCTGGAGCTAGTCCATCAGGAAACCGGCGGCCTCGAAGGCGGCGCGGCGATGGGCGGCGGCCGCGATCACTAGCACGATCTCCTCGCCGGGCCTGACCAGCCCGAAGCGGTGGATGGCCGTCAGACCCATCAAGGGCCAGCGCGCCGCTGCCTCTTCCGCCACCCGCGCGATCTCGGCCTCCGCCATGCCGGGGTAGTGCTCGAGTTCCAGTGCAGACAGCCGCCCGCCCTCGTCTCGACACAGCCCCGTGAACATCACCACGCCGCCGATGCCGGCGCGACCAGCCGTGATGCGGGACATCTCGAACGCGATATCGAACGGTTCGCTCTGGATGCGGACGCGTGGCGTCATCATCCCCCCGTCATCGGCGGAAAGAAGGCGATTTCGCGGGCGGCGCCGATGGGGGCGTCATGGGCGGCGTGGCGCTTGTCGAGCGCAACGCGGATGACCGCGCCGTTCTCGAAGGCGTGGGCGTAGTGCTCGCCGCGCCCCTGCTGCCAGGCGATCAGGTCCGCCACGGTGGAAAGTCCCGCGGGGAGCGGGACGGTTTCCTCGGACATGCCGACGCGTTCGCGCACCCAGGCGAAATAGACCAGCCGGATGGGTGTGGAGCCGGATCCCTCGCTCATCTCAGCCCTCGCGCCGCTCCTGCTGCCGGCGGTCCTCCTCGACGAGATGTCTGACGCCGGCGCGCATGTAGTCCCATCCGGTATAAATGGTCAGCAGCGCCGCGATCCACAACAGGCCCAGTCCGATGCGGATCGTGCCCGGCAGAACGCTCTCGCCCGCCGGGCCGGCGATCAGGAAGCCGACGGCGACCAGCTGCGCGGCGGTCTTCCACTTGGCGACGCGGCTGACCGGCACGCTGACCTTCAGCTCCGCCAGGAACTCGCGCAGGCCCGAGACCAGGATTTCGCGGCACAGGATGATGATCGCGGCCCAGAGCGACAGCCCCGCGATCGTCCGGTCAGCCACCAGCATGAGCAGGCAGGACGCAATCAGCAGCTTGTCGGCAATGGGGTCGAGCATGCGCCCGAGCGCCGATTGCTGGCTCCAGGCCCGGGCGAGGTAGCCGTCCAGATAGTCGGTCACGGCGGCAAGGATGTAGAGCGCCACCGCGATCCAGCGCGTCCAGCGGTCCTCGGGCCAGAACAGGAGCCCGACTACGGCCGGGATCGCGACGATCCGACCATAGGTCAGCAGATTGGGCAGGGAAAGGGGCCCAGGCCGTCGCACGCTGTCGGGCAGAATCGTCATGCCCAGACACAATAGCCGCGCGCCGTGACGGTCAATGCACCAGCGTGGGAAAACAGCGCGTTCCGCCCTCATGCGATGGTCACGGCCGTACCGGAGACCGAGACCATCAGCATCGATTCGCCCGAACCCAGTGCGCCATAGTCGAGATCGACCCCGATCACGGCGTTGGCGCCGCGCGCGCGGGCCTCTGCTTCCAGTTCGGCCAGCGCCTCGTCGCGGGCGTCTCGCAGCACGCGTTCATAGGAGCCCGAGCGGCCGCCGACGATGTCGCGGATCGAGGCGAAGAAGTCGCGGAAAATGTTGGCGCCCATGATGGTCTGGCCGGTGACGACGCCGTGATAGGCGACGACGCGCTTGCCCTCGATGGTGTTGGTGGTCGTGACGATCATGCGCGGCTCCTGTGCCTTCACCGTTCATGGAAATGATTGTAGACCGCCCGCGCCGTGGCGAGGTTGACGCCGGGCGCGCGCGCCAGATCGTCGAGCGATGCGCGCTGGATCGCCTTCAACGTGCCGAAGTGCAGCAGCAGCGCCCGCTTGCGGGTCGGGCCGATGCCGGCGATCTCGTCGAGCGGGTTTTTCATGGCGTCGCGTTTGCGCCTGGCGCGGTGCGTGCCGATGGCGAAGCGATGCGCCTCGTCGCGCAGGCGCTGGATTAAGTAGAGCGCAGGATCGCGAGGGCCGATCTTCAATGGCGAGCGGCCCTCGACGAAGAAGGTCTAACGACCGGCGTTGCGATCCTCTGCCTTTGACAGTGCTACGCACGGAATGGCCGCCACGCCGTGCTCGCGCAACACACCCAGATCGCTGTCGAACCGCCCCCATCCGCCACCTACGATGACCCGGACAGGCGTGGGGTGGGCGCCACGCCCGCCGC
>CAZDUL010000095.1:0-4911 GCA_964508635.1 uncultured Allobosea sp. | reverse complement strand
TTGTGTTCTGTGATCCTGTGTTCATGCTGGAGGCTGAGCCACTACACGTCATCGCCAACGTCGGGTTTTCATGTCGTACAGCCGCTGTTCGAGTGGTTGTGCTGCGTGCTGCGGCTTGACGAGCCGCTGCGCATGAGGCTGCGGCTGGCCCTCGTCGGATTGGCCATCGGCATCGGGCTGGCGAACCGGCGCAGTGCCGCGCCGAGCCGTTGAGCCGCTGGCCTGCCGCGGGGGGCTGAACTGCATCCGGGCTGAAACGGGAGTCCGCCGGCGCTCTCCTGTCGGGCTGCGGGCGCAAGGTCCGACCGGGTCGACGACGACCATCCTGATGCGCGCGGTGCTACGCTGGTTGCATGACCAAGCATCCCGTTGCGTCGGCAATCGTTTCGATGTCCCGCGCCCGGGGCTGGTTGCTGGTGCTGTGGCTGCTCGGCGCAGCGACCGCGCTGGGCTTGTTGCTGTTCCCGGCGATTTCGCTGACCAGCCTGGCGATGCTCTACGTGCTGGCGGTGGTGATCGCCTCCTACCGCCTCGACTGGGTCCAGTCCGCAGCCTGCGCAGTGGCTGCGGTGACCGCCCTCAACTTCTTCTTCATTCCGCCGCGCTGAACGTTCGAGGTCGAAAGCCGCGAGCAGCTCATTTCGCTGGCTGCGATGCTGGTCGTGGCCCTGGTGGTCAGCCGCCTGGCCTCGGTGATGCGCGGTGAAATACAGCTCGCCCGGCTCAACGAGGGGCGCGCACGCCAGCTCCACGGGCTGGCGACCGAACTCGCCAACGCCTCCACCGAGGACGAGGTGCTCGCCGCCGGCCGGCGCGCACTGGCCGAGGCCTTCCCCGGCCCGACGCTGCTGGTGATGCGCGGCGTCGACGGTGCCCTGGCCGCCGTGCAGTCACTGTCCGAGCCCGTGTGCGAGGGCCTTCGTGCCTGCGTCGCCGAAGCCGCCGTGCTGGGTCCGGGCACCGGCCGCTGGCCGGGCCTGAATGCCTGGTACCTGCCCCTGGGCGAGCAGGGCCATGTGATCGGGGCGGCACGCATCGAGCACGTCGACGCGGCCGACCACGAAGGCCGCGACCATGCACAAGCCCTGTGCGCGCTGCTGGCGCAGGCGCTGTGGCGGCTTCGGCTCCCCAGTTCGGTGCGCGAGGCCCAGGCCGAGGCCTCGCGCCAGCAGCAGCAAAGCACCTTTCTCGCCGCGGTGTCGCACGATCTGCGCACCCCGTTGGCGGCGATCATCGGCGCCACCTCGGTGCTGCAAGGCCAGCGCCGCGCGCTGTCCGAGGCCGAGCAGGACCGCCTGCTGGCAAGCATCGCCGGCGAGGCGGCCTACCTCGCGGCGGTGACGGAAAACACCTTGCAACTGGTGCGGCTGTCGAGCGCGGGGTCGTCGCTGCGGCTCGACTGGGAGTCGCTGGAGGAGATCGTAGGCGCGGTCGTGACCCGCATGCGTGCGCGCGACCCGCAGCGGCGTCTGCGGGTGCAGGTGCCCGCGGGGCTGCCCCTGGTGCGCGCGGACCCGGTACTGCTGGCCCAGCTGGTGGGCAACCTGCTCGACAACGCGTTCAAGTTCAGCACCGGGGCGGTCGACCTCACCGTCGCCTGCGACGCCCAGGGCTTCACCCTGGAGGTGCTCGACACCGGCCCGGGCGTGGCGCCGGCGGAACAGCCCCGGCTGTTTGAGGCGTTTGCCGTGGGCGCCGAGCGCGCGCAGCGCGGCGTCGGCCTGGGCCTGGCGGTAAGCCAGGCGATTGCCCGCGCGCATGGCGGGCAACTGCACTACCGGCCGTGCCCCGAGGGTGGCAGCGCCTTCGTGCTCACGCTGCCCGCTCCGGCGCAGCAACCGACGGAGGCGTCGCGGTGAGTGCGCTGTGGCGCGTGTGCCCCCAGGTCGCGGCGCAGCGGATGAACACGGGGCGGTTGCGATGACTCTTCGGGTTCTGGTGGTCGAGGACGACCGGGAGATCCGCGCGATGCTGCAGGCCGCGCTGTCGGTCGAGGGCATGGCGGTGCAGACGGCCGTGTCCGTGAGCGAGGCCGCGGCCCTGGCGCGCCACGCCACCCCCGACGTCATCCTGCTCGACCTGGGCTTGCCCGACGGTGACGGCGCCGATCTGGTGCGCGCGGTGCGTGCGCACAGCGCCGTTCCCGTCATCGTGATCTCCGCACGGCACCAGGAGGAGCAGAAGATCCGCCTGCTCGACGCGGGTGCGGACGACTACCTGACCAAACCGTTCAGCGTGCCCGAGCTGCTCGCGCGCATCCGCGTGGCGCTGCGCCACCGCGGCACGGCGCTTTCGGCGGCGGTCACGCGACATGTGCACGAGGGGCTGTCGGTGGACCTGTCGAAGCGCGAGGTGCGGGTCAATGGCGCCGCCGTTCACCTCACGCCGACGGAATTCGCGCTGCTGGCGCGGCTGGTCCGCAGCGCGGGCCGCGTGGTGACCCACCGGCAGCTTCTGGCCGACGTCTGGGGGCGGGGATACACCGAGCACACGCACTACCTGCGCCTCTACATGGGCCAGCTGCGCGCCAAGCTCGAACCGGTGCCCGCCGAGCCGCGGCACCTGCTGACGGAGACCGGGGTGGGCTACCGGCTGGCGGTGGAGTGAGCGCGCGCGGACAAGCCCCTCGCGCCGGCTCATCCCCTTGCTCTGCCGCCACCGCTGCCCTGCTCGCATGGCGAAAACCCCTCGCTGGCCGCCGACCGGCTCCACGAGGCACCCCGATGGCGGCTGGGGTGGGGCTGTGCGTGCATGCCCGGGCTGGCCCTCGTCCGCTTCAGGTGCGCGACGGGTTCGGTCTGGCCCTTATGCGTTCCTGATGGGCGGCGGCGCACAGTGCGGGCGTCCTGTTTCCAAGTGCTCGCCATGAATCCCAGCAACCGCCGCGACAGTTTCGCGGCACTCGCCCTCGGCGCCCTCGGCGTCGTCTACGGCGACATCGGCACCAGCCCGCTCTACACCATGAGGGAGATCTTCGGCCCGTCCGCGGGCGTGCCACTGGAGCACGCCCACATCGTGGGTGCGGTGTCGGTGATCTTCTGGGGGCTGATGTCGGTCGTCACGCTCAAATACGTTCTGCTCATCCTGCGGGCGGACAACCGGGGTGAGGGCGGCATTCTGGCGCTCACGGCGCTGGCCTCGGAGGCGGCGGGGAAGAGCCGCAAACGGCGCATGGCGCTGCTGCTGCTCGGGGTCCTGGGCGCCTCGCTGTTCTACGGCGACAGCGTCATCACGCCGGCCATCTCGGTCCTCAGCGCGGTGGAGGGTCTGGAGGTCGTCACCCCTGCGCTGCAAGCCTATGTCGTGCCCTGTGCCGCGGCCGTGCTGATCGTGCTGTTTGCCGTGCAGCGCCACGGCACCGGTCTCGTCGGGCGTCTGTTCGGCCCCGTGATCGTCCTGTGGTTCGGCGTGCTCGCCTTCACCGGGGCGCTGGAGATCGTGCGCGAGCCGTCCATCCTCGCCGCGCTCAACCCTGTGCACGCCTGGCAGTTCCTGCTTTCGCAAGGGCCGCGGCTGTTCATCGCGCTCGGCGCCATCCTGCTGGCCTTCACAGGCGCCGAGGCCCTCTACGCCGACATGGGCCACTTCGGCCGCCGGCCGGTTCAGCTGACCTGGATGGTGCTGGTGTTCCCCGCGCTGGCCATCAACTACATGGGGCAGGGCGCCCTGCTGATCCGGGATCCGGCGGCGCTCGACAACCCGTTCTACCGGCTGTTCCCCCCGGCCTGGCTGGTGCCGGCGGTGGTGCTGGCCACGCTGGCCACGGTCATCGCATCGCAGGCCGTGATCTCCGGCGCCTTCTCAATGACCAAGCAAGCGATCCAGCTCGGCCTGTTGCCCCGCATGCAGGTGCGGCACACCTCGGCGCGGGAGGCCGGGCAGATCTACATGCCCGAAGTCAACGCGCTGCTGCTGGTGGCGGTTCTGCTGGCCGTGATCGGTTTCGGCAGCTCGTCGGCGCTGGCGTCGGCCTATGGCATCGCGGTGACGGTCACCATGGCGATCACTACGGCGCTGACCTTCTTCGTCGTTCGTCATGCCTGGGGTTATCCGTGGCCGGTCGCCGTCGCCGCGACCTCGGCCTTTCTCGCGCTCGACCTGCTGCTGGTGGCTTCGTCCTCGCTGAAGTTCCTGCAGGGGGGCTGGTTTCCGTTGGTGCTGGGCGCGGCGATCTTCACCCTCATGACCACCTGGCGCCGTGGCCGTGAGATGCTGCTCGACAGCATCCGCCGCGACGACCCGGACCTGCTGCCCTTCGTCACCCAGCTCGCCCAGGACGGCATGCACCGCGTGGCACGCACCGCGGTGTACGCGGTGGCCAACCCGGACACGGTGCCGCAGGCATTGATGCACAACCTCAAGCACAACCAGGTGCTGCACGAACGCAACCTGATCCTCACCGTGGTGTTTCGCGACGTGCCCGCGGTGCCGCCCGAGGAGCGGGTGCGGGTCACGCCGCTGGTGCCGGGCTTCTGGAGGGTCCAGGTGGCGTACGGCTTCATCGACACGCCCGACATTCCGCAGGCGCTCGAGCAGTGTCGCGCCCAGGGCCTGCCGATCAATCTGTTCGAAACCGGCTCTTTTGAAAAACGAGTGGGTTAAGCGGCATGGGGGTTGATCTTGCTGAAATCGAGCTTGCCGGCGAGGAGGAAGACGACGGTGCGGATGGTGGAGAAGTTGCCATAGCCGCGCGCCTTGCGCTTGGCGGCCTGGGACAGGCCATTGATGGCGTCGAGGAATCCGTTGGTCTGGCGCGGCCGGGTCCAGGCGCCGATGCCGTCGAGGTGAGGTCGGATCATCTTCGCCACCTCCTGCATGGGTGCGACCTTCGAGCGCATCACATTGGTGGCCCATTCCGTGAGCATGTCACGCACGACATTGATCTGCTTGCGCTCCAGAATTTCGCGCAAT
>CAZDUL010000094.1:0-8649 GCA_964508635.1 uncultured Allobosea sp. | reverse complement strand
GACCCTGCGCGGCAATCGCCGGTTCCGGCTCCGGCGCCTCGGCGAGGCGCGGCTCGGCGGCACGGATCTCGCTCGAGGCCACGGGCCGCCCACCATCGGGATCGGAGACGAGCAGCCCATAGCTGGCGATGCCGATCACCAGGAACGTCGGAACGGCAGCAATGGCCAGCACCAGGCGGCGCGGCCATGGACTGGCCGGGCGCCGGGGAGCTGGCACGCCAAGCGGCGCGTTCAGATCCGATGTGGACAGATCCGCCAAGCCCGTTGCCACCCCGAAGCCAGCCGCACGCGCCCAAGCCGAATCAGGGCGCCTTACCGCGTCATCTTTGCGCGTGCCGGGCCGGAACGTCGAGAGGCCCCTCAGCTGCGTGAAGCGGGGCGTCCCGATCCATTGGAGCGGTGGGAGGGCAGCGTCCTCAGTTCTTCTGGGTCTCGGCCGGAGCGTTGGGAGCGGGGGCGGTCTTGGCCGCGTCGCGCCGGACGCCGCGCAGCAGATCGAGCGCAGCGTTCAGCTGCACGTCCTTGGCGCGGTCCGACGGGATATAGGACGACGATCCAGACCGTTCCTCCTCCCGGCGCGCACCGGGACCGCCGGACAGATGGCCGCGCAAGCCGGCCTCGCCGCGGGTTTCGTCCCGTCCCTTCAACTCGTCCGGAACGTCCTGCAGCACCTCGATGTCCGGCGTGATGCCCTTGGCCTGGATCGAGGCGCCGGACGGCGTGTAATAGCGCGCCGTTGTCAGCCTCAAGGCGCCGTTCGAACCGAGCGGGATGATCGTCTGCACCGAGCCCTTGCCGAAGGAGCGCGTGCCCATGATCGTCGCGCGCTTGTGGTCCTGAAGGGCTCCGGCCACGATTTCGGCCGCCGATGCCGAACCGCCGTTCACCAGCACCACGACCGGCTTGCCGCGGGTCAGGTCGCCAGCGCGCGCCGAATAGCGCTGCGTCTCGTCGGCGCTGCGGCCGCGCGTCGACACGATCTCGCCGCGCTCGAGGAAGGCGTCGGAGACCAGCACGGCCTGATCGAGACGTCCGCCGCGGTTGTTGCGCAGGTCGATCACGAAGCCCCGGAGCCTGTCCCCGGGCGCCTCCTGGAACGCTTTCTCGATGCCGCGGCGCAGGCCATCGTAGGTCTGCTCGGAGAAGGTGGAGATGCGGATATAGCCGACATCATCGCCTTCCATCCGGGTCCGCACGGCTGGAACCACGATGTCCGAGCGGGTCAGCGTGAACTCCAGCGGCTCGCGCCGGTTCGGGCGCTCGATCTTGAGCTTGACGTTGGTGTTGATCGGCCCGCGCATCTTCTCGACCGCCTGCGAGAGGGTGAGGCCCTGCACCGGTTCGCCATCGATCTCGCGGATGATGTCGTTTGTCATGATGCCGGCGCGGAAGGCGGGCGTATCGTCGATCGGCGTGACGACCTTGAGAACGCCGTCCTCCATGGTCACCTCGATGCCAAGCCCGCCGAAACGGCCGCGCATGTCGATGTCCATGTCGCGGAAGCTTTTCGGATCGAGATAGCCCGAATGCGGATCGAGCGAGGAGAGCATGCCGTTGATGGCCGCCTCGATCAGCTTGCGCTCGTCCGGCTTCTCGACATACTCCGACCGGATCTTCTCGAAGATGTCCCCGAACAGGTTGAGGCTGCGATAGGTTTCGGCGTTCGCCGCGATCGCTGCGGTCGAGCGCAGCAGATCGGACTTCTGCGCCATGGTGGCGACGCCGGCGCCCACCAACGCGCCCATGAACAGCAAGGAAACTTTGCGCATCATCCGCGAACCCTGTCGCTGTGTGTTGTCGCCCACCAAGGCCCCGGGTCGATCGACTGACCGTCCCGCCTGAGCTCAACATAGAGAATTGGCTGGCCCGCGCCATCCCCCAATGCAATCGGCGCGCCCTCCGGCCCATCGCCGAGCACGCCGACGGGCTCGCCCGCCAGCAGGAACTGTCCGCGCGTCACATCGGTGCGGCGCAATCCCGCGAGCAGCATGTAATAGCCGCCGCCCATCCGCAGGATAACCAGTTGCCCGAAACTGCGAAACGGGCCGGCGAAGGCCACCCAGCCATCGGCCGGCGCAGACACCACCGCGCCTGGAGCGGCGGTGAAGGATGCGCCGCGCGCCTGCCCGCCGAAACCATCGGGCGCCCCGAACGCACGCAATTGTGAACCCGCCACTGGCAGCGGCAGCCGTCCGCGCAGCTCGGCAAAGGCGGTCTGCGGCTGCAATCGAGCCGGGTCGCGCGCCGCCAGCGCCGCCATCCGTTCGCGGGCCTCGCGGCCCTGGGCCTCGATTGCGCGCCGTGCCGCCTCGGCCTCGCGCTCGGCCGCGCCGAGCTCGGTCTCCAGCCGCTCGATCAGCTCGCGCAAGGTTCGGGCCTCCCCGGCCAGCGCCTCGCCGGCCCGCGCCTCCTCGGTCAACGCGGCCGTTCGCTGCAGTTCGCGCTCGCGCCGTGCCGTGATCAGCCCCCCGAGCCGCGCCCGCTCCTCGGCCAGCGTGACCAGCTCCTTCTGGACGCCCGCGCGCTCCTGCACGATCTGCTCGCGTACCCGCACCAGCGCGGAGAGGTCAGCCGCCAGCGCCTGAACCTCGCTGCGAAGCTCCGGCAGGACGGCACCCAGCAGGATCGAGGCGCGCACCGCTTCCAGCACATCCTCCGGCCGAACCAGCACCGCCGGAGGCGGTCGCCGCCCCATGCGCTGCAACGCCGCCAGCACATCGCCAATCAATCCGCGCCGCGCCTGCAGCGACCCGCGGATCGCAGCCTCCTGACCGCCAAGCTGCCCGATGCGCGCCTCCAGCACCGCGATGCGGCCCTCCGTCGCCTGCAAGCCCCGTGTCGCCTCGATCAGCGCAGCATCGAGCCTGGCCCGGTCGGCGCGGATTGCAGCGATCTCGGCATCGATGGCGCGCCGGAGCTGCAGGTTCGCGGACAGCCGCGCCTCGATCGCCTTCAACTGGGCATCGCGTTCGGCGCGCAAGGCGCGCTTTCGCGCAATCGCCTCGACGGCCGGGTCGACCTCTGCCGCAGCAGGCGGAGTCTGCGGCTCCGCTTGAGGTTGTGCGGCCGCCGGCGCCGCGCCGCCGACCCCCACCACAAGCGCAAGCCCGAGCGCCAGCCCGAGCGCCGCAATCGGGATCTGTCGCGAATCACCGTTCCGCATCAGGCGCGATGATAGGGGTGGCCGGCGAGCATCGTCATGGCCCTGTAGAGCTGCTCCAGAGCAAGGATCCGCACCAGCTGATGCGGCAGCGTCATGGCGCCGAACGAAGCGATGAGGTCGGCTTTCTCCCTGACGGCCGCATCGAGCCCGTCCGCCCCGCCGATGATGAGGCTGATGGCCGCGGCCCCGGCATCGCGGGCCCTGGCGATGCGCTGGCAGAAACCGGCACTGTCGAGGCAGGCGCCCCGCTCGTCCAGCACCAGCACGATCCCCGGCGGGCAGCGCGCAATGATGGCGGCCGCTTCGTCCGCCCTGCGTTCCTCCGGCCGGCGGGCGCGGCTTTCGTTGATCTCGATGATCTCCGGGCCGGTGAACCCAAGGGCACGGCCGCTGTCGCGGCTGCGCTGCGCATAGCGCTCGCACAGCTCACGTTCCGGACCGGCCTTTAGCCGCCCGACGGCGATGACGGCGAGGCGCATGGAGCCCGATGAGACTGGCCGCTCAGCTCGCGGCGCGCTCGGTCGGGCGGTCGACGCCCCACATCTTTTCCAGATTGTAGAACTGCCGGACCTCGGGCCTGAACACGTGCACGATCACGTCGCCGGCATCGATCAACACCCAGTCGCAATGAGGTTGGCCCTCGACGCGCGGCGGAGCGTGCCCGGCTTCCTTGAGGAGCTTCACCACCTCGTCGGCGATGGCACCGACATGGCGGTTGGAGCGGCCGGAGGTGATGATCATCTGGTCGGCGAGGCTCGTCTTGCCCGCAAGATCGATCACCACGGTGTCCTCGGCCTTCATGTCCTCGAGCGCGGCGGTCGCGATGGCCAGGGTGGTTCCGGCGGCGATGGCGGCGGGGCCAAGGCTTGCTCGAGCAGCGTTGGCGGGGGCGACGGTTCCGTCAGTCGCGGCTGTGCGGGTCAGGGCTCTGGTTCCTCGTGGATCGGGACATCGGCAGATTACCGCGATGCGGCCGCAGGTTCAACGCCGACCTCGCCGGAGGGGCGCGCCGGCGCGCCATGACGGTCCGTTTCCTGCCGCCGCAGCGCGGTGGACGACAGGGCCGAGCGCCGGCCGTGCAGGAAGATCCAGGCGGGCGGCGGCTCGGTGGCGAGGATCAGCCCGTCCGTCTCGTCGAGCCGCCAGCGAGCCAGCGCGACGGCCGCCCGCGCACGCGTCGAGTTCAGCGTCGAACCTGGCCGGTCGATGACCGCGATCGGCATCATCCGCGCAATCTCCCGCCAGTTCTGCCAGCGATGGAAGCCGGCAAGGTTGTCCGAGCCCATGATCCAGACGAAGCGCACGCCCGGGCAGCGCCGCTTCAGCGCGGCGAGCGTATCGGCCGTGAAGCGCGTGTTCAGCGTCGCCTCGACGCCCGTGACCCGGATCGCCGGATGCCGCACGAGGCGCCGCGCCGTTGCGATGCGCTCGGACAGGGCCGGCAGGGATCTGTTGTCCTTCAGCGGGTTGCCCGGGGTGACCAGCCACCACACCGCATCGAGCCCGAGCCGATTCAGCGCCGTGAGGCTTGCCTGCACATGGCCTTGATGGGCCGGGTTGAATGATCCGCCGAACAGCCCGACACGCAAGCCCGGGGCGTGGGGCGGAAGTGCCCGATCGCGGGAGACATCCATTGACGGCAAGACGGATTCCGGCATCATGGGCGTATCTGGCCGTTGCCGCGAACACGGTAGTTGAAGCTGCAAAGCTGCTCCACGCCCACCGGCCCGCGCGCATGCATCCGCCCCGTGGCGATACCGATCTCCGCCCCGAAGCCGAACTCGCCGCCATCGGCAAACTGGGTGGAGGCATTGTGCACCACGATGGCCGAGTCGACATGCGCGAGGAAGCGCTCGGCCGCTGCCTGATCGTCGGTGATGATCGCATCGGTGTGATGCGAGCCGTAGGTCTCGATGTGCCGGATGGCCTCGTCGAGCCCCTCCACCACCTTCACCGCGATGATGGCGTCGAGGTACTCGGTCGCCCAGTCCGCATCGCTGGCCGGCGTCACGCGGGGGTCTGCGGCGAGGGCGTGGGCGTCGCCGCGCACCGCGCAGCCGGCGTCGAGCAGCCCGCTCACCAGCGGCTTCAACTGGGCGATCGCCGCCTGGTCCACCAGAAGCGTCTCGGCCGCGCCGCAGACGCCGGTGCGCCGCATCTTGGAATTGAGCACCACGCTGCGCGCCATGTCGGGGTCGGCGTCGCCATGCACGTAGACATGGCAATTGCCGTCGAGATGCGCGAACACCGGCACTCGCGCCTCGTTCTGCACCCGCGCGACGAGACTCTTGCCGCCGCGCGGCACCACCACATCGACGGCGCCGTCAAGGCCCGAGAGGATCGCGCCAACGGCCGCCCGGTCCCGCACCGGAACGAGCTGCAGCGCATCGGCGGGAAGTCCGCCGGCGCCGAGCCCCGCCCGCATGGCCTCGGCAATGGCCTGCGAGGTGCGCAGCGATTCCGATCCCGCCCGCAGGATGGCGGCGTTGCCGCTCTTGACGCACAGCGCGCCCGCATCGGCCGTGACGTTGGGCCGGCTCTCGAAGATCACCGCCACGACGCCGAGCGGCGTTGCGACCCGCTCGATCAGGAGGCCGTTGGGCCGGCTGAAGCGCGCCAGGACGCGTCCGACCGGATCGGGAAGCGCGGCGATGTCCTCTACGGCCGTGGCGATGCTCTCCAGCCGTGCGGGGTTCAGTGCCAGCCGATCCCTGAACGCAGCCGTCTGGCCGATGGCATCGGCCTCGGCGAGGTCCTGCCGGTTGGCGGCAAGGATCGCATCCGCAGCACCGCGCAACGCCTCGGACGCCAGCTTGAGCGCCTGCGACCGTTGCTCCGCAGGAGCGAGCATCACGGCCCGCTGCGCAGCGCGGGCGCGCCGGCCGAGATCGAGCATCAGCGGCGTGATGTCGCTGGCATGGCCCTCGGATGCGACGAGGCGAACCGCTTCGTCCATGGCTGTCTCCCTGGCGCAGCCTTGCGCGCCCTTCGCTGTCTCTAGCCGATCGCGAGCGCCATGTCGTCCCGGTGAATCATCTCGGCACGGCCGGGATGGCCAAGCGCGGCCTCGATCCTCTTCGAGCTCAGGCCCAGCACCAGCCGCGCCTCCTCGGCGTCGTAGGCCACCAGTCCGCGCCCCAGCTCCGAGCCGTCCGGACCACGGATCACCACCGCATCCCCCCTCTGGAACTCGCCCTCGATCCGCACGACGCCGACCGGCAGCAGGCTCGCCCCGCCTGCCAGCGCCCTTGCCGCCCCCGCATCGACATGCAGGACGCCGCGCGGCTCCAGCGTGCCGCCGATCCACGTCTTGCGCGCGGTCGCGGGCGTCTGACCGGTCAGGAACCAGGTGCAGCGGGCGCCCGCCGCCACGGCAGCCAGCGGATTCTTCGGCCGTCCATCGGCAATGAGCATGTGCGCGCCGCCGGAGACGGCGATCTTGCCCGCCTCGATCTTGGTGGCCATGCCGCCACGCGACAGTTCGGACGCGGCGCCGCCCGCCATCGCCTCGATACCGGCGGTGATCCGCTCGACGACAGGCAGATGGCGCGCCTGCGGATCCTTTGCCGGCGGCGCCGTGTAGAGCCCGTCCACATCCGAGAACAGAACCAGCAGGTCCGCGCCGGCCATCGTCGCGACCCGCGCCGCCAGCCTGTCATTGTCGCCGTAGCGGATTTCCGTGGTGGCGACCGTATCGTTCTCGTTTATGACGGGAACCGCGCGCAGGTCGAGCAAACGCCCGATCGTGGCGCGGGCATTGAGATAGCGTCGGCGCTCCTCAGTATCGGCCAGCGTGACGAGGATCTGCCCCGCCGTCAGCCCATGGTGACCGAGCGCCTCGGACCAGTGACGCGCCAGCGCGATCTGCCCGACGGCAGCCGCCGCCTGGCTTTCCTCCAGCCGCAGCGGACCAGCGGGGAGGCCCAGAACCGTCCGCCCCAGCGCGATCGCGCCGGATGACACCACCAGCACATCCGCTCCGCGCCCGTGGAGGTCGGCGATGTCCTCGGCGAGAGCGGCAAGCCAGCCCTGCCGCAGGCGCCCGCGGGCGCGGTCCACCAGCAGGGCCGAGCCGACCTTGAGCACGACGCGGCGGAACTGTTCGATACGAGGCAGCGTGACGGACATGACGGAACCGGAAGGCCAGGGCGATGGCATGGAGCAAGCACAGCGGGCCGTCACGGTCGCCAGCCGCCTTCGGCGCCGCCGGACGCGGTCGCCCGCTCTTGCGCCCGGCCCTGCTCCCGCGCCTCATCGATCACGGCGAGGAGCGCGCGCAGAGCCTCCGCTACGCCCTGCCCCGACGCAGCCGAGAGCGCCAGCGGCGCACGCTTCGCGGCGCGCTTCAGACGCGCCATCTGCTCCTTCAGCGTGGCCGCGTCGAGCGCATCGACCTTGGACAGAGCCACGATCTCGGGCTTGGCGGCAAGGTCGGCGCCATAGGCCTCGAGTTCCTTGCGCACCGTCTTGTAGGCCTTGCCGGCATGATCGGACGTGCCGTCGACCAGATGCAGCAGGACCCGACACCGCTCGATATGGCCCAGGAAGCGGTCGCCAAGACCCGCGCCCTCATGCGCACCCTCGATCAGACCGGGAATGTCGGCCAGCACGAACTCCCGCCCGTCGACGCGCACCACGCCGAGGCCGGGATGCAGCGTGGTGAAGGGATAGTCGGCGATCTTCGGCTTGGCCGCGGTCACGGCGGCCAGGAAGGTCGACTTGCCGGCATTGGGCAACCCGACAAGCCCTGCGTCCGCGATGAGCTTCAGGCGCAGGATCAGCGTTGCCTCCTCCCCCGGCAGACCTGGGTTGGCGCGACGCGGCGCCTGGTTGGTTGAGGTCTTGAAGTAGGCATTGCCGAAGCCGCCATTGCCACCCCTGGCCAGCAGCACGCGCTGGCCGGGCTCGGTGATGTCGCAGATCAGCGTCTCGCCGTCCTCGGCCAGCACCTGCGTGCCCGGCGGCACCTTCAGCACCACATCAGCGCCCTTGGCGCCGGCGCGCAGCTTGCCCATGCCATGGCCGCCGGTCTTGGCCCTGAAATGCTGCATGTAGCGGAAGTCGATGAGCGTGTTCAGCCCCTCGACGCATTCCGCCCAGACATCGCCGCCACGTCCGCCGTCGCCGCCGTCGGGCCCGCCGAATTCGATGAACTTCCCGCGCCGGAACGACACGCACCCCGCGCCGCCATCCCCAGCCTTCACGTAGATCTTGGCCTGATCGAGGAACTTCATCGGTCCGCTCCCGCAAACAACCGGACCGTGTGGGCCGTTTGAGCCGTCAGGTCAACGCTACCGGACGGGGCACCGACAGCCCCCAGGGCGCGTCAGGCGCCGCCGGTTCGCTTCAGCCGGGCCGGCAGCGGAACCTTGCGGACCACCAGCTCCACGTCGCCGACGACGAGGAACACCCAGTACAACCTTGCCAAGGTCTCTTTTAAACATCTCCGAGCCCCCGAGACCGGAATTGATTTCGTATGCCGTCTT
>CAZDUL010000093.1:0-9045 GCA_964508635.1 uncultured Allobosea sp. | reverse complement strand
CCCTTGGCTGGCGTTGTTGACTCGGGCATCCCTGTTCTGGCCTCTGTGTACGCGGTGCCTGGAAGGCAGACGAAGGCGGAGAAATACCGCGCCAGCGCACGCGAGTTGGTGGGCGGCGGCATCGCCGCCATCGCGGCGGTCGCCATTGCCCGGCTCGGTGGCGAGGCTGCGCTGATGACGCGGCTGGGCGACGATGCGACCGGCGATGCGGTCCGCGCGGAACTCGTGGCCGAGGGCGTCGATCTGTCGTTTTCGCTGCCGATCTCCGGGCGCAGATCGCCAACATCCGCGATCCTGGTCGATCCCGCCGGCGAGCGGATGATCGTGTCCTACTCCGATCCGGACATGCCGCTGCGGCCCGACTGGCTGCCGCGCGCGCTGCCGGCGGGCGTCGGCGCGGTGCTGTGCGACACGCGCTGGGAGGAGGCCGCAGCCCACCTGTTCGCGCTGGCGCGCGAGGCCGGTATCCCCGCCGTGCTCGACGGCGATCGCAAGCCGCTCGTCGCCGACAGTCTCGATCTGCCGACGCACATCGCCTTCTCCGAGCAGGGCCTCGCCGAACTGACGGGGCTCGGCGACCCGGCAGCCGCGTTGAGCCGCTTCGCCGAGGCTCATGCGGGCCGCGCCCGCTGGCTTGCCGTGACCTGCGGGCCGGGCGGCGTCCATGTCTGGGCCGATGGCGCGATCGGCCATGTTCCCGCCTTCCCCGTGGCGGCGGTCGACACGCTCGGCGCGGGCGATGTCTGGCATGGCGCCTTCGCGCTGGCGCTGGCCGAGGGGCAGGACGAACGCGCGGCCGTGCGCTTCGCCAACGCGGCCGCCGCCATCAAGTGCACCCGCTTCGGCGGACGCAAGGGCGCGCCGACGCGCGCCGAGGTCGAGGCCTTTCTCGGGAGTTGCCCATGACGACGCTTTCACCCGGCAAGCTGTGGGGCTTGCGCCGCATGGCCGACGCCAGCGGCCGCTTCAAGATGGTGGCGGTCGATCAGCGCCCGCCGATCAAGAACCCGATCAAGGCGGCGCGCGGCCTGCCAGAGGCGCCCTACGAGGATGTGGCCGGCTTCAAGCTGATGCTGGTGGAGGAGTTGCAGGCGGACGCCTCCGCCATGCTGCTCGACCCGCATTTCGCCCTGCCGCGGGGCTTCTCGATCCTGTCGCCCGCGAGGGGGCTGATCGTGACGCTCGAGGATTCGATCTTCCGGGAGACGCCGGGCGGGCGGCTGTCGTCCGAGATCGACGACTGGTCGGTGGAGAAGATCAAGCGCTGCGGCGCCGACGCGGTGAAGGTGCTGGCCTGGTATCGGCCGGATGCGGACCTGGCGGTCAATCTCGCCCAGCAGGATTTCGTCCGGCGCATCGGCGCAGCCTGCGCGCGCTACGACATCCCGTTCGTGTTCGAGCTGCTCGTCTATCCGCTGGCCAAGGACACGCACCAGACCACGGACTATGTCGAGATGCAGGGCAAGCACGCCGACCATGTTCTCGACAGCGTGCGCGAATTCGCCAGGCCCGATTACGGCGTCGACCTGTTCAAGCTGGAAAGCCCCGTGCCCGCCAGGGGCATCGGCGAGGCCGACCGGGCCGCGACGCAGGCGCTGTTCGACGAGATGGGGCGTCTGAGCGGGCGGCCGTGGGTGATGCTCTCGGCCGGCGCCGGGATGGACGAGTTCAGGACGGTTCTGGACTATGCCTACGCGGCCGGCGCATCGGGCTATCTCGCCGGCCGCGCCATCTGGGCCGAACCCTTCAGGGCCTTTCCGGACTGGGGGGCGATCCGCGCCGGCCTGCGCGCGACAAGCCGGCCCTACATGGCCGAGCTCAATGCGCTCACCGACGCAAGGGCCACGCCCTGGTTCGACCACCCGCTCTATGGCGGGTGTGCCACCATCGCGCATCCCGATGCCAGCTTCCGGCACCATTACGGAGCGATGTGACATGCCCGTGATCGGCATCCTGCCGCTGGCGCGGCCGACCTTCGATGTGCCTTTCGCAGAGGAGAAGCTGGCGGCCTGTCTTGCGGCGCTGGACGGCACGGGCCACGAGATCGTCGGCGAGCGGACGCTTCTGTTCGACACGGCACAGACGGAAGCAGCCATCGCAACGCTCAAGCAGCGCCAGCTCGACCTCGTGCTGATCCTGCAGATCACCTTCTGCGACGCGTCGATGGCGGTAAGGATCGCCGCCGAGCGGATGGGGCCGCTGGCGATCTGGGCCATCCCCGAGCCGCGGACGGGCGGGCGGCTGCGCCTCAATGCGTTCTGCGGGCTCAACCTCGCCGCGCACGCGCTGGGCCTCAGGGGCGAGCCGCTGCGCTGGCTCTACAGCGCCCCGGACGCGCCGATGATCCATGACGCCATCGGCGGTCTGGTGATGGGTGACGAGCGCGACCCCGTCTATCTCGCCTCTCCGAAGCCTTCCATGGTCGAGCAGGCGCGGGCGAGGCAGGTCGCCGCCGCACTGAAGGGAAAGACCATCGGGCTCATCGGCGAGCATCCGGCCGGGTTCGACACCTGCGCCTACGATGCCGGGCGGCTCGACGCGCTGGCCGGCGTGACGGTGAAGCGGGTGGCGCTGCAAGATCTGTTCGCGGCTGCGTCGTCCGTGCCGCCGGTGGCCATCGCCGCGTCCCGCGCGCAGGTTGGCGCGCGGCTGCAGGGACTGGATGAGGTGGATCAGGCCCAGCTCGACAGGAGCCTGAGCCTGATCGACGCGCTCGGCGCCATCAGGGATCGGGAGGGCGCGACCGCTCTGGCCGTGCGCTGCTGGCCCGAGACCTTCACCGACTACGGCTGCGCGGTCTGCGGCCCGATGGGCGTGATGACGGAAGCGAAGACGCCCTGCGCCTGCGAGGCCGATGTTCATGGCGCGCTGACAAGCCTCATTCTCCAGGAGACGGCCGGCGCGCCGTCCTGGTTGGTCGACATCGTGGACATGGACGAGGCGTCGGACAGCGCCGTGTTCTGGCATTGCGGCTCGGCGCCGCTGTCGATGGCGGACGAGACCGTGCAGCCCCGGGCCCAGATCCATTCCAATCGCCGGATGCCGCTGTTGCAGGAGTTCACGCTCAAGCCCGGCCGCATCACGGTGGCGCGTCTCAGCCAGGCGAAGGGTCGCACGGCGCTCGTGCTGGCGGGCGCCGAGGTGCTTCGCGCGCCGATGAGTTTCACCGGCACGTCGGGCGTCGTGCGCTTCGACCGCCCGGTCGGCGAGGTGAAGGAGGCGATGCTGGAGTTCGGCCTCGAGCACCACGTCGCCATCGTCTATGGCGAGCACCGCGGCGTGCTGCGCGCGCTCGCCGGCGAGATGAACATCCCCGTGGTGGAGCTGGCGTGATGGCGGCGCAGACCGTGAATTACGGCCTCATCGGCGCGGGCATGATGGGGCGCGAGCACATCCGCAACCTCGCGCTGGTGCCGGGCGCGCGGGTGGTCGCCGTGTCGGACCCGGACGCGGAGCAGCGGGCCTTGTCGGCGGCAGCCGCCGGCGGGGCGAAGGCCCATGCCGACCACCGGGCGCTGCTGGAGGACGCAGCGCTCGATGCGGTGGTGATCGCCAGCCCCAACGACACCCACAAGGCGATCCTCGACGACATCTTCGCGATGCGGCCCGATCTGCCCATCCTGGTGGAGAAGCCGGTCTGCACCACCGACGACGATTGCGCGGCACTCGAGGCGGCTGCCGAGCGGCACGCGGCGCCGATCTGGGTGGCGATGGAGTATCGCTACATGCCGCCTGTCGCCGAACTGATCCGCGCGGTGCGCGGCGGCGCGGTTGGCGACCTCAGGATGTTCGCGATCCGCGAGCATCGCTTTCCCTTCCTGCGCAAGGTCGGCGACTGGAACCGCTTCGCGGCGCGCACCGGCGGCACGCTCGTCGAGAAATGCTGCCACTTCTTCGACCTGATGCGGCTGGTCGCGCAGGACGAGCCTTGCCGTGTCTACGCCTCCGGCGGGGCCGACGTGAACCACAGGGACGAGCGCTATGACGGGCGCGTGCCCGACATCATCGACAATGCCTACGTCATCGTCGATTTCCGATCGGGCATCCGCGCCATGCTTGACCTGTGCATGTTTGCGGAGGGCTCCTACTGGCAGGAGGAGCTGGCCGCCACCGGCTCGGCCGGCAAGGTCGAGGCCTTCGTTCCGGGGCCGGCGCGCTTCTGGCCGGGTGGGGGCGAGCGCGAGAGCGAGATCGTGGTGTCGCCGCGCGAGCCAAAGAACCCGGTTCGCCGCGCCGTTCACGTCGAGGAGACGATCCTCAAGGCCGGCGACCATCACGGCTCGACCTACTACCAGCACCTCGGCTTCAACCGCGTCGTGCGCGAGGGCGGGCCGGTGGAGGTGACGATGGCCGATGGCCTCAAGGCGGTGCGCATCGGCCTTGCGGCCGAGCGCTCGATCCGGGAAGGCCGGCCGATCGCGCTGTGAGCGCGCGGCCGGCCCGCAATGCCGTCGCGGCGACTCAGTTCGCCGCCGCCGGATTGACGCCGGCATCCTTGAGCGCCTTCGCCCACTTGGCCACCTCGGCGTCGAACGCCGCCTTGTGGGCGGAGCGGGTCATCTGCGCGGCGGGGAAGGCGGTGGTGCCGAAGGAGGCGAAGCGGGCGTTGATGGCGGGGTCCGCCACGGCCTGCCTGAGCGCGGCGTTGAGCTTGTCCAGCGCCTCGGCCGGCGTGCCCTTCGGCGCGTAGAGCCCGTGCCAGATGGTCATGTCGATGGCCGCGCCCGCCTCGCGCGCGGTCGGAACATCCTTCAGCACGTCGAGCCTCTGGGGCGACGTGACGGCATAGGCGCGGATCTTGCCGGCGGTGATCTGCGGCACCGCGGTCGTGGACTGGTCGCACAGCGCATCGACCTGGCCGGAGACGAGGTCGGTCATCGCCGGCCCGGTGCCGCGATAGGCGACCTGCGTCGGCTTCGCGCCGATGGCCTGGCCCATCAGGATGATGCACAGATGCGAGT
Source organism: uncultured Allobosea sp. (assembly GCA_964508635.1). Classification (GTDB taxonomy): domain Bacteria; phylum Pseudomonadota; class Alphaproteobacteria; order Rhizobiales; family Beijerinckiaceae; genus Allobosea. The sequence continues at coordinate 4,084 of CAZDUL010000093.1, read as the reverse complement.
TGGAGCCGACGCCGGCATGGGCCATGGTCAGTCGGTCGCCCTGCGCCTTCGCGAAGGCGAAGAAGTCCTGCGCCGTCTGCGGCGCGAGCGCCATCTTGCCGGTGATGACCATCGGCCCGGTGTTGACCATGCCGATGGGCTCGAAGGCGGTGGCGGTATCGTAGCGCAGGTTGTTGTAGAGCGCGGGGGCGGCCTTCAGCGCCAGGTGGTGGATGAGGATGGTGTAGCCATCCGGCGCGGCCTGCGCGAGGCGGGTCGCGCCGGCCGTGCCGCCGGCGCCGGCGACGTTCTCGACGACGACCTGCTGGCCGAGCGTGCGGCCCATATGCTCCCCGATCAGCCGCCCGATGACATCGGATGGGCCGCCGGCGGCGAAGGGCACGATGAGCGTGATCGGGCGGGTGGGATAGCCCTGCGCTGCAGCTGGCTTGGCGGCAAGGGCGATGGCCGTCAGCGCGAGGGCGCAGGCGAAGCCGCCGCGGCGGGTGAGTGACAGGTTCATCCAGTGTCCTCCGTTTCGGTGATGATCGTTCACGAGATCCCGGCTCTTCGCGGCCGGTTGCTGCAGCGATGCGCGTGTGGCGTGTCCTATCGCATCGATGCCAGATAGTGCGCGTTATCCGTGAGATAGGCGCTGACGCGCCACTCGACCGCCCGCGAATCGAGTGCGCGAGCCAGCCGCTTGACGAGGATGGCGGGGTGGCCCGGCGGTCGGGACAAGAGGGCCGCATCCTCGGCCGACAGCGCGATCGCCTTCAGGTGTTCGCGCGCATAGGCGATGGTGATGCCGTAGCGGTCGGCATAGTAGGCGTAGAGGCTGTTCGGCACCTCGCTTTCGGTGATGCCCGGGAACAGCGCGTCCGGCAGCGTCAGCGTCTCGACGATCATCGGCACGCCGGCGATGGTGCGCACGCGGCGCACCCGCGCCACCCGCGCGCTGCGCGGCAGCTCGAGCTCGCGCGCCTCCTCCTCCGTTGCGGTCTCGACGCTGGCCGAGAGAACATTGCTGTCGGGAAAGCGCGGAACGCCGTCATCCATCACCAGCTTGAAGAACTGGAACAGGATGCGTTCCTCGTCGTGCTGGGCGACGAAGGTGCCCTTGCCCTGCTGGCGCACGATGAGGTTCTCGGCCTCCATCTCGTCGAGCGCCTTGCGCACCGTGCCCTGGCTGACGCCGAACTCGCGCGCCAGCTCGCCCTCGCTGGGCAACAGCGCGCCCGGCGCCCACAGCCCGTCGACCATGCGCTTCACGAAGGCGTCCTTCACCTGCCGATAGAGCGGCCGGAAGCCCACCATCTCGGCAGGCTGCGCCATTCGCCGGGCGCGGTGCGGGCTTGCATCCATGGCGTCGCTTTCGCGCTTGTCAGCACTCATCTGTCTTATATAAGACTATTCATGCCCGTGCGTCGAGAGGCCGTCTGCGAACCGGGCATTCATCGGATGACGCGGACAATCGGGAGGATGAAGCAAGCCATGGCTGCACCGCACCTGCTCGTGCATGATCACCAGGACAATGTCGGCGTCGTCGTCGTCGAGGGGCTGAAGGCGGGCACGAAGATGCTCTGCGTCGTCACCCAGGACAACTCCGCCTTCGAGCTGGTCGCGAAGGCCGATGTTCCGATCGGCCACAAGGTGGCGCTCAAGGACCTGAAGGCCGGCGACACCGCCATCAAGTATGCCCAGGACATCGGCAGGATCGTCGCTCCGGTGGAGAAGGGCGGCTACGTCCACGTCCATAACCTCAAGACCAAGCGCTGGTGACCTCCGCCCCGACGCCGGCCCCGGCGGCGCCTTCGCAGGCTCGGCGGGATGCGATCGGGCGCCGGGATTCCCCTTTCTCCGCTTCGCTCCGCACGGCGCTGATGCCGGGAGCAGAACAGGGCTGACCCCATGACCATCGTCGCCAATTTCGAGCTGAACCAGAACCGTCTCGAGACGATCAAGGGCCGCAAGATCGACGTGCCGGCCTTCAAGGCCCCGCGCCCGCGCCGCAAGACGACGGCCGCCGCCAGATCGATCATGGGCTGGCGCCGCGAGAACGGCCGCGTCGGCGTGCGCAACCACGTCGTCATCCTGCCGCTCGACGACCTCTCCAACGCGGCCTGCGAGGCGGTGGCCAACAACGTCAAGGGCGTTCTGGCGCTGCCGCACGCCTATGGCCGGCTGCAGTTCGGCGCAGACCTCGAGCTGCATTTCCGCACGCTGATCGGCATCGGCTCGAACCCGAACGTCGCGGCGGTCGTGGTCATCGGCATCGAGGATGGCTGGACCAAGATCATCGTCGATGGCATCGCCAGGACCGGCAAACCGGTGGTCGGCTTCGGCATCGAGGGCGTCGGCGATATCGGCACCATCGCCAAGGCGTCCTATGTCGCCAAGGAGTTCGTGCAGTGGGCCTCCGAGCTGCAGCGGGAGACCTGCGACATCTCCGAGCTGTGGATCTCGACCAAGTGCGGCGAGTCCGACACCACGACGGGGCTGTCATCCTGCCCGACGGTCGGCAACATGTATGACAAGCTCCTGCCGAAGGGCATCTACGGCGTGTTCGGCGAAACCTCCGAGATCACCGGCGCGGAGCATCTGTGCAAGGCGCGCGCGGCGACGCCCGAGGTCGGCGAGCGCTGGTACAAGATGTGGAAGGCCTACCAGGACGAGGTCATCGAGGCGCACAAGACCTCCGACCTCTCCGACAGCCAGCCCACCAAGGGCAACATCAAGGGCGGTCTCTCCACCATCGAGGAGAAGGCGCTCGGCAATCTCGAGAAGATCGGCCGCAATTCGACCTATATCGACGTTCTCGAACCGGCGCAGACGCCCTCCAAGGGGCCGGGCCTCTACTTCATGGACACCTCGTCGGCGGCGGCCGAGTGCGTGACGCTGATGGCGGCGGGCGGCTATGTCATCCACACCTTCCCGACCGGCCAGGGCAATGTCATCGGCAACCCGATCGTGCCGGTCATCAAGATCACCGGCAATCCGCAGACGATGCGCACCATGCCCGAGCACATCGATGTGGACGTGTCGGGCATCCTGAGGCGCACCCTGACGATCCCGGAGGCCGGCGACGCGCTGATCGCCAGCATCGTGCGCACGGCCAACGGCCGGCTCACTGCCGCCGAGGCGCTGGGCCATCGGGAGTTCGTGATGACCAAGTTGTATCGTTCTGCGTGAGCGGGCGCGGGCGAACATCATGCCCCGCCGGCGGCGCGCCGGGCCGTCCGCGCGCACCGTCGCTGTTCTTCCCCGCTTCGGCAACAAGACGCCCGCGATGAGCGCCGTTCGTCTTCCCACCATGGTCGCGCTGCAGCGCGTCGCCCCGGGCGTGGCGATTTCTCTCGCCGTCGCGGTGGCCAGTTGGCTCGCCGCGCCGGCGCTGAAGGCGGCGACCGGCGGTCGGCTCGCGCTGCCGGACATGGTGATCGCGCTCGTCATCGGCATCGCCCTGTTCCGGCTGGCGCGCCATCCGCGCTTCGAGCCGGGGCTGACCTTCTGTGTCAAGACATTGCTGCGCTGGGCGATCGGCCTGTTGGGCCTGCGCATCGCGCTCGGCGATATCGCGGCGCTCGGCCTCGGCACGGCACTCTTGGTCGTGGTTGCGATGGCGGTGACGCTGGTTGCGGCCGTCGCCCTGGCGCGCTGGCTCGGGCGAGAGGCCGGGTTCGGGGCGCTGGCGGGCGCAGCCAACGCGGTATGCGGCGCATCCGCGACGCTGGCGACGGCGAGCGTCGTGCCCGACTACAGGAGCAAAAGCGCCGACATCGCCTTCAGCGTGGTGATGGCGAACGCGATCTCCACCGTGGTGATGCTGGCCTATCCGGCCCTGTGCGCCTGGCTCGGTCTCGATGCCCGTCAGCCGGTCATCGAGACCGAGCCAGGCGCACAGGGCCGGATAGGCCAGCATCACCACTGTGGAGATCGCGCTCGCCATCACCACGCTGAAGGCGATGTCGTCGCTTTTGCTCCTGTAGTCGGGCACGACGCTCGCCGGCGCCAGCTTCGCGGATGCGCCGCCTACCGCGTTGGCTGCGCCCGCCAGCGCCGCGAACCCGGCCCCCCGCCCGCGCCAACGCCCCACGGCGCCGGG
>CAZDUL010000092.1:0-8866 GCA_964508635.1 uncultured Allobosea sp. | reverse complement strand
GGGCCTGAACCTCCTGCCCGGACGAAACCTTCACGCGTGCGGCATGAATTTCGGCGATCAGCGAGGGAATATCGCCTGACGAGATGCTGTTGTTGGCCACATAGGCCGACACGATGTCGGCTGTCAGTTCGATAAAGTTGGTGGCCATGGGGTCGGACATCGACGTATCTCCGGTGGGCAAAGCACTCTTGTGGAGGCAACGGTTTCAAAACGCATCGAAGCATGGACTCAGGTGATGGCGACCCATGCTCGTCGGGGAACGGACGGCTCGACATGTTCGCCGCGAACGCCGCCAATCTGAAATTACGTTCATAGAGACTTTTGTTCAAGAAGCTTGTCGCCGCAATTGTTCAATCGTGCCATGAGTTTTTTGCGTCACGAATGCTGACGGCGACTGTGGCCCAGATTTCCGTGCAACACGCCAATCTGCCGTCTGATTCAGTTACTTGAGCCGTCGTCGTTCTTGTCGAAGCATTTCGGTGTCCCTATGTCTCGCGGGTCAGGGTCGAGCGGATCCATCCCCGAATTCTTGGGGACATGAACCGGCTTCACCGACACACACACAAGCATTTTTGGAGCTGTGGTCGATGGTTTCACCTGCAAAAGTCGTCAGGAGCGATGAGGAGTGGCGCGCCCTCCTGACGCCCGAGCAGTATCGCATCACGCGCGAACACGGGACCGAACGCGCCTTCACGGGCCCTTACTGGAACGAGAAGGCAGCCGGCCTCTATCGATGCGTGTGCTGCGGAGCGGCGCTGTTCCGTTCGGAGACCAAGTTCGATTCGGGCACGGGGTGGCCAAGCTATTACGCGCCGGTGACACCGCAGGCCGTGTCGCGGCACGAGGATCGCTCATGGCTCATGCGGCGCATCGAAATCCGCTGCTCCACCTGCGACGCCCATCTTGGCCATGTCTTCAACGATGGACCGCCTCCGACGGGCGAGCGTTACTGCATGAACGGGACCGCTCTCAGCTTCGAGCCGGACCATGCCTGATCTGACCGCGAAGACGCGAGCGACCCGCCCGGCGAAACCGCCCGTCGCGCCCAGGCGTCCGCGGCAGCACAGCGCCCATGGCGTGACCTGGACAGATGAATACGACTGGATTCGCGCTGATAACTGGCAGGAGGTGCTGCGCAATCCCGATGCCACGCCGAAGGACATCGCCGCGCTTCTCAAGGCCGAGAATCGCTATTGCAATGCGGTGCTGGCCCAGACCCGGGCGCTGCAGAAAACCCTCGTCGCCGAGATGCGGGCCCGCATCAAGGAGGACGATGTTGCCCCGCCGCGGCATGACGGCCCCTGGTCGTATTACAGCCGCTACCGACGCGGCGGCGAACATCCGCTGATCTGCCGCAAGCCACGAAACGGCGGACGCGAGCAGAAGCTGCTCGACGCCGACAGGCTCGCCCGCGGCAAGGATTTCTTCGATCTCGGCGACGCGGATCATGCGCCCGATCACAGCCTGCTGGCCTGGAGCGCCGACGAACAGGGCTCGGAGCTCTACACGATCCGCGTGCGCGATCTCGCCTCCGGCGCGGATCTGCCGGATCGGGTGCCCGATACCACGGGCGCAGTGGTCTGGACTGCCGATTCGCGCGCCTTTTACTATGTCCGCCTCGATGCCAACCACCGCCCGTCCAGCGTCTGGCGCCACAGGCTCGGCGACGATGCGGCCGCGGATACGCTGATCTTCCAAGAGCGCGAGGGCGATCAATTCGTCTCGATTTCTGAGACCCAATCCGGGGCCTATCTCGTCATCGACTGCTCCGACCATGACAGCGCCGAGGTCTGGCTCGTCGATCTGGCCGATCCGTCCGGCACGGCACAGCTCGTCGCCGCACGCCGCCCTGGCGTGCGCTACGACGTCGACCATCACGACGAGCGCCTTCTGATCCTGACCAACGCCGACGGGGCGGAAGACTTCAAGATCGTCGCGGCGCCGGTCGCCGAGCCGGGCCCTCAGGGCTGGCGCGACCTCATCCCCCACGTCCAGGGGCGCATGATCGTCAGCCATGCCTGCCTGAAGGGCCGGCTGGTGCGCCTCGAGCGCGAGGATTCGCTGCCCCGCATCGTCATCCACGATCTCGCAACGGGCCGCGAGCAGGCCATCGCCTTCGACGAGGAGGCCTATGCGCTCGGGATGGACGCCGGCCTCGAATTCGAGACCGACTGGCTGCGCTTCACCTACGCCTCGATGGCCAGGCCGGCCGAGACCTTCGACTACAACATGGCCACCGGCGAACGCGTGCTCGTCAAGCGCCAGGAGGTGCCGTCGGGCCACGACCCGGCGAACTACGTCGTGCGCCGCATCTTCGCGACCGCCAGGGATGGCGAGAGGGTTCCGATCTCGATCCTGCATCGGGCTGGCCTGAGGCTCGACGGGTCGGCGCCGTGCCTGCTCTACGGATACGGCGCCTACGGCTCCGCGATGTCGGCGTCGTTCCGGGTCAGGCCGCTGTCGCTCGTCGACCGCGGATTCGTCTACGCCATCGCCCATGTGCGCGGCGGCACGGAAAAGGGCTGGCGCTGGTACGAGACCGGGAAAAAGCAGCACAAGCCCAACACCTTCAGCGATTTCATCGCCTGCGCGGAAGCCTTGTGCGACGCCGGCTTCACCCGTTCGGGCCGTATCGTGGCCGAAGGCGGCAGCGCCGGCGGCATGCTGATGGGCGCGGTCGCCAACATGCGCCCCGACCTGTTCGCCGGCATCATTGCAGATGTTCCCTTCGTCGATGTCGTGCACACCATCATGGACGCGTCGTTGCCGCTCACGCCGCCCGAATGGCAGGAATGGGGCGACCCGATCAACGATCCGGCCGCCTTCGCGACCATCCGCAGCTATTCGCCCTACGACAACGTCAAGGCCCAGGCCTATCCGCCGATCCTCGCCATTGCCGGGCTGACCGATCCGCGCGTGACCTACTGGGAGCCCGCGAAATGGGTGCAACGCCTGCGCGCCACCATGACGGGCGGCGGGCCGATCCTGCTCTCCACCAACATGACGGCAGGCCATGCCGGCGCCAGCGGCCGTTTCGATTCGCTGAAGGAGACCGGCCTCGCCTACGCCTTCGCGCTGACCTGCATCGACGGTTTCAAGAGCACGGATGCCACCGCATGAAGCGGCTGAGCGCGGCCTCCTCGCAACTGCTGCTCATCGACGCCCAGGAGAGGCTCATGCCGGCGATCGAGGGCGGCGAGGCGGCGCTCGCGATGATCCGCCTCCTGCTGGCCGCTGCCGGGCGGCTGGAGGTGCCGGTCACGGTCAGCGAGCAGTATGTCAAGGGGCTTGGCGCGACGGTTCCCGCCCTGGCCGGGGCGCTGCCGGAAGGCTCCCCGGTGATCGAGAAGATTGCCTTCTCCGCGATGTCGGAACCGGCTTTCGCCGCCGCGATCGCCCGCCATGCTGCGGCCGGTCGCGACACATTGGTGATCTGCGGCTTCGAGGCCCATGTCTGCGTCCTGCAGACCGCGCTGGAGGCCTGTGCGATGGGCCATGACGTTGCGCTCGTGGTCGATGCCATCGGCGCTCGCCGGCGCGCGAGCCTCGACACGGCGCTGGCCCGCGCCGGGGCCGCGGGCATCGTGCCGGTGACGGCCGAGATGGTCGTGTTCGAGTGGCTCGAGCGGGCCGGAACCGCCGATTTCCGCGCCCTCGCGCCGCTCATCAGGGGGGGCTGAGCCGGTTCCCGCCAGCCGCTACGACCGACGCCGCTCGGCCATGAAGGCACGCAACTCGTCTATGGATGCAAAGGTGAACCGGCCCTCCGGTGCCTCGGCCTCGATCCGGCCGTCGGCATACATGGTGAACGAGCTGTCTCCGACGGTGTAGGCGGCGATGACACCGTCATTCGACTGGACCGGTGCAGGATTGGCAGCCGTCTCGGGCGCAGCGGGCTGCGCAGGTTCCGTGTCCGGCAGCGGAGGCTCGAGAACCGGAGCGTGCTCCGCGCGCGCCTCGACCATCGATGGCGGTTGCGACCCGGGCGCATCGGCATCCCTGTCGGGGACTGTGGCGGAGACCTCCCAAGACCGAAGCGTGCCGGTCTGATCCGTCAGCAACTGGCCCCTGAGTTCGTCGAGATCGCCCAGTGCGTCCGGCAGCAGGGCCGCGCGGTCAAGCGCGGGCGATGGTCGATCGCCGGCCACAGCGGACGCGGCAGGCGGCTCGAAAGGCTCCGGGCTGGCGTCGGCCGCGATATCGACGCCGCCCCCCGCCGCCCTACCGGCATCAGCAACAAGGTCGGGGTCGGCCTCGGGGCGGACTGCGGGGACGGCATCGGTTTCGCCATCCGGCGCGCTGCCGGCCGCGCCGACGCCAAGGGCGCCCTCCCTGAGATCGCGCAGCGCCTTGTTGATCCGTTCGAACGGGTCGAGCGCTGGCGGCGGCGGCGTCAGGGCCGGCTCTGCGGCGACCGCCACCATCTGGCTTGCATCCGGCGCGGCGGCCTCCCTCGCGGCGACCGACGACAGGATGCCGCGTGCCGCGTCGGCGAGATCCGGCTGGACCGCAACCGGCGTCGCCCCCGCCTGCCACGTGTCCGGGACAGTCTCTGCGGGGCGCTGCTGCGCGTCCGCCATGGCTGCGATCGTGGCGCCCACGGCCGCCGCGGCTCCCGAAGCCGGAGCGGCCAGTCCGGAATCTGCCGGCGTCGGCGCAATCGGCGCAGACACGGCCGGCGCAACCGGGATCTCCGGCGCTCGCGTCAGCGCCGCGAGCCGGGCCTCGATGGCGCTAAGCCGTCGCAGCATCAGCCCCAGCACGACGAGGATGAGACCGGTGCAGACCGCGATCGCGCCGGAGGCCAGATAGGCGACGCCCCATTCGAGCATGTAGTAGGGCGCACCCCGCGCCATCACGGCAGCGCCCCCAAGACCCATCAGTGCGCCAAGCACGATCACGCCAAACGCCACCGGCAGCACCCCCTCGTCACGGGACGATCACGATGATTCGCGCCCGAATGCGGAAGCAACCCTAACGTCGCCCCCGCTTCAGGCCAAACATTGCGGGCCCTGATCGCGCCGATGCGGTTGCCCGACGCGGCCGGGAAGCCTAGCTAACAGCGCGACGGGCGCGTCATGCGCCTGCCCGTGCCTGAACGCCGCAAGGAGCTTCGCGATGTCCTTCAGCCTGCCCGACCTGCCCTACGCCTATGAGGCGTTGACCCCCTACATGTCGCGCGAGACGCTCGAATACCACCATGACAAGCATCATCTCGCCTATGTCAACAACGCCAACAACCTCCTGAAGGGCACCGCCTTCGAGGGCCAGGGCCTCGAGGATGTCGTGAAGGGCTCGTTCGGCACCAATGCGGCGCTGTTCAACAATGCCGGACAGCATTTCAACCACATCCATTTCTGGAAGTGGATGAAGCCGAACGGCGGCGGCGCGATCCCCGGCGAGCTCGAGAAGGCCATCATCGACGCCTTCGGCTCCGTGCAGAAGATGAAGGACGACTTCATCGCCGCCGGCGTCGGCCAGTTCGGTTCCGGCTGGCACTGGCTCGCCGTGCAGAACGGCAAGATCATCGTGATGAAGACGCCGAACGGCGAAAGCCCGCTGGTCCACGGCGCCACCCCGATCCTCGGAAACGACGTCTGGGAGCACTCCTACTACATCGACTACCGCAATCGCCGCCCCGACTACTGCAAGGCGTTCATCGAGAACCTGGTGAACTGGGAGTATGTGGCGGAGCTCTACGCCAAGGCCGTCGCCTGATCGTCGTCTCCGCCCCGACGGGGCCGCAATGCGGTCCCGTCGGTCCGTGCAGGATCAGAGCAGCTCCCGGAACCGCACCGCCTTCGCGCCCTCAGGCCAGAGCATCGCCATCAGCGCGGCCAGTTCCGCCGGACGCGCCTCGACGACCGGATCGAGCCCGGCAAGCTCGCTGTCGCCCGCCTCGCCAGGATGGCACATCACCAGATGCCGCTCGCCCGGCGCGATGAGGAAGCGGGCGAACATCGCTGCATCGCTCGCCGACGGGTCGAAGGTCGAGAAGCCGGCGAACCCGGCATTGGTGGGCAGCCCCGCCGCGCGCGCCGCCCGCCCGAAGCCTGTCGCAAGCGCCTTCACCGCCAGCGCCTTCGCCGCTGCCCCGCCGCGGGCCATGATCGCCCGCGCGCGATCGGCCGGATCGCGCACATAGATGCCGCGCCCGCCATAGCGGCGCGCGAGGACCGGCAGCACGGCCGCGCGCACGCCCGCCAGCGCATGGACATGCTGGTGGCCGTCGACGAAATCCGGCGCACGCCCGGCGACCTGCTCGAAGGCGTCGAGCTGGCGCTCGACCTCGGCGGCAATCTCCGCGCGCACCGCGGCCGATCGGACGGCGCCGTGCGCCACGTCGGACAGCCCCGGCAGCGCGCCGGTCGGCGCCAGAAGCGGCATGGCCCCGAGCGGCGCGCCGCAGGTCAGGGACAGATGCACGCCGAAGTCGGCGCCGCCCTCCAGCGCCATCAGCGCCGGCGCCATCTCGCGCCAGGCCGGCCGGTTGGTCATCGCCCCCGTGGCGCTGATCCGGCCAGCCTCGATCAGCGCGAGGATGCCGCGGCTGACCTTGCGGGTCAGCGCGAAATCATCGGCGCACAGGACGAAGCGGATCGGCTGGGGGCGCATCATGGCGGTCCTTGTTACAGGCGGGCGGCTGTCTCGGCGCTTAACGAGATCGCCAAGCAAGCCGAAAACGCACTTGTGACCGGCCCTGCGATCCGCTCTTGTGCCGGTAGTTCGTGACGCACCAGAGTGCTGCCAGGTCCAGCCTTGAATCGACCCCGAGACTGTTCGTGACCGCCGCTCCCGCTCCCGCCTCGCCGACGCCCGAGATCAGCGTCGTGATCCCCGTCTTCAACGAGGCGCGCAACCTGCGCCCGCTGATCGAGGCGTTGATGCCCGTGCTGTCGCAGGCGAGCCGTTCCTGCGAGGTCGTGTTCGTCGACGACGGCTCGCAGGACGACTCGCTGGCCGTCATGCGCGAGCTGAACGCCGCGGATGCCCGCATCCGCGCGGTCTCGTTCAGCCGCAACTTCGGCAAGGAGATCGCCATCGCCGCCGGGCTCGACCATGCGCGCGGCGAGGCGGTCGCCATCATGGACGCCGACCTGCAGCACCCGCCGGCCGTGCTCGCCCGCTTCATCGCGCTGTGGCGCGAAGGCTGGCAGATGATCTACGGCGTGCGCACCGACCGCGATGGCGAGACGCGGCTGAAGCGCAGTTTCGCCCAGGCCTTCTATCGCCTGTTTGCCCGCTTCGGCGAAACCGAGCTGCCCGAGGGCGCCGGCGATTTCCGCCTGATGGACCGCAAGGCGGTGGAGGCGCTGCGCGCCATGGGCGAGCGTGCGCGCTTCTCGAAAGGGCTCTACGCCTGGGTCGGCTTCCGCAGCATCGGAGTGCCCTTCGAGGTCGGCGAGCGGCTGCACGGCGCGACCAAGTTCAACTATCGCAAGCTGTTCAGCTTCGCCTTCGACGGCATCTCGTCGTTTTCGACCGTGCCGCTGAAGATCGCAACCTATGTCGGCACGGTCATCGCCGTGGCGGCGACCCTGATGGCGCTGTTCTACGCGCTGCGAACGCTGTTCTTCGGCACGGATGTGCCTGGCTTTCCGACGCTCGTGGTCGCGATCATGTTCTTCTCCGGTATCCAGCTCATCTCGCTGGGCCTGATCGGCGAATATGTCGGGCGGATTTTTGCGGAGGTGAAGCGCCGGCCGCTTTATCTGGTTGGCGAGCAGGTCGGTTTCGATCCACCGCCGGGCGTCCTTCCGCGGTCGGGCCCGCGAGAGCCCGCCGCGCATGTCTGATCCCCGATGGCTGATCCCGATGGCTGACCCCGCGCAGCCCCGCCCGAACACGGCGGCACGGACCTGACCGATGCTGCGGAAGATCCTCTCCGTCGGCGGCTTCACGCTCCTGTCGCGGCTCAGCGGCTTCGGGCGCGACATCATGCTGGCCGCGATCCTCGGCGCCGGCGCGCTGATGGACGCCTTCGTGGTGGCCCAGAAGCTGCCCAACCAGTTCCGCGCCATCTTCGGCGAGGGCGCTTTCTCGTCGGCCTTCATCCCGACCTATGCGCGGCTGCGCGAGCAGGCGGGCGAGGCGGGCGCGGCGCTGTTCGCCAACCGCGTGTTCTCGCTGGTGCTGATCGTCCAGCTTCTCGTCCTTGCGCTGGCCCTGCCATTGATGCCGTGGCTGGTCACGCTGGTTGCACCCGGACAAACGGACAATCCTGCGCAGTTCGCGCTGACCGTGGCGCTGGCGCAGATCGCCTTTCCCTATCTGCTGTTCATCACGCTGGTGACGCTGCAGGCGGGCTGCCTGAACGCGGTCGACCGCTTCGCGGCGGCCGCCTTCGCGCCCGTGCTGCTCAACCTGTCGATCATGCTGGCACTGGCCGTTGCCTTCCTGTTTCCGACGGCGGCTCATGCAGCCGCCTGGGGCGTCGCGGCCGCGGGCGTCGCGGAATGGCTCCTGCTGACGCTCGCCGCCCACCGGGCCGGCGTCCTGGCGCGCCCCGCGTGGCCGAAGCTCGACGCCGACGTGAAGCAGTTCCTGGCGGCGCTCGGACCGGCCGTGATCGGCTCGGCCGGCGTGCAGATCGCCGTTCTGGCCGACATGATCCTCGCCTCCTTCCTGCCGACCGGCTCCTATGCCGCGATCTACTATGCCGACCGGCTCTATCAGCTGCCGTTCGGCGTCATCGGCATCACGGCCGGCACGGCGGCGTGGCCCACCATGAACCCGCTGATCGCAGCAGGCGACGCCCCCGGGCCCGCCATCGAGCAGAAGCTGGCCCTCGCCTCAACCCTGCTCTTCGCCACCTCCCGCCCCGTTGCGCTTCTCCTCTATCCCCACCTCCTCATCCCCCCACCCT
>CAZDUL010000091.1:0-12217 GCA_964508635.1 uncultured Allobosea sp. | reverse complement strand
GACGCCGCTGGTCATCGGCGTGCTCGTTGCGGCGATCCTCATCGACGGCACGCGCTGGCGCGCGCTGCATATCGTCGCGCGCGACACGCAGTCCGAGGCGCTGGCCGCGGATGCGCTGCATTTCGCTTCGGATCTGGTGTCGTCGCTGCTGACCCTGTTCGGCTTGCTGCTGGTGCTGGCCGGCCAGCCGCAGGGCGACGCGCTGGCGGCGCTCGGTGTCTCGCTGTTCATCGTCGTGGCGGCGGCGAGGCTCGGCGCGCGCACCATCGCCACCCTGATCGACGCCGCGCCGAAGGGGTTGCGCGAGCAGGTCGAGGAGGCGGCGCTTGCGGTCGACGGCGTCGAGGCGGTGGACTGGGTGCGGCTGCGCCCGGGCGGCGGGCGAACGCTCGGAGAGGTCGGCGTCAAGGTCGCCCGCACGCTGCCGCTCGACGAGGTGAGCGCCATCAAGGGCAGGCTGGCCGCCGAGCTCGCCCGCATCGCGCCGGGCGCCGAGCTGACGCTCACCGCCAACCCCACCACCACAGATCGGGAGAACGCGCTCGAGCGCATCATGCTCATCGCGGCGCGGCAGAAGGCGCCGGTGCATCACGTCTCGCTGCACACCAATGGCCAAACGCCGTGCATCACGCTCGATCTGGAGGTCGATGCCGCGATGCCGCTGGCTGAAGCCCACGAGATCGCCACCCGGCTGGAGGAGGCGCTCAAGGCCGAATTCGGCGCGCACACCGAAGTCGAGACTCACATCGAGCCGCTGCGCACCGTCGAGGGCGAGAGCCGCAACAGCGAATGGGCGGTGGTGGAGAGCATCGGACGCGTCCTGTCCGGCGCAGCCGACGCCACCGGAGTCATCTGCGATATCCACAGCCTGCGCGTGCGGCGCACGCCGGCCGGCCTGGTCGTGAACTTCCACTGCCGCGCGGCGGCGGAGCTCGATGTCGCCACCGTCCACGCCGCGGTGGACCGCATCGAGCGGGCCGTGCGGGCCGAGCGCACCGACATCGCGCGCGTCGCCGGCCATGCGGAGCCCTTGGCGGCGGATGCTTCTCGCTGAGCCCCCCTCGAGGGCGGTTCCATCCCAGGGCCGCAAGGCCTACATGCGGTGACAGTCCGCCGAAACGCCACCTGCCGAGGAGCCCGCCCGCGATGCGCCCAGACGATGCCGCCGTCATCCGACTCGAGGACTACCGCACGCCGGATTATCGCATCGAGACGGTGCATCTCGACATCCGCCTCGATCCGGCGGCCACGCGGGTGCGCGCGCTCCTCGGCCTTGCGCCCGCCGAGACCACCGGGCCGGGCACGCCGCTGAAGCTCGACGGCGAGGATCTGAAGCTCGTCTCGATCGCGCTGAACGGGGCGGCATTGGACGAAACGGCGTATGTCGCCGATGCGCAAGGGCTGACGCTGCTCGAGCCGCCCGCAAGGCCGTTCACCCTCACCATCGAGACCGAGATCAACCCGGACGCCAACACCCGGCTGATGGGCCTTTATCGCTCTAATGGCGTCTACTGCACGCAATGCGAGGCTGATGGCTTTCGCCGCATCACCTACTTCCTCGACCGCCCGGACGTGATGGCCGTCTACACGGTGCGGCTGGAGGCGGAGAAGGCCGCCTGCCCGGTTCTGCTCTCGAACGGCAACCCGCTGGCCAGCGGGGAGGTGCCCGGCACGGACCGGCACTTCGCGGTGTGGCACGATCCCTGGCCGAAGCCGGCCTATCTGTTTGCGCTGGTCGCAGGCGATCTCGGCGTGCTGAGGGACAGATTCATCACCCGGTCCGGCCGCACGGTCGAGCTGGGCGTTCACGTCGAGAAGGGCAAGGAGGCCCGCGCCGCCTATGCCATGGACGCGATCAAGCGCTCGATGGCCTGGGACGAACGCATCTTCGGCCGCGAATACGATCTCGACGTCTTCAACGTCGTGGCCGTGTCGGACTTCAACATGGGCGCGATGGAGAACAAGGGCCTGAACATCTTCAACGACAAGTATGTCCTCGCCAGCCCGGAGACGGCAACCGACAGCGACTATGCCAACATCGAGGGCATCATCGCCCACGAATACTTCCACAACTGGACAGGCAACCGCATCACCTGCCGCGACTGGTTCCAGCTTTGTCTGAAGGAAGGACTGACCGTCTACCGCGATCAGGAGTTCACCGCCGACGAGCGCTCGCGGCCGGTCAAGCGCATCGCCGACGTGGTGCGGCTGCGGCTGACGCAGTTCGTCGAGGATTCGGGCCCTCTCGCCCATCCTGTGCGACCGCGCGCCTACAAGGAGATCAACAACTTCTACACGGCGACCGTCTACGAGAAGGGCGCCGAGCTGATCCGGATGCTCAAGGTCCTGATCGGCGACGAGGCCTTCGCCGCCGGCATGCAGCTCTATTTCGAGCGTTGCGACGGCACCGCCGCCACCGTCGAGGACTTCCTCGCCTGCTTCGCGCAGACATCCGGACAGGACCTGACCCATTTCGCCCGCTGGTACGATCAGGCCGGCACACCCCAGCTTGTCGCCGCCGGCCGTCACGATCCGGCGGCGCGCACCTACACGCTCGATCTGGCGCAGAACACCCCGCCAACACCGGGCCAGCCTGTGAAGGAGCCCGTGGTCATTCCCATCCGCCTCGGCCTTGTCGGTCCGGATGGCGACCTGCCGTTGCAGGCGTCCGGCGACGTGCCGATGCGCGGCGACGTGGCAATCCTCGACAAGGCGGCAGGCAGCATCGTCTTCCACGACATCGACGAAGCACCGGCGCCGTCGTTGCTGCGCGGCTTCTCCGCGCCCGTGAAGCTCGACATCGCGCTCGGCACCGCCGACCTGCTGAGGCTGGCGGCGCAGGACAGCGACCCGTTCAATCGCTGGCAGGCGCTGCGCACGCTGATGACCCGCGATCTCCTCGCTGCAACGGCGGCGCTCAAGGCTGGTCGCGAGGCGACACCCGACCCGAAGCTGGCCGAACCGATCGCCGCGGCCCTTCGCTCGGGCGGTGAGCCGGCCTATGTGGCCCAGCTCATCGCCCTGCCCTCATCGGGCGATATCGCGCGCGAAATCGGCGTTGACGTCGACCCGGACGCGATACAGGGGGCGTTGAAGGGTCTTGCCCGCATGATCGGCTCCGCACTGGCACCGCAGCTCGCCGCAACCCACGATGCGCTGAGCGACAACGGCCCCTACAGCCCCGACGCCGCCAGCGCCGGCCGCCGCGCCTTGCGCAATGCGGCGCTGGCCTATCTCTGCCATGGCGGCTCGCCGGAGGCGGTCGCCCGCGCGAACCGCCAGTTCGCAGACAGCAGCAACATGACCGACCGGCTGGCTGCTCTGTCGGCCCTGCTGCTGACGGACGCGCCGGAGAAGGACGCAGCGCTTGCCGCTTTCGAGGCCCGCCATGGAGCCGATCCGCTGGTGCTCGACAAGTGGTTCATGCTGCAGGCAGCCGTTCCGCGGCACGACACGCTGGGCCGGGTCAAGGCGCTGATGCAGCACAAGGGCTTCTCGCTGCGCACGCCGAACCGCGTCTATGCGCTGATCTCGACCTTCGCCCACGGCAACGCCGTCGCCTTCCATCGGCCCGATGGAGCAGGGCATGATTTCATCGCCGATCTGGTTGTGGCTCTCGATGCGCTGAACCCGCAGGTGGCATCCCGGATCATGTCGGCTTTCCGCACATGGCGCACGCTGGAGCCGCAGCGCAGGGCCTGCGCGGAAGCTGCGGTGCGTCGCATCGCCGACATGCCGGGCCTGTCGCGCGACGTGATGGACATCGCCGAACGCGCCCTCGGCTGATACGGCCGCGCCCCGACAGGCCGCCGCGCGCCGGGGATTCAGCGCAGCCAACACGCAACCTGAAGCTGCAAAATTCGGGTTTCCGCAATCAGACTCTGGACGCCCGAATCGCGAAGACTCATAGTCTGGGTGATTCGGGAGATGCGGCACGTCTTTCCGAAGCGAGACGTCGAAAAGGCTCCGAATGGGGCCATCCACAGGACCGAAGGGGGCAGGCATGGCGCGTGCAAACGCAGCCAGCGATGACGTGTGCGCGGGCGCAATCATGGGTGTGGCACGCTCCATGAGTCACCCGCTGCATGTTGCGTTAAGGCGCTTCGAAGCGCCGCTTCGGCTGGCCATACCGCTTCTGGTCGTTGCATTCGCCTTGACGCTGGCCATCTCCTGCGCAGTGCTGATCGATGCCCACCAGGACGATGCCGAGCGCGTCGTGGGTGACAACCTCGATACGGCGACATCATACGCTGCACGCGACCTGCCGGCCCGCTACACGCAGATGTTGGCCCACGCCGAGATCGGACCTCCGGACCCCTCTCCGTTGCGCACGGCCCTTTCCTACCTTGCCGCGGACGCCCAGCGGCAGGTGATCATGGCCGGTCCGGATGGCTTGATCCTGGCGGCAGAGCCGCCATTGCCGGCCCACATCCGCACCATCGGCGAAGCGCTCGGGTGGCAAGCCCTCCCTGGATCCGGCGCGCCCGCCGACGGGGTGATGAAGGTGACCTATCGCGGCGTCGAGGCGCTGGCGATCAGCCGCAGCCTCGCCGGCCCGCTCGGGCAGATCGTGCTGGTGCAGCCGTTGCCGATGGCGATGCGGACCGCGCAAAGTCGCGCCCAGATCTGGATCGTCATCGTGGCCTGCACGATCGTCGTCCTCACCCTGCTGACAGCCGCCTTCATGATGCAGACGGGCCGCGCCCAGGCCGCCGATATCGACTGCGAGCGGGTCCGTGACCGGATAGACGCCGCGCTCAACAGCGGCCGCTGCGGCCTGTGGGACTGGGATCTGGCGCGTGGCAATATCTACTGGTCGAACTCGATGTATGCCCTGCTGGGCTATCAACGCGATCGCGAGTTTCTCTCCTTCGGTGACGTCAACGCGCTGATCCACCCGGAGGATGCCGATCTCTACGAGCTTGCCCAGCGCGTCGCCGCCGGCGAAGCCACCGCCTTCACCCATGATTTCCGCATCCGGGACGCCGCGGATCGATGGGTCTGGGTTCGCGCCCGCGCCGAGCAGGTCATCGATCGCATCACCGGCGCCAAGCACATCGTGGGCATTGCGGTCGATGTCACCGAGGAGAAGCGGGTCGCGGCCCTGAATGCCACCGCCGACATGCGCCTGCGCGATGCCATCGATACGATTTCGGAAGCCTTTGTGCTGTGGGACGAGCAGCAGCGGCTTGTCACCTGCAATTCGAAGTTCCAGAACCTGCATGGCCTGCCGGCCGAGGCGCTCAAGCCGGGCACGCCTTACGAGACGGTGATGCGCCACGCCAGGCCGCCGGTGATCGCGGAGGATATGCTGCGCGAAAGCAACCCCGCGACGCGCTCGCGCCTGAGCGAGGTCAAGCTCGCCGACGGACGCTGGCTCCAGATCAGCGAGCGGCGCACCAAGGACGGTGGCTCGGTCTCCGTCGGCACCGACATCACGCTGCTGAAGGAGCACGAGCACCGGCTGATGGACAGCGAGCGCCGGCTCATGGACACGATTCGCGATCTCAAGGCCTCGCGCCGGCAGCTCGAGGCACAGGCCCAGGCGCTTGCCGAGCTGGCCGAGCGCTATCTGGAGCAGAAGGCCGAGGCCGAGCTCGCCAACCGCGTCAAGACCGAGTTCCTCGCCAACATGAGCCATGATCTGCGCACGCCGCTGAACGCCATCATCGGCTTCTCGGATGTGATGGCGAGCGGCATGTTCGGCTCGCTCGGCTGCGAGCGCCACCTGGCCTACTGCAAGGATATCAAGGCCTCCGGCGAGCACCTTCTGGCCATCGTCGACGACATTCTCGAAATGTCGCAGCTCGAAGCCGGCCGCGTCAGGATCGAGCCGCAGCGGCTCGTGCTGGCTTCGCAGATCGAGAGCGCGATGGGCAGCCTGCGTCCCTCCTTCGCCGAGAAGGGCATCGAGGTCACCATCAGCGCGCCGGACGGCGTGGCCGTGATGGCGGACCCGACCGCGGTGCGCCAGGTGCTGACCAACATCCTCCAGAACGCAGCGACGTTCACCCCCGCGGGCGGCCATGTCTCGGTGCGGGTCCGCCCCTGCAGCGGCGCGCTGAACATCTACATCGCCGACAACGGCATCGGCATTCCGGCCGCGATGCTGCCGCGCCTCGGCCGTCCCTTCGAGCAGGTCGAAGGCGGCGAGACGGCGCGCAGCCACAAGGGCTCGGGCCTCGGCCTCGCCATCTCGCGGGCCTTGTGCGAACTGCACGGCGGCTCGCTGCGCCTGCGCTCGCAGGTCGGGGTCGGCACGCTGGTGATGGCGCGCCTGCCGATCGCGCCGCCTCTTGCGAAAGCCGCCTGACGCCCCGTCAGCCGATCAGGCGCCGGAAGATGGCGCGAACGGCCTTGCGGTGATCCGCCAGCATCGCCGCCAGCGTCGATGCGTCAGGCGCCCCGCCCGCCTTCGCCACCAGCCGCATGACCGGCGCGGCGATGGCGCGCGGATCGAACGCGCCCTCGATCGTCAGGCGCTGCATGTGGGTGACGGCATCGAGCAACGCGAGCGCGTCCGTCAGCGTCGCCGCATCGGCCTCGGCCAGAACGCCGGCTTCGCGTGCCAGCCGGAACACCGCGCCGGTCGGAGCCAGCGCCCAGTCGGGATGAGCATGGGCATGGGTCAGGATCAGCGCCTCGGCGATGAAGTCGAGATCGGTCAGCCCGCCGGCCGCCAGCTTGAGATCCCAGGGATCGGCCTCGCCCTTGGCCTCGGCGATCATGGATCGCATCTGCGCGATGTCCCTGAGCACGGAGCGCCGCTCGCGCGGACGGCGGATCACATCGCGGGCGACCGCCAGCGCGGCCTGCCCGAGCGCCTCGTCGCCGGCCACGATGCGCGCCTTGGTCAGCGCCATGTGCTCCCACAGCTCGGCCTCGGCCTGCTGGTAGGCCTCGAAGCTGGCCAGCCTGACAGCAAGCGGTCCTTTCGAGCCGGCAGGCCTTAGCCTGAGATCGACCTCGTAGAGCGTGCCCCGTCGCGTCGCGGCGCTCAGCGCCGTGATCAGGCGCTGCGCCAGCCGCTGGTGCCAGGTCACGGCGTCGAGCGGCCGCGTCCCCGCGCTGCGCGTCTCCATGTCGGGCGCGTCATACAGGATGACGAGGTCGAGATCGGATGAGGCGGTGAGATCGCGCGCGCCCAGCCGGCCAAGCCCCATCACCGCCACGCGTGCGCCGGGGACTGTGCCATGCACGGCCTCGACCTCGCGCCGCGCAGCCGCCAGTGCCACGGCAACGGCCGAATCCGCGACGCCTGCCAGCGCAGCCCCGGCGCGCTCGGGCGAGAAGGCCCCGGACAGCAGCCGCGCGCCGATCACGAACGTTTCGGGACGGACCGCATCGCGCAGTCGGTCCAGCGCCTCCTCGAAGGCAGCGGGCTCGCCCACTGCAGCGGCGATGCGCCGCGCCGCAGCATCCCCCTCGAAGGCGGCTGGGCCATAGCTGGGGTCGATCAGCGCATCGAGGACATGCGGATGCGCCGCCACGAGCCGCGCCAGCCTGGGCGCGCTGCCGAGAATGGTGGCGAACAGGGACAGGAGCGCCTCATGCCGACGCAGGATGGTCATCAGCTCCACCGCCGCCGGCATCCGCGCGAAGGCCTGGTCCAGCGCGTTCAGGCCAGCATCGGGATCGCCGGAGCGCCCGAACGCCACGAGCAGAGCCGGTGTGAGCTCCGTCAGTGCCTCGCGTGCGCGCGGGCTCGTCACGGCCGGGCGGCGACCGAAATGCCAGCCGCGCACCGTCTCCGCGGCCGTCCGCGCATCGCGGAAGCCCAGCCGCGACAGGGTCGCAAGCGTCTCGCTGTCGGCTTCCGCGCCGGTGAAGCGCAGCGCTCCGGCCTCCGACGCCAGCGACGGCCCCTCCTCGAACAGCAGCGCATAATGCGTTTCCACACGCCGCGCATGGTGCGTGAAGGCGGCTTCGAAAGCCTTGAGGCCGGCAAAACCCGCGAACCGCGCCAGCGCGGCGAGTTCGTCCACATCGACCGGCAGACGCTGGGTCTGCTCGTCATGGCGCATCTGGAGCCGGTGCTCGATGGCGCGCAGGAAATCGTAGGCCGCGATCAGCTCGTCGCGCACGGTGGCGGTGATCCAGCCCTCGCTGACCAGCGCCTCGAGCATGTCGCGGGTGCGCGGGCCCCGCAGGGCCGGCCGCCGACCGCCGAACACCAGCTGCTGCACCTGCACGAAGAACTCGATCTCGCGGATGCCGCCGCGCCCGAGTTTGACGTCATGCCCGGCCACTGCGATGGCCTCGTGGCCCTTCACGGCCTGGATCTGCCGCTTCATCGCGTGGATGTCGGCAATGGTTGCGAAATCGAAATACTTGCGCCAGATGAACGGCGCGAGATCCTTGAGGAAGCGCTCGCCCAGCGCGATGTCTCCGGCGACAGGCCGCGCCTTGATGAACGCCGCGCGCTCCCAGTTCTGGCCGACGGTCTCGTAGTAAGTCCACGCCGCATCCGTCGAGACCGCGGGCTGTGTCGAGGCCGGATCCGGCCTCAGACGCAGATCCACCCGGAAGACATAGCCGTCCGCCGTTCGCTCCTGGAGCATGCGCGTCAGGTCGCGCGCGAAGCGTACATAAAACGCCTGCGGATCGGCGATCCCGGCGGTCTGGGCCGCCTGCCGGTCGAAGAACAGGACGAGGTCGATGTCCGACGAATAGTTCAGCTCGCGCGCACCGTGCTTGCCCATGGCCAGCACCATCAGTCCGCTGCCGTGCCCCGGTTGCGCGGGGTCGGGCGGCGCGAAGCGGCCCTGGCCGGCAGCGCGGGAGAGCCACCAGTCGGTCGCGGCCGCGACCGCCGCGTCGGCCACGTCCGACAGCGCGGCGATGGTGGTCGGTGTATCCCAGACGCCGCCGCAATCGGCCAATGCGATCAGCAGGGCGGCGCGGCGCTTCAACCGGCGCAGCTCTGTCATGGCCGGCTCGATCGTCCCGGCGGCCCGCACGGCCGCGCGCGCCTGTTCGATCCAGCCCGTCAGCAGCGTCTCGGGAGGCTGATCGAGGCAGCAGATGAGCGTCTCGGGGTCCC
Source organism: uncultured Allobosea sp. (assembly GCA_964508635.1). Lineage (GTDB taxonomy): Bacteria > Pseudomonadota > Alphaproteobacteria > Rhizobiales > Beijerinckiaceae > Allobosea. The sequence continues at coordinate 3,174 of CAZDUL010000091.1, read as the reverse complement.
GGCGCATGATCTGCGTCAGGAATGGGCTGTGCGCGGCCACGCCGGCCAGCAAGGCCGTCAGACCCGGATCACCGCCGATCGCAGCATCGACACGGCTGCGCGCGTCGTCGTCAAGGTGCTGAAGCAGCGCGCTGTCGAGGATGACGACCGGCTTGCGACGCGGCGGAGACAGGGGTGCTGCCGTCAGCCGCTCCCGCAGCCGCGCCGGCCGGCCCGGCACCGGCTCAGTCGTCGTCATTGTCCCTCCCCGGCCGTCCTGACGCTGAAGGATGCGATCAGCCCTGGCCCGTTGTCGGCCAGCGTCAACGTGCTGTCATGGATGCGCGCGACCGCGCTGACAAGGCTCAGCCCCAGGCCGAAGCCCGGCCGCGTGCGGCTGGCGTCGAGCCGCCCGAAGCGCTCCAGCGCCTTCGCCCGCTCCTCGGGCGCGATGCCGGCCCCGCGATCTGCCACGCTGATGGCGACGCGATCGCCCTCGCGCCGGAGGCCCACGGTGATCCGCGCCGTGCCGTCCGGGCTCTGGCCGTATTTCAGCGCGTTGTCGACGAGGTTGGCCAGCGCCTGCCCGATCAGGTCGCGGTTGCCGATGACCGGCGCTGTCTCCGGCGCCTCGACCGTCAGCACGCCGCCGCCTTCCTCTGTCACGGGACCATACAGCTCCGCAACATCCGCCACGACCTCCGAAAGGTCGAACGGCCCCAGCGTCTCGCGCATCTGCCCGGCCTCCAGGCGCGCGATCATCAGCAGCGCATTGAACACGCGGATCAGGTTGTCGGCATCCTCCGTGATGCCTTCGAGCGCCTTGCGCAGGTCCTCGGGCGAGGAATCGGCCCTCAACGCCGAATCGGCCCGGTTGCGCAGACGCGTCAGCGGCGTCTTGAGATCGTGGGCGATGTTGTCGGAGACCTGCCTGAGGCCGCCCATCAGCACGCCGATCCTGTCCAGCATGCCGTTGAGGTTTGTGGCGAGCCGGTCGAGTTCGTCGCCTGCGCCGGAAACCGGCAGCCGTTCCTTCAGGTCGCTGGCGAGGATCGTCTCGGCGGTCTCGCTCATGGCATCGACGCGGCTGAGGATGCGCCGCGCGATCACGAAGCCGCCGACCACCACCAGCAGCATCACCACACCGATGGCCCAGCCACCCGCATTGAGCACCACCGCACGCAGCCGGTCACGCTCGCTCGCGTCCCGACCCACCAGCACGCGAAAGCCAGCCGGAAGCACATAGACGCGCACGATCGCGCGACCGGGCCGGGTCTGCTGGCCTTCGTCGGAGCTGCGCGCGAAGGGGATTTCGCTCTCGCCCGGGCGGTCGAGCAGACCGACGGGCACCTGCTCGACATTGCCGGCCAGCCGCTCGCCGAACGGCGTCGTGACGAGGTAGAGCGCCGCACCCGGCTGGCGCGCCCGCTGTTCGATGACGTTGACCAGCCTGCGGATGCCGCCCTGCCGGAACTGCTCGGAAAGCCCGGTGATCTCGGCCTCGATGGTCTGGCGGATCTGCTGCTCGATCAGGCGCTGCGCATTCCACGCGACATAGCCCAGCGCCGCCACGGCAAGGACGGCGAAAACAAGCACATAGAGCAGGGTCAGACGAAACGCGGTGGAGCGCACCAGACGGGAGCGTGGCCGCGTCCGGGCCAGCCTTTCGGCGATGGCGCCCGGGAGGCTCAGGCTCATTTGGTCTCTGACCTCAGGCTGTAGCCGGCGCCGCGCACGGTGTGCAGCAAAGGCTGCGCGGCCCCGCGGTCGATCTTCGCGCGCAGCCGGGAGATGTGCACATCGATCACGTTCGTCTGCGGATCAAAGTGATAGTCCCAGACGTTCTCCAGCAGCATCGTGCGCGTCACAACCTGCCCGGCATGGCGCATCAGATACTCGAGCAGGCGGAACTCGCGCGGCTGCAGGACGATCTCCTCGCCGGCACGGGTGACGCGGCGCGCCAGCCGATCCATCTCGAGATCCCCGACGCGATAGACCGTGGCGTCGCCGGCCGCCGCCGCACCCCCGCGCCGGCGCGCCAGCGCCTCCGTGCGCGCCAGCAGTTCGGAGAAGGCGTAGGGCTTGGTCAGATAGTCGTCGCCGCCGGCGCGCAGGCCCTTGACCCGGTCGTCCACCTGGCCGAGCGCGGACAGGATCAGCGCCGGCGTGTCGTCCTTCTGCTCGCGCAGCGACCGGATCAGCGACAGGCCATCCATCCGCGGCAGCATGCGGTCGATGATCAGCACGTCGTAGCCACCGCCCTCGGCCATGGCGTAGCCGGTCAGCCCGTCGGCGGCATGATCGGCGACATGACCTTCCTCACGGAAGGCCTTGACCAGATAGGCAGCCGAATCGGGATCATCCTCGACGATGAGCAGACGCATGCCCTCTCCCTAGCATGGCGATCAACCGGGCGTCAGGCCTCCCTGCCTTCATCGCAGGGCCATCGCTGGCAGTCCACGCACCGACTGGCGGGGACAAGGTGGCGGGCCCGCGGAGGGCCTTCGTCGAGAGCGCGGGGGGCGACGTCGTGCGCTATCGATGGCGTCCCGCGGACCCGCCCGCCGGCCCGGCCCAGAGGCCGGACCGGCCGTTCCGGGACCGATGTCAGGCCGCCGGCTGGCGGGCGACCTCGAAGCTCACCTGCCGCTCGCGCCCCTCGCGCCAGACGGTCAGCGTGACGCGCTCGCCGGGCTTCACCTCGGCGATGAGGCGCGAGAGCTGGCGCGCGTCGCGGACCGGCTGGCCGTTCACCGCCAGAACCGTGTCGCCACGGCGCAAACCCGCCCGCGCGGCCGGACCTTCCGGCATGGTCTCGGCGATCAGCGCGCCGCGCGCCTCGCCGAGCCCGATGGCGTCGGCCACCTCGGCCGTAACCGGCTGGATCTGCACGCCGATGTATCCGCGCGAGACGCTGCCCTTGGCCTTCAGATCAGCAATTACCTTTTCCACGGTGGCGGCGGGGATGGCGAAGGCGATGCCGACCTTGCCGCCCGACGGCGACACGATGGCCGTGTTGACGCCGACCACCTCGCCGGCCGCATTGAAGCTCGGGCCGCCGGAGTTGCCTCGGTTCACCTCCGCAGCGATCTGCAGGAAGGCGTCATAGGGCCCAGCGCCGCTTGCGCGCCCGCGCGCCGAGGGGCGTCCGGCCGTGCCCGTCCCACCCGACCCCACCGGCGTCCCACACGCGAC
>CAZDUL010000090.1:0-13752 GCA_964508635.1 uncultured Allobosea sp. | reverse complement strand
CAGGTGGCGCAGTATATCGTGCTGATCATCGCCTACCTGGTGCCGGTGGTGATCCTCTCGACCCAGAAGTTCGGTATTCCGATCCCGCAGCTGACCTACGGACAGGTTCTGTCGCAGATCGAGGTCAAGGAGGCGCAGCTCTGGATCGCCGCGAGCGCGTCGCACATCACCCCGTTCGTGCGCTACGACATGCTGAACTTCTTCGCGCTGGTGTTCTGCCTGATGGTCGGCACGGCCTCGCTGCCGCACGTCCTGATGCGCTACTTCACCACGCCGTCGGTGCGCGAGGCGCGCTCCTCGGTGGCCTGGACGCTGCTGTTCATCTTCATCCTCTACTTCACGGCGCCGGCCTATGCCGCCTTCGCGAAGCTCGAGGTTTATGACAACGTCATCGGCAAGAACCTCAGCCAGCTGCCGGGCTGGGTTTACAGCTACGGCAAGGTCGGCCTGATCAACATCTGCGGCGCCGCCGCCTCCTCGGCGGAAGCCGTGGCTGCGGCCTGCCAGAAGATCGCCAATCATCCGGGCACGCTGCGTCTCGCCGACTTTGCCATCCAGGCCGACGCGATCGTGATCGCCACGCCCGAGATTGCGGGTCTGCCCTATGTCGTCGCCGGCCTCGTCGCCGCCGGCGGCCTCGCAGCCGCGCTGTCGACGGCCGACGGCCTGCTGCTCGCCATCGCCAACGCGCTGTCGCACGATGTCTACTCCAAGATGATCAACCCGAACGCGCCGGTGGCCCGCAAGCTGGTCATCGCCCGCGTCCTGCTGATCCTTGTGGCGATCCTGGCGGCCTATGTCGCCTCCGGCCGTCCGGCGGACATCGTGGCCATGGTGGCCTGGGCATTCAGCCTCGCGGCCGCCGGCCTCTTCCCTGCGCTCGTCATGGGCATCTGGTCGAAGAGCACCACCACCACGGCGGCAGTGGCGGGAATCTGGGTGGGCTTCCTCGTCACGCTGATGTATCTGGTCGTGACGCGCTACCTGCCCTGGATCGGTGTCGAGTATCTCGGCATGACCTCGAACCTGAACCCGGTTACCGGCGCCAAGCTGGTGGATCTGGCCAAGCTCAAGGCGGAGAACCCGGCGCTGTATTACCAGAACTGGGTGCTGGTGAACCACCCGATGGCCTCGCGTGTCGGCTGGTTCAATGTTGCCAACATCTCCGCCGGCCTGTTTGGCCTGCCGCTGGGCTTCCTGACGATGATCATCGTCTCGAAGTTCACCAAGGCGCCCAGCAAGGAGATGCAGGACTTCATCGACGAGATCCGCCGTCCGCGCGGTCAGGCGGTGATGGGCTGAGGGCCCGATCCTTTACAGCGAATGCGAGAGGGGGCGGGGCGACCCGCCCCCTCTTTCTTCACCTGAGCAATCCAAGGCTCTAGAACGGACAGCGGATGGCGTGGCGCGAGCTTCACGGACCGCACCGTCACCCAAGATAGACCTTACAGGATCGAACATACCCATGGCGGCTGCCGACGGACTGGGCGCATTCTGGCTCTACCAGGCCCCGAATCTGATACTCGCAGCGTTGATGTACACGCTGCTCGGGCGCTTCCTGCTCTCCCTTTTCTACGCCGATGACAGCGACAAGGTGCTGTGGCGCGTGTTCCGCCAGATCACGCAGCCTGTCATCGATGCGGTGCGGATCGTCACCCCGCTGGTGGTGCCGCCGCCCGTGCTGATCCTCTTCGCCGTGGCCTGGGTGTTCCTCGCCCGCCTGATGCTGTTCCTCGGTTTCGCGGCTGCCGGCTATCTGCCGGTTCTGCAGGGGGTGCGCCCGACATGATGGACGATCGCGAACAGATGCTGCGCAAGGACGCGATCTATGTCGGGATCGCCGGCATGTCGCTGCTCAACGGGATGCACTTCTCGGCCTACTTCACGCCGATGTATATTCTTCTAAAGCCGTTCGCGCCGGGGTTCTTCATCACCTCGCCGATCCTCATGCTCTACTTCACCTCGCTGTTTCTGGCGGTCCTGACGCTGATCATCGGCGGCGTGCCGGCGGCGATCTACGAGCGCGCGAAGGGCCTGACGAAAAGCAATGCGACCTCGCTGTGGATCTGGCTCGGCGGCATCATCGTGCTGACGCTGCCGACCCTGATGCACGTGCCGGCGCGCACCGGCGGGCCGTGACTGACCCCGCGCCCCTACATGCGTGGGGCGCTCGACAGGATCGGCAGGATGACGCAGGGGCGGACGGCGCGGTTCGTGCTAGTGTCTCCACCTATGCAGGGCTCGGCGTGGAGGCCAGCATGGACACATCCCGTTTGTTCGAGCTGGCGCAGATATCGGTTGCGCGCGGAAGCGCCTTCGGCCTGCTGGCAATCTTCTGCCTGATGGTGGGCCTGGCCGGCTATCCGCTGGTCGCGCTCAAGACCGGCGGCATCGCGTTGATGCTGGGTGCTGCGGTGCTGGTGGTGAAGGCAGAACTCGCCTCGCGCCGAGACCCCACGCGCACCGAGCTCTGGATTCTGCTCGACAAGCACGAACGACCGCGCGGCGAGGCTGCGCAGGTTCTGGTGGGGTCAACATTGCGGCAGGTCTTCAGCCGCTATGCGCTCTACTACATGTGGGCCGCGTTCGGCTGTTTCGCCGTGGGCAGCCTGCTGGAGCTGATCAGCGCCCTGGCGGCGTGACCGTATGCGCCTCGGCTGCAGGCGGGGCTTCCGCATCGGCTGCCAGGCTTCCACCGCGCAGCGCCAGCCACAGCGCCGGCGCCGCGCTGCCGATTGCAGGCATCATCAGCACAACGAGGGTCGCAATGCGGCGATCCGGTTCCCAACGCCAGAGCAACCAACCGAGCACGAGCGGCCCGGAACAGAGCTGCAGCAGTGCAACCACGCCCCAGGGATCGTCTCCGGCGGCAGCCACGGTGGCGGCCAGATCGCCGGTCGCGCCGGCCCAGAGCTTCGCGCCAATCAGAAGTGCCACGCCAGCCAGAAACCCGAACCGCCGCATCAGGGCAGGTCGCGCCCAGCCGGCTTGATCAGCGACAGGCCGCGCCAGGCCAGCCATCCCAGCGGAACCACATTACCCAGAAATGGCATCGCCGCGATCAGGGCGACCGCGAGACCCCTGTTGGGCTCGAAACGGGCGATGACGACGGCGAAGATGAAGAACCCGAGATAGAGGTCGATCAGCATGACCACACCCCAGGGATTGCTGACCACGAGATCGACGCTTTCCCAGAACGGCGCTGCGGTGAACGCCCAGACGATCGAGCCGGCGAGGATCACAAAGCCGATGGCGCACAGGACACGGAGCATGCTCACAATACGCAGCCCACGGGCGCAAGGTTCACCGGCCTGGTGTGTCCTTGCCAGAAGAGTCATGGGGCCTGCGTTTGCGCAGCCAGCATCGCCTCGAGCGTCGCCAGCTCATCGGCATCCGCCGGCGGCTTGTCCCAGCGGATGCGGTTGATGCGGGGAAAACGCATCGCGATGCCTGATTTGTGGCGAGCCGAACGCTGCAGGCCCTCAAAGGCGATCTCGAACACGAGCCCCCGGGCAGGCTCATGCACAACCTCGCGCACGGGACCGAAGCGGTTGATGGTGTTCCTGCGCACGAAGCGGTCGAGTTCGACCAGCTCCTCGTCTGTAAACCCGGAATAGGCCTTGCCAACGGGCGCCAGCTCTCGCCCCTTCGCCCCGTCGCGCCAGCAGCCGAAGGTGTAGTCGGAGTAGTAGGACGAGCGCTTGCCGTGGCCGCGTTGGGCATACATCAGCACGCAGTCGATCAGGCGGGGATCGCGCTTCCACTTGAACCAGTAGCCCCTCGGCCGGCCGGGCAGATACGGCGAATCGAGCCGCTTGATCATGCAGCCCTCGATCGCCTCTGTATCGGCGCCAGCCCCGACGCTCTGCGGTTCGGCCCGGGCAGCCGCCAGCGCCTCCCAGCTGTCGAACGGGATTTCGCGCGACAGGTCGAGACGCACGGGCAGGTCGCGTCCGGCATGGGCCGCGACGATCTGCGCCAGCCTCGCGCGACGCTCGCGATAGGGCCGATCGCGCCAATCCTGCCCGTCCGCGGCCAGCAGGTCATAGGCGCGCACATGCGCCGGGAAGTCGGCGAGCAGCTTCGCCGTCACGGTCTTGCGGTTGAGCCGTTGCTGCAGCACGTTGAAACTCTGCACCTGCCCCGCACGCAGGATCAGCAGCTCGCCATCGATCGCACCATCGAACGCAAGGGCCTCGACAAGGTCGGGAAAGGCCGACGAAATGTCCTCGCCAGTGCGGCTGTAGAGACGCGTCACCTGTCGCCCGCCAGCGTCGCGGCCGCTGGCGATCTGGATGCGGATGCCGTCCCATTTCCATTCGGCGGCGAAATCGGCCGGGCTCAGCCGATCGCAATCCGCGATGTTGATGGGGTGGGCCAGCATGGGCGGGCGGAAGGGCGCAGGGTCATCCGCCTGCGGGCGTGGCCCGCGGCCCTCGATCCAGGCGAACAGGCCTTCGTAGGGCGGGCTGAGCCCATGCCAGACCTGCTCGACCTCATCGGCCGGCACGCCGCCCAGGTCACCGACGGCCGTCTTCGCCAGCCTCGCCGAGACGCCGATGCGCAGCGCGCCAGTGATCAGCTTCAAGAGCGCCCAACGCCCGGTTTCGTCGAGCGCGTCGAGCCAGCACGCGACCAGTCCCGGCAGATCGGCGCGATCGGCGGTGGCCAGTCCCTCCACCACCTCGGTGAGACTCGGCGCAGGCCGATGGCGGCCGGCCGAGCCGGCGCGCACCGGCCACATCAGCGCGACCGTCTCCGACAGATCGCCGACATAATCATAGGACAGCGCGAACAGGACCGGATCAACCCTCTCCATAATCAGGGAACGGATCAGCCCGGGCTTCGCGTTGGCGAAACGCAAGGCGCCCGTCATTGCCGCCAGCGCATGGCCGCGGTCGGGATCGGGGGTCTCGCGGAAATAGGCGCCGAGCAGCGCTAGCTTGCCGTTTCGGCGCGGCTCGTAGGCCAGCCGGTCGATCAACCAGGCGAAACTGTTGAGGCCCGTGAGACCGGACCTGTCAGCCAACGACGGTTCGACGAGCCGGTTCATGACGACGACCCATCGCCACCGACGGACGGGCCATCCGGCTCCATCTCGCCCTCGTCGCCGTAACCGGCAAGGCGCAGCGGCCGCGCGCGGATCCCCTGCAACTCGCACCAGCGCACAAGCGCGTCCTCCTGCCCATGGGTGACCCAGACCTCTCCGGCGCCGACCTCGCGGATCGTGGCGCACAGATCGTCCCAATCGCCATGATCGGAGACGATCAGCGGAAGCTCCACCCCCTTCTGGCGGGCCCGCGCCCTCACCCGCATCCAGCCGGAGGCGAAGGCGGTGACGGGATCGGGAAAGCGCCTTGCCCAAAGGTCCTGGATCGCGCTCGGCGGGCACAGGATGACCTCGCCCGCCATGGCCTTGCGGTCGGCCGCGGCGACCTTTCGCACGGGCCCAAGCGCGACGCCGCAGGCCTCATAGACACCGATGAGCGTCTCCATCGCGCCATGCAGGAAGATGGTTCGATCGTAGCCCGCCCCGCGCAGAAGCGCGATGATGCGCTGCGCCTTGCCCAGCGCATAGGCGCCGACGAGATGCGCACGGTCCGGGAACGCCGCAAGCGAGGCGAGCAGCTTCGCGACCTCTGCCTTGGCCTCCGGATGGCGAAAAACCGGCAATCCGAAGGTCGCCTCCGTGATGAAGACATCGCAGGGAATGGGCTGGAAGCCGAGGCAGGTGGGGTCGGCAGCGCGCTTGTAGTCGCCCGAAACGACAATCCGCAGACCACCGCGTTCCACAGCGATCTGCGCGGAGCCGAGCACATGTCCGGCCGGTGCAAAACGGAAGGTCACGTCGCCGAGACGGATGACCTCGCCAAGCTCCGCAACCTGCCGCCTCTCGCAGAAGCCTTCGCCATAGCGCGCAGCCATGATCGCCAGCGTCTCGGCGGTGGCGAGCACGGCACCATGGCCGGCTCTGGCATGATCGGCATGGCCATGGGTCACGAGGGCGCGCGCCACGGGGCGCACCGGATCGATGAACACATCGGCCGGCGGGCAATACAGCCCGAACGGCGTCGGCGTCAGCAGGTCGTGCGGACGCATCATGTGCGGTCTCTCCAGCTGACGCGCCGGCGCGGCGTTTTGACGGGGGCGACGATCATCGGCACCCTGATGACATAGGACGTGAAGCAGCGGAAAAGAACCCGGCTGCCTTGCACGCCCGACCCCGTCTGGTTCGATGCCTTCTGGCCGGAGCGACCATGTCCCTCAAGCCTCTCCACATGACCAGCGGCGACGCGATCGCGGATCGCCGTTTCGCTTACGCTTGCGCCGCATTCGTCGATGCCGACTGGACGGCGGCCGTGGACATGGCGACGCAGACGCTGGAGCTGACCCCCGGCTTCGCGCCCGCCTTCGCCCTGCTTGGCCGGGCGCAGGCCGCGCTTGGCCGACGCGAGGAAGCGATCGCGGCCTTCAACGAGGCGCTGGCCGCGGACCCCGAGGACCGGCTCGGCATACGGATCGAACTTGCCAGGCTGGGGGCCGCCGATCCGGCGACGGCGCTCAGCGAGGCCTATGTGCGCACGCTGTTCGATCAGTATGCCGCCTCCTTCGACAACCATCTCACCGCAGCGCTCGCCTATCGCGGGCCGCGGTTGGTGCGCGATGCGCTGGAAGCCGTTTGCGGCACGCGCAACCGGCCGATGCGCTTCGAACGCGCCATCGACCTCGGCTGCGGCACAGGGCTGATGGGGGTGGCGCTGGACGGCGTGTGCGCCACGCTGATCGGCGTGGACCTGTCGCCGGCCATGCTGGAGGCAGCGGCGAGGACAGGGCGATACACCAATCTGAAGGAGGCCAATCTGATCGACGCGCTGGAGGCCGAGGTGCCGGAGAGCGCCGATTTGTTGCTGGCCGCCGACGTGCTGGTCTATCTGGGCGACCTGTTCCCCGCCATGCGCGAGGCGGCGCGGGTGCTGAAGCGCGACGGCCTGTTCGCCTTCACGGTGCAGGCCCATGTTGGCCACGGCTTCGTGCTCGGCGTCGACTCGCGTTTCTCCCACAGCGAGGACTATCTCGCCGCAGTGGCCGAGGATTGCGGCTTCGAGACCGCTCATCTCGCCAGCGTCTCGACCCGGCAGGAGCGCGGGCTCGATGTCCCCGGCTTCGTGATGGTGCTGGCGCGCCGGTGAGCGAGATGCACGCATCTCAGACACGGTTGAACGAGGCGCTGCTGCCGGAGCGCTTCCGGCGCTGGTTCGCCTCCCGCGGGTGGGCAGCGCGGCCGCACCAGCTCGCGCTGCTGGAGCATGCTGCGGCCGGCCGTTCTGCCCTGCTGATCGCGCCGACCGGCGCGGGCAAGACGCTCGCCGGTTTCCTGCCAAGCCTTGTTGCCCTGGCGGAGGCGGCCGGGGAGCTGCGACAGCTTCACACGCTCTACATCTCCCCGCTCAAGGCGCTCGCGGTCGACATCGCGCGCAATCTGGAACGCCCTGTGGCCGAGATGGGCCTCGACATCGCCATCGAGACCCGCACCGGCGACACCCCCGCCGCGAAGCGGGCCCGGCAGATCGCGCGGCCGCCCGACATCCTCCTGACCACGCCCGAGCAGATCGCCCTGATGGTGGCGCATCGCGAGGCGCGAGCGCTGTTCGGCTCGCTGAGGCGCATCATCCTCGACGAGGTGCATGCGCTGGTGACGTCGAAGCGCGGCGACCTTCTGGCGCTCGACCTTGCGAGGCTGCGTAGACTCGCCCCGAAGGCGACCGTCGTCGGCCTGTCGGCCACCGTGCGCGACCCGGCGGCGCTGCAGGCTTTTGTCGGCGGCGCACGCGCGGTCGAACCTCCGGCGCTGGTGGAGGTGACAGGCGGCGCCCGGCCTGACCTCAGGATCCTCGACAGCGCCGCGTCCCTGCCGCTGGCGGGGCATACGGCGCGGCACGCGCTGCCGGAGATCTACGCCGCCATCAAGGCGCACCGCATGACGCTGGTGTTCGTGAACACGCGCATGCAGGCCGAATTCCTCTTTCAGGAGCTGTGGGCCGCGAACGAGGACAACCTGCCCATCGCCCTGCATCACGGCTCGCTCGACGTGCAACAGCGGCGCAAGGTCGAGGCCGCCATGGTAGCGGGTCGGCTTCGCGCGATCGTCTGCACCTCGACGCTCGACCTCGGCATCGACTGGGGCGATGTCGATCTCGTCATCAATGTCGGCGCGCCGAAGGGCGCAAGCCGGCTGATCCAGCGCATCGGCCGCTCCAACCACCGCATGGATGAGCCATCGCGCGCCCTGCTCGTTCCGGCCAACCGCTTCGAGATCATGGAGTGCCACGCCGCGCTGGAAGCGGTTGCGGAGGCGGCGCAGGACACGCCCGAATCTCGCTGCGGCGCGCTCGACGTGCTGGCGCAGCATGTGCTGGGCATGGCCTGCGCCGAGCCGTTCGATGCGGACGAGCTCTATCGCGAGGTGACGGATGCAAGCCCCTATGCCGGGCTCGACCGGGCGAGCTTCGACGCCGTGCTGCATTTCGCGGCAACCGGTGGCTACGCGCTGGCGGCCTACGAGCGTTTCGCCAAGTTGCGGCGCGGAAAGGATGGGTTGTGGCGCGTGTCGCATGCCCGCATCGCACAGCAATATCGCATGAATGTCGGCACGATCGTCGAGGCGACGATGCTCAAGGTGCGCCTTGGCCGCGCCCGCGCTGCCAGGACCGGCGAGGCGCAGCGGGTGTTCGGCGGAAAGGTTCTGGGCGAGATCGAGGAGTATTTCGCCGAGACCATGGTGCCCGGCGATACGTTCATCTTCGCCGGCGAGGTGCTCCGCTTCGAGGGCATCGCGGGAAACGAGGTGGGGGCTTCGCGCACGCCTGCGGGCACGGAGCCGAAGATCCCGTCCTATGCGGGCGGCAAGTTCCCGCTCTCCACCTATCTGGCGGCGCGCGTGCGGCGGATGCTGGCAAACCCGGCCGAATGGCGCAGGCTGCCCGGCCAGGTGGCCGAGTGGCTGGAGGCGCAGCAGCGCAAGTCGCTTGCGCCGGGCGAAGGCGAGATGCTGGTCGAGACGTTCCCGCGCTCGGGCCGCCACTACCTGGTTGCCTACCCGTTCGAGGGGCGCCTGGCTCACCAGACGCTCGGCATGCTGCTGACGCGGCGGCTGGAGCGGCTGAAACTCAAGCCCATGGGCTTCGTCTGCAACGACTACGGATTGTCGATCTGGGGCCTCGGCGACCTGTCGCTGGCCATCGCGGAGGGCCGGCTGAAGCTGGAGGCGTTGTTCGACGCCGACATGCTCGGCGACGATCTGGAGGAATGGCTGGAGGAGTCGGCGCTGATGAAGCGGACCTTCCGGTCTTGCGCCGTGATCGCCGGGCTGATCGAGCGACGATTCCCCGGCAAGGAAAAGAGCGGCCGGCAGGTCACCATGTCGACCGATCTGGTCTATGACGTGCTGCGCCGCCATGAGCCGCAGCACATCCTGCTGCGCGCGGCGCGGGCGGATGCGGCGACCGGCCTGCTCGACATCGAGCGGCTGGGCCAGTGCCTCTCCCGCATCCGCGGCCGAATCGTTCACAAGGCCCTGCCGCGCGTATCTCCGCTGGGGGTCTCGATCATGCTCGAGATCGGGCGCGAGGCGGTCTATGGCGAGGCTGCGGACGACCTGCTCGCCGAGGCTGAAGCGCAGATGATGGAGGAGGCGCTGGCGTGACAGCCGAACTACCGACGGGCGTGGACGGAGCGGCCGGCGCAGGGCAGGCGATCGCGCTCGGGCGGCTGTCGGTGCATGCCGATGTCTCCGGCGCCTTGTGGCTTGCGGAGGAGCGCACGCTCGTCGTGGCCGATCTGCACCTCGAAAAGGGCTCGTCCTATGCCGCGCGCGGCGTCTTCCTGCCACCTTACGACACCACAGCGACGCTCGCGGCACTCGCTGCCGCCGTCAACAGATATGCTCCACGGCGGCTGATCGCGCTCGGCGACAGCTTCCACGACCGGCCAGCCCCGGCCAGGCTCGATCCGACCGCTATTGAAGCGCTCCGGGCGCTGATCTTCGGGCGCGACATGGTGTGCGTGAACGGCAACCATGATCCCGAGCCCCCCACCGCGCTAGGCGGCGCGGTCGCGGCTTCGGTCGCGCTCGGCGGCGTCGTGCTGCGTCACGAGCCGGATCCGCATGCGCTTGAGCCCGAGATTGCTGGGCATCTTCACCCGGTCGGCAGGATACGCTGGCGAGGCCGGTCGCTGCGCCGCCGCTGCTTTGCGGTGAGCAGGAGGCGCGTGATCCTGCCGGCGCTCGGGGCGTATGCGGGTGGATTGAATGTGCGCGACCGGGCCTTCGCTTCGCTGTTCCCAGACGAGATGCACGCGCTCCTGATCGGCGAGGGACGGCTCTACCGGATGTCGCGTGCGATGCTGATCGGCGACTGATTCACCCTGCTGTGATGGCGGCCAGCGCCAGCGATGCCGCCGCCACGGCACTCAGGCCAAGGCGCAGGCGACCGAACCATTCGTCCACAACCACGCGGCAGGCCAGCCCGTAGTCCAGCAGGGCGAGCAGGACATGGGCCGCCACCAGCCACCACAGATCGGCCGGGGCGGGCTGGAACCAGGCGAACCACGCGACAAGCGACGGCACGACTGCGATGACGAAATCCCGCCCCCCTGAACCCGGCTCGCCCTTTTCAAGCCCCAGCGCCACGCCCCAGCGCACCCCGCCGAGGAAGGACAGGATCACCACGCCATAGCCGACCAGCGCAACCCGCATCGCATCGGCGTCGGCAAACGGCGGAATCGTCGCGCCGAGGCTGATCGCCAATGACAGCGCGACGAAGGGGACGAGACCCGCAAGGCCGAGCCAGAGCGGAACTTTCGGATAGGTGGTGGCGGCAAGCATCTCGATGACGGAAAACGAAGACCCGACGATTGACATAGCGCGCCTCGCCGAAAGCTCAATGAACCGGGGCGCGCACCGGCGGATTCAATCCCGTCTGAAGATCACCGTTGCGAGCCAGCCCGCCACAAGCGCCAACAGCACGACGAAAAGCCCGTAAGCGAGCGAGGCCTGTCGCGCGAAAAGGGCCAGCCGCTCCTCAAAACCGATCTGCACCACCTCGAAGCTGGTCTGGGCGCGCGCCAGCACCAGCGGCCCGGCGAGAAGCTCGACGCTGACATCGTAGTTGCCCGTCGGCGCTGTCGCCGGAAGGGCAATCGCCGCACGGAACAGGCTCGGTGTCAGGAACGTCACGCCGCGCTCGACCTCCTTGTAGAGGTGCTCCGCGCCCTTCAGACGGATCAGGGCGTCGGTGAAACGGCTTTCGGGTCCATCGAAGGCCTGCCCGGCTCCGGCCGGCGTCAGGCGGTTGGCAAGCCCGATCTGGAGGCGGCGCGCATCCTCCTCGCTCATCATCTCGTCGATGGGTCTCGTGGTGTAGATCGCAAAGAAGCTCGGCGCATCCCCGAAGCGCCGCTGCGTGCTGTTCAGCCAGATCGGACCGTGTTGCTCCTTTTCGCGCACGAGGACGCGGCGGCGCGGACCGGTGACCGTGACCACGATGTCGTAGGGTTCGGCACGCGCGACCGTGCGCCCCTCGCGCTCCACCGAGCCGAACACCGCGATCTGCGCGCCGGTATAGTTCGACCCGATCAGCACGCGATGGGTCGACAGGGATGTGATGAGCTCCTGCGCGACCGCCTTCGCCGGCGCCACGATGCAGCCCGCCAGCAACGCCAGGCCGCACAGGGCTGATGGCGTCAGGCCATGTCGCTGCGCAACCGGGTCCCGCATCAACGCGCCCCCTGGATGGTAATGCTGAAACGCTCCTCCGGTGGCAGCACGACATCCGCAGCGAAGCGCATGCCGACAGCGAGCAACAACAGGGCGAGCAGCAGCCGGAAGCTCTCGCCGCGGACATTGCGCGCCGCGCGCGTGCCGAACTGGGCCCCCACGACGCCGCCGATGATCAGGAGGACAGCGAGAACGAGGTCGACAGACTGGTTCGACACCGCATGCAGCACGGTTGACGCCGCCATGGTGACGAGGATCTGCATCAGGGAGGTGCCGACCGCGACCGTCGTCGGCACGCGAAAAAGGTAGATCAGCGCCGGCACCATCAGGAACCCGCCGCCGATGCCCAGAACCGTGCCGACGAAGCCGATCGCCGCGGCGAAACCCGAAATGGGAATGACGCTCGCATAGAGGCGGGAGCGATAGAAACGCGCCCTAAGCGGCCACTTCAGCCATGACGGATGCTGCCCCGCGCGCTTCATCGGGAGCGGCTTTCCGACACGGGCGCGCAGCAGAGCCTTCAGGCTCTCGTTCAACATCATCCCGCCGATGGTCAGGAACAGCAGCATGTAGGAGAGGCTGATCACCGTCTCGAGCTGCCCGGCGCGCTGCACCGAATTGAAGAACAGCACGCCGAGTGCCGTGCCGATCAGGCCTCCGATCAACAGAACGCGTCCGAGGACCAGATCCAGCTGCCGCCGCCGGTAGTAGGTCAGCGCTCCCGTCATGGACGAAGCGGTCAGCTGCGCCGAAGTCGTGGCGACCGCGATGGCCGGCGGAACGCCGAGAAAGATCAGCAACGGCGTCATCAGGAAGCCGCCGCCGACACCGAACAGGCCCGAAATGAAGCCGACCGCCGCGCTGATGGCGAGAATGAGCAGCACGCTGATCGGCATTTCGGCAATGGGCAGATAGATCTGCATGGGTCATCCGGACCGGCGGCAATTCCCCGTCAGACCGGCCTTGGCGCCGACAGACGTGTTGCGACTGTTCAACCGCCCGAAAGCGGCCAGGTCAACCATGACCGGATGCGGCGATGGCGGCACGGGCCGCCGTTTCGCTGCGTCACGAGCTGCGGGGCCGCGCGCCCGCGGGCTGGCTCCGCGCCGGTTGGGGATCCCAACCGGCAGCAGGCGCGATCACGTCGTTGGCGACCGGGTCCGGTGCGCGCGGCTTCCAGTTCTCGGCGGCATTGCGAGCGGCGGCGAGATCGCCCGGCGAAAGCCTGGCGGCAATCTCGTCGCGCTTGCGCCCGGCTTCGGCATCGCCCTGACGGGCCGCCACCGCGAACCAGACATAGGCCTGCGGCAAGTCCTGCTCGAGGCCGAGACCGCGGCCGAGGAGGACGGCGAGATTGTACTGGCTGTCGCGCACGCCCAATTCGGCTGCAGAGCGGAACAGGCGGGCGGCATCGGCGAAATCGGGCTTTCCGTCGGCCCCTTCGGCCAGCAACACCGCCAGGTTGTGCATCGCCTTGGCGTTGCCCTGCTCCGCCGCACGCCGATACCAGGCCACGGCCTGGCGTGCATCGCGCGGGACCGCGATCCCCTTTTCGTAGAGATTGGCGACACGGAACTGCGACGGCGCATGCCCGGCAGCCGCCGCCCGTTCAAACAGCTGAAGCGCCAGTTTCGGATCGCGCGCCATGCCGACGCCGTCGGCGGCCCGGGAGGCCAGTTCATAGACCGCATTGGGATCGCCTTCGAGGGCGGCGCGCCGCATGCCGGCCGTCCCGATGTTGGCGGGCAGGTCGCCAACACCGGTGACACGCATCGGCTGCGGCTCCGTTGCGCGGGCGCGCGCCTCAGGGCTCCGATCGATCGATCCCGTCGCTGTCCCTTAATCACATCGAACCCTGCCGACGAGCGCCCCTGTGTATATACCCGGGGGCGTCGACGCCTCAGAAACAAGACACGCGACACTGTCACACTGGAGTGCAGGCGGTGTGTACTGACGTCGCTACTTCGCTGTAGTGA
>CAZDUL010000089.1:0-11364 GCA_964508635.1 uncultured Allobosea sp. | reverse complement strand
TGCCGCCGGCAGCGTTGATGTCCTCCGCGGCCTGTTCGGCCCCGTTCTTCAATTGCGCGCCGAAGGCGGCGTTCGGCCCGGTGATCGGGCCTGCGACGCCGACGCGCACCTGCGCGCTCGCCGCGCTGGCGAACGTCAGCGCCGCGCCAAGGGCAACCGTGCCCAGCAGCAGTTTCTTCATGGAAAGCTTCTCCCTGCTCTTCGAAGATGAACCGGCCCCTCTGGAGTGGAACCGTCCCGGCGCATGACGCCGCCGTGGAGCGCAGTCTTGCGCTTTTTCATGGCGATGTCACGCGGCAAGCTCATCGGCGCCCGGCCTGTTCCAGCACCCTCAGCCGGGCTGGCCCCGCTCGCGCCAGCCGAAGGGGCCGGTGCGCTCGTAGAGCCAGCGATACTGCGTCGTCATCTGCCCGGCGCGGGTATAGCGCCAGCCCGCGAAGGCGAAGATCATCGCGACGATGGTATCGACGATGTAATACTGCAGAGACAGAAGCGTGCCGCCGAACAGCGCGAAGTGGATGAAGCGGACAACCAAACCCAGCAGCAGCACATAGGCCGCGACCTGCCAGGTCGGCCGCCAGGTGATGGCGATGGCGCGTCCCGTCATCCACGCCGCCCAGCCGCCCATCACGACCGTGACGAGAAGGAACAGCCATATCGACGGCTCTTCGTAGAGGATGCCCTGCATCAGTGCCGTCCTCCTTCGAGATAGGCTGCGCGCACCTGCGGATCGGCCAGCAGTTCGCGTCCGGTGCCGGACATGGTGATGACACCGTTGACCATGACATAGGCCCGGTGCGCCAGCTTGAGCGCATGAAAGGCGTTCTGCTCGACCAGGAACACGGTGAGCCCCTCGGTCCGGTTCAGGTCGCGGATGATCTCGAAGATCTGCTTGACGATGAGGGGAGCCAGGCCCAGCGACGGCTCGTCCAGCATCAGCAGCTTCGGCCGGCTCATCAGGGCGCGCGCGATCGCCAGCATCTGCTGCTCGCCGCCGGAGAGCGTTCCGCCGCGCTGGTGGAGGCGCTCCTTCAGACGTGGGAACAGGCTGCACATCCGCTCCAGATCGCTGGCGAAATGGGCCATGCCGGCGACGGCGGCGCCCATCTGGAGGTTTTCGTAGACGGTCATGCGCGGGAAGATGCGACGCCCTTCGGGAGATTGCGCAAGCCCCATGCGCGCGATCAGATGCGGCTCGACGCGGGCGATGTCGCGACCCTGATAGAGGATGCGGCCCTCGCGCGCCCGCGGATTGCCGAAGATGGTCATCATCAGCGTCGACTTGCCGGCGCCATTGGCGCCTATCATCGTCACGATCTCGCCCTCATGGACATCGAGATCGACGCCCTTCAGTGCGATGATGTTGCCGTAATAGGTCTTGACGCCGCGCACGGCGAGCAGCGGCTCGCGTCCGGACGGCTGGGTGGCGGTTGCTTGCGGGGCCATGGTCTCGTTCATCGCACGCCCGCCTCGGCTTCGGCCTCCTCGACCTCCTCGTCCTCGACGCCGAGATAGGCGGCGATGACCTTCGGGTCGTTCTGCACCTCCTTCGGGGTGCCGTCGGCAATCTTGGTGCCGTAGTCCAGCACAACGACGTGGTCGGAAATCTCCATGACCACGCTCATGTCGTGCTCGATCAGCAGCAGCGACACGCCGTCGTCGGCGCGGATGGAGCGCAGCAGGGTGTTCAGTTCGAGGCTCTCGCGCGGGTTGAGACCGGCGGCCGGCTCGTCGAGGCACAGCAGCACAGGGTCCGTGCACATCGCGCGCGCGATTTCCAGCCTGCGCTGGTCGCCATAGGCAAGATCGCCGGCAGGGTCGTCGGCGCGGTCGATGAGCCGTGTCTTCTCCAGCCAGTAACGGGCCTTCTCGATGGAAGCCCGCGAGGCCGCCTTGTAGCCGCCGAGCCCGAGCAGACCGAGGATGGTGTAGCCGGAGGCGCGGTTCAGCATGTTGTGCTGCGCCACCAGGAGGTTTTCCAGCACGGTGAGCCCCGAGAACAGGCGGATGTTCTGGAAGGTGCGGGCGACCCTGGCCTGCGCCGCAATCCGGAAGTCGGGCATGCGTTCGAGCAGGAAGCTCTGCCCGTCCTCGCGGGTCAGCGTCATCATGCCCTCGGTCGGCTTGTAGAAGCCGGTGATGCCGTTGAACACCGTGGTCTTTCCGGCGCCATTGGGGCCGATCAGCGCGGTGATGTCGCCCTTGCGGACGTCGAACGACAGGTCGTTGACGGCGACAAGGCCGCCAAAGCGCATCGTCAGGTGTTCGATCCTGAGCAGCGGGGCAGGGGAGGCGGAGGACGAAGGCGCGTGCAGCATCAGCCGTGCCCTTCCTTGACCAGCGAGCCGGAGACCGCCTTGCGCTCCTTCAGGAAGGCGGACGGTTCGCGCGTCGAGATCAGCCCGCGCGGCTTCCAGATCATGATGACGACCATGGCGAGGCCGAAGACCAGCATGCGGTATTTGGTCGGGTCGAAATCCGCACCGAACAGCGCCTTCAGCGCGTCGAGTTCGCGCATCAGTTCGGGGATGCCGATCATCGCCACCGCCGCGATGGCCACGCCCCAGAGCGAGCCCATGCCGCCCAGCACGACGATGGCCAGAATTACGGCCGACTCCATGAAGGTGAAGCTCTCGGGACTGATGAAGCCTTGCCGCGCCGCGAAGAACGAGCCGGCCAGACCGCCGAACCCGGCGCCGATGGCGAAGGCGGTCAGTTTGGTCGTGGTGGTGTTGATGCCAAGCGAGCGGCAGGCGATCTCGTCCTCGCGCAGTGCTTCCCAGGCGCGACCGATCGGCATGCGGCGCAGCCGGATCGTGACGAAGGCCGTCAGCAGCGCGAGGCACAGGATGACGTAGTAGAGGAAGATCGTCCGGTAGACAGGCGGGAATTCCAGCCCGAACACCGCGGCGAAACCCGTGTCGCTGGCGTTGAACGGGATGCCGAAGAAACTCGGCCGCGGAATGGTGCTGATCCCGGCATAGCCGCCCGAGAACTCCACCCAGTTGATCAGAACGAGGCGGATGATCTCGCCGAAGGCCAGCGTGACGATGGCAAGATAGTCGCCGCGCAGGCGCAGCACCGGAAAGCCGAGGATCACGCCCCAGAAGGCCGCAAGCAGCGCCGAGACCGGCAACAGGATCCAGAAGGCCCAGACGCCGAGCGAGGGCGCGGTGGCGGGAATCACCTTGGTGGCGATCAGCGCGTAGGAATATGCCCCGACCGCGTAGAAGGCGACATAACCGAGATCGAGCAGGCCGGCGAGACCGACCACGATGTTCAGACCCCAGCCGAGCATCACGTAGATGAGGATCTGCACGCCGAAATTGTCGATCCATTTCAGAGCGCCGCCCCACCCGGACGTCCAGATCACGATGGCCGGGAACGCGAACAGGAAGCCGATGGCGAGCGGCCCGAACAGCGGCTGGAGGCGCGCGAAGGCCCCGCCCGCCGCCCGTGGCAGCGCCATGATCGGCGCGCCACCGCGGGCGCGGCGCTGCCTGTCGAGCGAAACGAGGAGGCGCCCCACGAAGACGATGGCGACTGCCCAGGCCACCGCGTCCCAGCGCGGATTGAGAACGAGGCGGTTGTTGAGATCCTGCTGCGTCTCCCAGGCCACGATCGGGATGCACAACCCGAAGGTGACGAGCGCCGCGAAGGCCGCTTCCTTGAGCGCAGGCTTTAGCCCCTGTTCGACGATGGCGGCCTGCTGGCCCATCTGCCCGCCGACCCTGGCCATCACACCTTCTCCACCTCGGGCCGGCCGAGCAGCCCGGACGGCATGAAGATCAGCACGATGGCGAGGATCGAGAAGGCGGCGACATCCTTGTAGTCGATCGAGAAATAGGCCGACCAGAACACCTCGATCAGCCCGATCAGCAGCCCGCCGATCACCGCGCCGGGCAGCGAGCCGATGCCCCCGAGGACGGCCGCCGTGAACGCCTTCACGCCCGGCACGAACCCGTCATGGAAATTCACCACGCCGTATTGCAGCAGATACATGAGGCCCGCCACCGCCGCGAGCGCAGCGCCGATGACGAAGGTCAGCGAGATCGTGCGGTCCACATCGATGCCGAGCAGGGCGGCCATCTTGCGGTCCTGCTCGCAGGCGCGCTGCGCGCGGCCGAGCGGCGTCTTCTGCACGAGATACCAGAAGGCGGCGAGCAGAACGACCGTGATCACCATGATGATGATCTGCTTGTAGGCAAGCTTCACCGGATAGCCCGAGGCGGCGAAGAAGACGAAGCCGCCATCGACGATGGGCGGCAGCGACTTGTTGCGCGGGCCCTGCACCAGCTGCACGAAGTTCATCAAGAAGATCGACATGCCGATCGCCGAGATCAGCGGCGCGAGGCGGAAGGAGCCGCGTAACGGGCGATAGGCCACCCGCTCGATCGTCCAGCTCCACAGTGCGGTCAACGCCATGCCGAGGACGAGAACCACCATGAGCGCCAGAACCACCATGCCCGCGCCGAGAACGGCCGAGATCAGCATGAACAGAATCAGCGCGATGAAACAGGACAGCATGAAGACGTCGCCATGGGCGAAGTTCACCATGCCGATGATGCCGAAGACCATCGTGTAGCCGATGGCGATGAGCCCGTAGATCGAGCCCAGTGTCAGCCCGTTGATGAGCTGCTGGAGAAACAGTTCCATCGCTGACGCACACCCCTCTCGCGCCGGTCGCCAGCGGCTTCTGCAGGGAGCCTCTCCCGCCCCTGACCCGTCCGCAGGTTCACGTCCGACTGCTTATTGCTAGCAACGGCCGGATACAGCGACAATCCATTTCGAATGTTCGGCCTGCATTCGGCACAGGATTGCGCGGAGGTGGGGCCCGGAACCGTCCGTGCGCACGAAATTGCGCAATGTGACGGAATCATGAATTTTCCTGAGCATGGCCTCGAGCCTTGCGCTGGTTTCGGCGCGCCGACACGTGCCATGGGGGCGCGGGCCCGGACAGAAGCTCCGCCGGCCCCGCGTTGCGACAATCTGCGTCTAGAAGAACTGCGTCTGGGCCTGAAGTTGCGCCGCCGTGGCGCCGAAGACGTCGAGGATGTAGACGCCGCCGGCCACCTGCACATGGATGCCGGCCCCGACGCCATAGCCCGGCGCGTTGAAACTGAAATACTGAATCTGCGCGCCGGTTTGGAACAGGTAGCGATCGGCAGGATCGTAATCCGTGATGAGGTCGACCTCGCCGGCCGCCATCTCGAAGAAGGCGTTGAAGAAGCGGTCCGCCCCGGCCCCGCCCGTCATCGTGTCGCGGCCCAGCCCGCCGATGAAGGTGTCGTCGCCGTGGAGGCCGCGCATGATGTCGTTTCCGACGCCGCCCCACAACAGGTCGCGGCCCAGCCAGCCGAACCGAAGGTCGTTATCCTGGTCTCCGGACAGCACGTCGTTCCCGTCGCCGCCAAACAGCGTGTCCAGATCCGTGCCACCATTCAGCGCGTCATTGTCGGCATTGCCGCGCAGGAGGTCATCACCAGCCTCGCCCCTTGGCAGGTGATCGCCGCCGCCTGTATCGAGTTCTCCCGCCACCGAAACATGCAGCGCGTAGCCCTCGCCCGCGGGAAGCGGCGTGATGGGACTGCTGCCGTAGGCCCCGATATGGATGACGTAATTGCCCGCCGTCGGGGCCACGAACACGAGGAAGCTGTCCTGGCTTCGGGTGGAGCCGCCTGGGCCGTCGCAAACGGCACCGTTGTCGTTTTTGTCGAGTAAGGCGCCTGCGGCGTTGAGAACTCAAATGTATGTTCTGCAATCGGGGCTTGGTCGTCAAGCACGAACCTCGGTGCGCCGGCATGGGGTCACGCTTCTGTCCGCGGTCGTGGGTCACGCCGCATGATGGGTTCGGAAGGTGAGACGGACCAAGCTAAACGGCGGGCTGCGCAGCTGGCATCGCAGCCCATGCACTCGTGCGGCCTTCGTCTCATCCCCGTCCCTGCCGGGACCTCGGTCAGGCTGGTTCGCGCCTCGCCTCGATCGGGGTGGTGGTGCGTCAGGCCTCCTTGGCGGTCCAGCGGAAGGACGAGCCGTCGCGCCACATCCGATGCATGATCACGGCGAGCTTGCGCGCGACCGCCACCTTCGCCTTCTTGAGCGAGCTGCGCCTGGCGATCGAGACGCCCCAGTGCTTCAACGCCGTCCACTGGGTCGAACGGGTAAGCATGACGTTGGCGGCTGCGAACAGTGCGGTTCGCGTGAGCCCGTCGCCGGTCTTGGCGATGCGGCCTCGTCGATCGATCTCGCCGGACTGATGCTGCCTGGGCGCCAAGCCGAGATGAGCGCCGACGTCGCTGGAGCGTCGGAAGCGGTCGGGCCGGTCGACCGCGGTCTTGAAGGCGAGCGCGGTCACGGGTCCTACGCCCGGGATGCCCATGAAGCGCACGCACAGCTCGTCGTTCTTGGTGATGCGCAGCAGTTCGCCGTGCAGCGTCGACAGCTGCTTCATGACGGCTTCTCGTGCGGCCAGCAGAGCCTCCATGCACAGCCTCAGCCGGGGCCGGTCGTCGACAAGCTCGCGGATGCGCTCCGCAAAGCCCGATGCCGAGACCTGGCCGACCTTGAGACCGAACGGCCTGAGTTGGCCGCGGATCTCGTTCTCGTGGTCGCGGAGCTTGTTGACGAGGAACTCCCGGCTCCCAGGCAGCGTGCGCAACTCCTGGCTCTCGACCGACTTCACATGCACGGCCTTGAACCAGCCCGAGCGGACGAGCTGCGCCAACGAGCGCGCATCGTTGCGGTCGGTCTTGTTCATGCTCATCGCTGCGATCGCGGCCCTGGAATGGCGTGTCTCGATACAGACGACCGGATAGCCGAGGTCGCGCAGGCCGAAGTAGAGCCACTGCGTCAACGGACCGGCCTCAAGGCCAACGCGCTCGAAAGCGCCGGTCAGTTGACCCAGATGGGCCGCGATCGCCTCAGGATCGGAGGTGGCCTTGGCTTCAAGAACCATACGGCCATCCGCATCGACGATACAGATACTGGTCGTCTCCAGCGACACGTCGAGACCGGCGTAGAACAGGGACATGGGGCGCTCCTCTTGCGAAACCGGAAGCATGAGCGCCAATGCCGGCCGAGCCCAAGCCCCGATTACACCATCTGAACGAGACACTGTTCTTCAGCATGGACCATGCCCGCGAGGCTGTCGCTGAACGGACCCACACCTACAACATTGAGCGCCCCAATTCGGCACTCGGATACCAGGCCCCAGCGGTCTTTGCCGCCCAACTCACCGCAATGGGCGATCAGCTTCGCGCACCTGAAACGCTCCGCAGATCGCCCATTGCTCCGTCGGCGCAACAGCGCCAAGTTCAAAAAAAGCACTTTGGTCTCAGCCGGATGAGCATCGGGGGCACAGCAGAACGATTGCGCCTTGATTCCCTCGTCCAGTCCAAGCGCGGACTCGGGCTGTCGCCCGATCATGCGGGCGATCATCCGCAGCGCGTCGTCGCGCCGCGATCGGTGCGCGAGCGGCCGCGCGCCTTTCTCGCGCCCATGTCGAACTCGTTCCGGCTGCTGCCCGGTTCGTTCTGGCAGGCGCTCGCCGACCGCCTGACGGAGGCGGGATGGCAGGTGCTCGTCAACAAGGGGCCGGAGGGCGAGCCTCCGGTTGCCGGCGCGCAGCCGGTCGATCTGTCCCATGCCGAACTCGTCGGCTTTCTCGACGACGTCGATTGCGTCATCGGGCTGCGCAGCGGCCTGCTCGATGTCGTATCCAGCACACGGGCGCCGATGATCGTGTACTACCCCGTGCCGGGACTCAACATGCCGTGGTTACACATGTGGAGCCTGAAGCCCCTGCGCGGCGACAGGGTGACCGAGGAAATCCCGATCCTTTCCTTCGAGTATGACGAGGCGCAGTTGTTGCGGGACAGCGTGCGGTTGGCGCAGCGATTCGCGAAGGAGATGACACCATGACGGACACGCTCACCATCATGCGCGACACGCTGCGCGCCGAAGCGGCGGCACTCGCCGCAACGGTCGGCATGGTAGACGAAGGCTGGTCGCGCGCCATCGACATCTTCGATGCCACCCGGAAGGCGGGCGGGCGGCTGATCGTCTGCGGCGTCGGCAAGAGCGGCCATGTCGGGAAGAAGATCGCCGCCTCGCTGGCCTCGACCGGCACGCCGTCCTTCTTCGTCCACGGAACGGAAGCGAGCCATGGCGATCTCGGCATGATCCAGCCAGGCGACGCCGTGCTGATGATCACCGCCTCGGGCGGAACCGCTGAGCTCGTCGACACGGCCAGCTATTGCCGCGGCCGCGGCATCCCGCTCGTGCTGATCACGCGCAATCCCGACAGCCGTATCGGTCGCTATGCCGATATCATTCTCAGGCTGCCCCAGGTGCCGGAAGCCTGCACGATCGGCATGGCGCCGACGACATCATCCACGGCGACGCTCGCCATCGGCGACGCGATCACGGTGGCGCTGATGAGCCGGGCGGGCTTCGGGAAGGCCGATTTCGGCCGCTACCACCCCGGCGGCAAGCTGGGCGACGCGACACGCCGGGCGCTCGACGTGATGACGCCGGCCTCGGCGCTGAAGCCGCTGGCCGACGCCGCAACCTTGCAGATTGCGTTGCGCGCGGCGGCGGTCGGCGACAGCGTGCGGATCGACCCGCCAGCGGGGGCTGGCGGTGCGCCGGTCTGCCTCGATGGACGGGTGCTGCTGCGCCTTGCGGCGGACACAGGCGATCTGACCGCCCCCCTTCGCACCATTCTGCCCCGGCGCATGCCGCAATCCGAACCGGGCGCTCTCGTCGCAGACATCAAGGCCGCCCAACCCGACGCTGCGGTCTGGGGCGTCGCCGTCATGGACAAGGGGCAGCTTGTTGGTTATGTGCCCGCGTATCTAGTATGAATTATTCCACAGGGACTGCGCCACAATACCTGCGCAGCGTGTATATCATGCAGTATAGATACGTCATCGTGCAGGCGGGCGGAAAGGGAACGCGGCTCGAGCATTACACATGGAACAAGCCGAAATGTCTTGTTCCCGTGGCCGGCAAGCCGATGCTTTATCATTTGTTCGATGTCTTTCCCGAGGCCGAATTCCTGATCATCGCGGACTACAAGTCCGAAGTCCTGCGTCGCTTCATGGAGGCGGTGCCGCCACGGGTGAACTATCGCATCATCGAGGCGGGCGGGCACGGCACCGCATCAGGCATCGGCAAGGCACTGGCCGAACTGCCGAACGACGACACGCCGTTCTGGCTGCTGTGGAGCGACCTGCGCGTGCTGCGCCGCCCGGAGATCGTGCCGGGCGAGGTTCTGCTCGGCGTCACCTCGGCGCTGCCCTGCCGCTGGTCGTATGATCCCGACCACGGCCTGACCGAGCAGCCCTCGCACGAGAGCGGCGTTCCGGGCGTTTTCTATTTCAGCAGCCGGCGCCACCTCGACGGGCTTCCCGCGAGCGGCGAATTCGTGCGCTGGCTGTCGCAGCAGGAGCTGCCGATCACCCCCACGGTGGTCAACGAACTTGCCGAATACGGCACGCTGCCTGCGCTGCATGGCGCATGGGATTCGGAAGCAAATGCGCGCTTCTTCAACAGCGTCACCATTGGGCCGACGACGGTGGTCAAGCGCGCCGCCGACGAGCGATTCAATCATCTGATCGAGCGCGAAAAGCGCTGGTATGCCCATGTCGCGCAATTCAACTATCCCAATGTCGCGAAGGTGCTCTCGACCGAGCCGTTCACGCTGGCCCGCATCGACGGCGAGCATCCGGACAGGCTGCCGCGCTTCCACCGCGGCAAGGTCGAAATCCTCGACAATCTTCTCAATGCGCTGGAGTTGCTTCACTCCTACGAGGTTCGCCCAGTCGATCTCGACGAGTGTCACGAGGCCTATCACCACAAGACGCTCAAGCGCCTCGGCGTGATCCACAAGCTGCTGCCGGATGTGCTCAGCCGGGAGAGCTACCGCATCAATGGCCGTCGCTGCCGGAACATCCTGCACCCGAACCACATCGCCGCGTTCGAGGCGATGACCAAGAGCCTCGTGCCGAAGCAGTTCAACCTGATCCACGGCGATCCGACCTTCTCAAACACCCTGGTCGAGCGCGACGGCAAGGTCGTGTTCATCGACCCCCGGGGCTATTTCGGCAAGAAGGAGCTGTACGGCGATCCCGACTACGACTTCGCCAAGGTCTATTACTCGGTCGTCGGCAGCTACGACGTCTTTAACCGTCACCGCTTCATGCTCGACATAAGCGGCGATGGCGCTGTCGTCGATATCCCGAACTCGGCCTGGCGACACCTGGCGGGCCTGTTCCATGACCGCTTCGACGCCGAGCGTCTGCAGCGCATCCGCATCCTGCACGCCTTGATCTGGCTGAGCCTCGCGGGCTACGCCGAGAACGACCACGACCAGATGGTCGGTGCGTTCTTCAACGGGCTCTGGTGGCTGGAGGTCGCGCTGCAATGACGCCGACCATGCCGGTGGAGGTGACGCTCAGCACCTTGCCGAAGACCTGGTTGTTCGACATCGACGGCACCTTGGTGGTCCACAACGGCCACCTCGGCGGGGCGGATACGGTCCTGCCCGGCACGCGCGAATTCTTCGACGCCCATATCGGCCCGGACGATGTCGTCATCCTCCTGACCGCGCGCGAGGAGACGCATCGCGAGGCGACGGAGACCGCGCTGCGGGCCGCCGGCTTGCGCTTCGATCACATCATCTACGGGCTGCCGAAGGGCGAGCGCATCTGCGTGAACGACACCAAGCCCAAGGGCCTCAGGACCGCGCTTTCGATCAACCTCGCGCGTGACGTCGGCCTCGGCGCCGTCGTGGTCCGCATGGACGAGAATCTCTGAACAGCGGACGCCCGCGCCGTGCGGCGCGGGCTCCGACTCGTGCACGCTCGTCGTCAGAACAGCGCGATCTGGCCTTGCACCTGCATGGCGTTGGCGCCTGCGATGGTGATCGTCGCTGGTCCGCCGTCGAGCGTCAGCGTGATGACGGCGTCGGCGCCGACCTGCGTCACGGCGTAATTGGCGAAGGCGTAGAGGAAATACCGGTCCTCCAGCTCCCAATCCGTCACCAGATCGGCATCGCCGGCAGCGACCTCGAAGTCGGCCCAATAGAACGCATCCGCGCCCGCGCCGCCGGTCAGGACGTCGCTGCCGAGACCGCCAACCAGCGTGTCGTTTCCTGCGCCACCCTCCAGCGTATCGCTGGCCGCGTCTCCAGCCAGGGCATAGGTAAAGCCGAACAGCACATCGTTGCCAGCGCCGCCGCGGATCAGGTCGGCGCCCTCGAAACCGTCGTGGAAGTCGTCGCCTGCGCCGCCCTCGAGCGTGTCGTCGCCGTCGCCGCCGAAGAGCGTGTCGCCGCCGTCGTCGCCCGTGAGGCTGTCATTG
>CAZDUL010000088.1:0-7195 GCA_964508635.1 uncultured Allobosea sp. | reverse complement strand
ATCTGCTACGCCACCACCAACCGCCAGGAGGCGGTGAAGCGGGTGGCGCCGCAGGTGGAGGCCTTTCTCGTGGTCGGTTCGCCCAACTCCTCCAATTCGCAGCGGCTGCGCGAGGTAGCCGAGCGGGCCGGAGCGGCCATCTCACGCCTCGTGCTGCGCGCCGATGACATCGACTGGTCGCTCTATGGCGATATCCGTTCGCTCGGCGTCACCGCCGGGGCCTCCGCGCCCGAGGTGCTCGTCGAGGAGATCCTCGACGCTTTCGCCGAACGCTACGCGCTTCAGGTCGAACAGGTCTCGACGGCGGACGAGAGCGTGTTCTTCCCGCTGCCGCGCGAGCTGCGCGCGGCCGCCAACCCGGCCGCCTGACCCATGGCTGTCTATACCGAGGTCTCCGACGACGAGCTCGCGCGCCTGATTGCGGCCTACGACATCGGCGAGCCGACGGCCTTCAAGGGCATCGCGGAAGGGGTCTCGAACTCGAACTTCTTCCTCGAGACGACACGCGGGCGCTTCATCCTCACCGTCTACGAGGCCCGCGCCCCGCGCGAGGATCTGCCGTTCTTCATCGGGCTGATGGACCACCTCGCCGCCCATGGCTTTGCCTGCCCGCGCCCGATCCGCCGCCGCGACGGCGAGGCGCTGAGCGAGGTGGCGGGCAAGCCCGCGGCGCTCGTGTCCTATCTCGACGGGTTGTCGGTGAAGCGCCCGAACGCAGGGCATTGCCGCGAGGCGGGGCTGATGATGGCGCGCCTGCATGCGGCCGGCGAAGGCTTTCCCATGACGCGGCCGAACCCGCTGTCGGTGTCCGGCTGGCGCCCGCTGATGCAGGCCGCCGGCGCGCGCGCCGACACGATTTCGCCGGGCCTGAGCGCACGGATCGCCGACGAGGTGGCGTTCCACGAGGCCAGCTGGCCGCAGGGCCTGCCCACCGGCGTGATCCATGCCGATCTGTTTCCCGACAACATGTTCTTCGTCGGCGGCAAGGGCTCGGGCGTGATCGATTTCTACTTTGCCGCCACCGATGCGCTGGCCTTCGATCTCGCCATCGGGCTCAACGCCTGGTGCTTCGAGCCGGACACCTCCTTCAACCTCACGAAGGGCCAGGCGCTGATCGCGGGCTATCAGGAGGTCAGGCGGCTCGAACCGGCGGAGGTGAAGGCCTTGCCGGTGCTGGCGCGCGGGGCGGCGCTGCGCTTCCTGCTGACGCGCACGGTGGACTGGCTCGACGTGCCGGCCGGCGCGCTCGTGAAGCCGCACGATCCGATCCCCTACGACCGTCGGCTGAGCTTCCACCGCAAGGTGACGTCCGCCTCCGACTACGGGCTGATCGCGTGAGCGGACGGCCATGAGCACAGACGTGGTGGTGATCTACACGGATGGGGCCTGTTCTGGAAATCCGGGGCCCGGCGGCTGGGGCGCGATCCTGCGCTACAACGGCGTCGAGAAGGAGCTGAAGGGCGGCGAGAACCCGACCACGAACAACCGCATGGAGCTGATGGCGGCGATCAGCGCGCTGGAGGCACTGAAGCGGCCGTGCACCGTCGAGCTGCACACCGACAGCCAGTATGTGCGCCAGGGCATCACGGGCTGGATCCATGGCTGGAAGCGCAATGGATGGCGCACCGCCGACAAGAAGCCGGTGAAGAACGAGGATCTCTGGCGTCGCCTCGACGAAGCCCTGGCCCGCCACCAGGTGACGTGGCACTGGGTCAAGGGCCATGCCGGCGACGTCATGAACGAACGTGCCGACGCGCTCGCACGGGCGGGACTGAAGGACGTCCTCGATCGGGCCTGACAGGGCGCAGCACGCAGGCCTCGCGGCGCGCCGGCCGAACCTGTCCCCGGTCAATCGTCGCGGAAGACACGCTCGTTGCGCTCGTGGCGCTCCTGCGCCTCCAGCGAGAGCGTGGCGATGGGCCGCGCCTCGAGCCGCTTCAGCGAGATCGGCTCGCCGGTCTCCTCGCAATAGCCGTAGGAGCCGTCGTCGATGCGGGCGATGGCGGCGTCGATCTTGGCGATCAGCTTGCGCTGCCGGTCGCGGGCCCTGAGCTCGATGGCGCGATCCGTTTCGGACGAGGCGCGGTCGGCGATGTCGGGGTGGTTCTCGTTCTCGGCCTGCAGGGCCGCGATGGTCTCGCGCGCTTCCCTTAGGATGTCTTCTTTCCAGCGCAGCAGCTTCTGCCGGAAATACTGCTTTTGCCGCTCGTTCATGAACGGCTCGTCTTCCGTCGGGCGGTATTCTGCGCCGATGAGAATGTCGTTCGTCATGTGAGCCCCCTGCTGCGGTCCGGCTGCCAGTGCCGTATTGCTGGCAGCCGGAGCGGTTTGCGACCGGAGCGCAGGGTCCTTGCTCCCGACTCGCCGCGCCCTCGGCCTGTGTGGGGGCCCTATATCCGCAACTGTGTGGCGAGACAACGACAACCCGGCCGCATGGTGTGGGCCGGGTCACCGCAGGTTTCGGCTGCTAAAGAGGCCGATGCCGGCCTCAATCGTAGCGCAGCTCCGTGGCCTTGCCGCGGAAGACATAGTAGCTGAACGCGGTATAGCCCGCGATGAAGGGCAGGACGAAGACGGCGCCGACAAGGATGATGAGCAGGCTCTCGGGCGCGCTCGCCGCCTCCCAGATCGTCAACCGCTCCGGCACCACATAAGGATAGAACGAGTAGGCGAGCCCGAGGAATCCGAGCGCGAACAGGCTGACCGCACCCATGAACGGCACCAGATCGAGCGAATGGTCCGCGCGCGGCATGCGCTTGAGAAACACCCATAGCGCCAGGATCAGCGCCCCCGTCATCAGCGGGATCGGGGCGAGCCCGATGATGTTGGGGAAGGCGAACCAGCGCTCGACGATGCGCTCCGACACCAGCGGCGTGGCGATCGAAACGATCAGGATGCTGGCGGCCGTGGCGACGAGCCCCCAGCGCGCCCACATGACCGCGCGCGCCTGCAAGGCGCCGTCGGTCTTGGCGATCAGCCAGGTGGCCCCGACGAAGATATAGGCCATGGCCAGCCCGAGGCCGGCCGCCAGCGCGAACAGGTGCGAGGCGAGCGAGCCATCGAAGCCCATGATGTAGTGGCCGAGCATGTAGCCCTGCGTGACCGAGGCCAGCGCGGAGCCGCCGATGAAGGCGGAGTCCCACAGCCCCTGATGGTGTTTCTGCGCCTTGACGCGGAAC
Source organism: uncultured Allobosea sp. (assembly GCA_964508635.1). Taxonomy (GTDB): domain Bacteria; phylum Pseudomonadota; class Alphaproteobacteria; order Rhizobiales; family Beijerinckiaceae; genus Allobosea. The sequence goes on along the minus strand of CAZDUL010000088.1, from coordinate 4,016 downwards.
TCGAAGGCGACCCCGCGCAGTGTCAGCCCGAGCAGCATCAGCGCCACCGGCAGGTAGAGCGCGGTCAGCACCATGCCGTGCGCCTTCGGGAACGCGACGAGCAGCAGCCCGATGCCGAGCACGAGCCAGGTCTCGTTCGCGTCCCAGAACGGGCCGATGGTGGCGATCATCCGGTCCTTGTCGGGCCGGTCGACACGCGCCATCAGCATGCCGACCCCCAGATCGTAGCCATCCAGGATCACATAGGCCAGGATGGAGAAGCCCATCAGCGCCGCGAAGATGAGCGGCAGCGTCGTCCCGTCGAACAGGGCGGGCATGGCTCAGACCTCCTTCGCGGTCGCAGGTGCGGGCATCACGGGGCCCCCAGCCATGGAAGTGGCCGGATAGGCCGCCGCGCGCTGCCCCGCCTTGTTGGCGAGGTGGAACAGCACCGTGATGTAGGCCGCCAGCAGCACCACGTAGATCGCCAGATACATGGCGAGCGTCGAGCCGATCATGCCTGCCGGCACGCTCGATGCGGCCTGCGCGGTGGTCAGCACGCCCGTCACCAGCCAGGGCTGGCGGCCGATCTCGGTGACATACCAGCCGGCGAGAGTCGCAACCCAGCCCGAGAACGTCATGGCGACCAGCACGACCGCGATCGGCGTTGTGATGTCACCGCGCCGCCAGATGCGCCAGCCCGCAAACCACGACACCGCCAGCATCAGGAAACCGACGCCGACCATGACGCGGAAGGCGTAGAACACGGGCGCCACGGGCGGGTGCTTCACCGTGCCGTCCGGCTGCACGAAGTCGTTCAGCCCCGGCACCACGCCGGCGGGATCATGCCTGAGGATGATGCTGGCGAGGTTGGGAATCTGACCGATCACGAAGTCGTTGCGGCGCTCGGCCTGGTTCGGCACGGCGAACAGGATCACCGGCACGTTGCCGCGCGTCTCCCAGTTGCCCTCCATGGCCGCGACCTTGGCCGGCTGATGCTCCAGCGTGTTGAGGCCGTGCATGTCGCCCGCCAGGATCTGCGCCGGGATGAGCGCGGCGGCCAGCACCACGCCGGTGCGCAGCGCCGCCATCACGTCCGGTCCGCGGTCATGGCGCAGCCAGCGCCAGGCCGACAGACCGGCGATCAGGAAGGCAGCGGTCAGACCCGAGGCCAGCAGCATGTGGACAAGCCGGTAGGGCATCGACGGGTTGAAGATGATCGCCCACCAGTCGGTGGCATGCGCGACGCCATCGCGCAGTTCGAAGCCGGCGGGCGTGTGCATCCACGAGTTCAGCACCAGGATCCAGAAGGCCGACATCGTGGTGCCGAAGGCGACGAGCACGGTCGCGCCGGTGTGAACCCAGTTGGGCACGCGCCTGAAGCCGAACAGCATGACGCCGAGGAAGGTCGCCTCCAGGAAGAAGGCGGTGAGCACCTCATAGGCCAGCAGCGGGCCGGCAATGTTGCCCACGCGCTCCATGAAGCCCGGCCAGTTCGTGCCGAACTGGAAGCTCATGGTGATGCCGGAGACCACGCCGAGCGCGAACGACAGGGCGAACACCTTCACGAAGAAGAAGTAGGCGTCCATCCACTTCTGCTCGCCTGTGGCGTTGAAGCGCAGCTTGAAGAACAGCAGCACCCAGCCCAGCGCGATCGTGATCGTCGGGAACAGGATGTGGAACGAAATGTTGGCTCCGAACTGGATTCGGGCCAGCAGGATTGCGTCCATGGTTCGTCACTCCTTTGCAACAGCGCCGGACATCCGGCCTGCGAGGCCGCCGGGGATCGCCAGCAGCCGGTCCTTCATGTCGAGCGCCTTCACCACCTTCGAGCCGAGGGTAAGCAGCTGAACGAGACGCTCGGTCTCGAGCCGCTGCATGTCGGCGTACCAGACGGTGAGAAGCTCGATCAGCTCATGCATGTCCTTCAGCCGCGCCTGCGCGTGGCGCTCCTCCTCGGAGCCCGGCGTCTGCATCAGCAGCTCGCGCAGCATCGACAGCGTCGGGTCGATCTCGCGTTTCTTGCGCTCCTCGACGAGCGTGCGCACGATCAGCCAGATATCGTCCGGCGTGGCGAAGAAGTCGCGCCGGTCCCCCGGCGGCGACGGCTTCAGCCTGACCAGATTCCAGCTCTGCAGCTCCTTCAGGCCCATCGAGACGTTCGAGCGCGACAGGCCGAGCCGCTCGACAAGGTCATCGGCGCACAGCGGGCGCTCGGCCACGAACAGCGCGGCATAGATCTGCCCGACGGTGCGATTGATGCCCCAGCGGCTGCCCATCTCGCCGAAGTGCAGCACGAAGGCCTGACAGAGGGGCGGAAGGTTCACGGTCGCACGCTCCGGATTTCAGAAATTTCTGAAAACCAGATAGGCTGTTTATGCGCATGCCGCACTGCGGCGTGACGTCGCCATGCGCATGACGCAATCTGCCCGCCGGTCGTCCACCGCACGGATGAGCGACGCCGGGGTCGTCGCCTCCAGACGTCTCACCGTCGCCCGAACAGCCTTTCGATGTCGGCAAGCTTCAGCTCGACATAGGTTGGACGGCCGTGGTTGCACTGCCCGGCGAAGGGCGTGCGCTCCATCTCGCGCAGCAGCGCATCCATTTCCTCGGGCTTCAGCCTGCGGCCGGCCCGCACCGATTGGTGGCAGGCCATGGTGGCGAGCACATGGTCGAGCCGGACCTGAAGCCCCTCGCTGCCATGGTCCGGGCTCGCCTCGTCCAGCGGGCCGTCGGCCAGCGCATCGGCGACATCGCGCACCAGCGCCTGCAGGTCCCCGCCGGCCAGCGCGGCGGGCGCCTCGCGCACGAGAACTGCGCCTGGCCCGAAGCCCTCGATGACGAGCCCCAGCGTCGCGAGCGCCGCAGCCGCGGACAGAAGCCTGTCCGCAGCCGCCGGGTCGATCTCGACCACCTCGGGCACGAGCAGCATCTGCCGGGGCACGCCCCGCCCGGAACGCGCGGCCTTCATGCGCTCGTAGACCAGCCGCTCATGGGCCGCGTGCTGATCGACGATCACCAGTCCGTCGGCGGTCTGCGCCACGATGTAGGTGTCGTGCACCTGCGCTCGCGCGAACCCCAGCGGCGGGACCGGTTCCGTTGTGGCGGCGGGTGCCGGCGCTGGCGCGAAGGCCCGCTCGCCGAAACCCGAGAGCCTGGCCGTCTCGCTCGCAGGAGCGCCGGGCCGCGGCGAGGCGACGCCGTTCCAACCCTGCCCGGACTGACCGGAGCCAGCGGACTGGAAGGCGGACGGACCGGGCGCGCTGGACGCAAACCCGCCTGCAGCGCCTTCTGGCCTGAGCACGCCAGCGAGCGCAGCCAGCGTGCGCTCTCCCCCCGTCGTCGCGGCGCGATGACCGGCGCGCGCCAGCGCCTCCTTCAGCGCACTCACCACCAGCCCGCGCACCAGCGCGGGATCGCGGAAGCGCACCTCGATCTTGGCGGGATGCACATTGACATCCACCAGCGCAGGGTCGCAAGCCACATGCAGGAACAGCACCGGGTGGCGATCGCCCGGCATCAGGTCGGCATAGGCCGCGCGCACCGCGCCGGTGAGCAGCCTGTCGCGCACCGGCCGGCCATTGACGGCCAGATGCACACCCAGTCCGTTGCCGCGATGGAAGGTCGGCAGGCCGGCATGGCCCGACAGCGCAAAGCCGTCGCGCGCCGCCCCGATCGGGACAGCGTTGGCGGCGAAGTCGCGCCCGAGCAGCCTCTGCAGCCGATCGAGCTGGCCGGCCTCGCCCGCCCGCTCGACCGGCAGACTGATCGGGCTCAAGCCCTCGCCCTCGACAGTGAAGCGAACCTGAGGGTGGCATAGCGCGATGCGGCGCACGGTCTCGGCCACCGCAAGCGCCTCGGCCCGGTCGCTTTTCAGGAATTTCAGCCGCGCCGGCGTGGCCGAGAACAGCTCGCTGACCTCGACGCGCGTGCCGATCTGCGCCGAAGCCGGCCGCACCGGACCTTTGCGCCCGCCGTCGACGCTGATCGCGCAGCCCTCGCGGGCGTCCGCGCGCCGCGTCACGATGTCGAGCCGC
>CAZDUL010000087.1:0-5011 GCA_964508635.1 uncultured Allobosea sp. | reverse complement strand
TGTGTGTCCCTACGCACGGCTGTAAATTTTTCGTTGTCACGCCACGCCTACCGACGAGACCAACACGGCGTAGATCGTCGGCAGCGTACGATGGGTAAAAGAGACAGCGGCCGCCTCGGGCGGCGCGTCGCCCTGCCGGTCGACCGCCTGGCGCTCGACCGCCATGCGCTGGCGGATGTGGGGGGCGGCGACAGCGTAGCCGGGCCGCAAGCCCGGCGCGAGCAGCTTCGACAGCGATCCGAGGTAGATCACCGGCGCGGCGACGCCGCCGGGCGCGGAGGCGGCCAGCGGCAGCACCGGCCGGCCCTCGTAGCGATACTCGTGGTCGTAATCGTCCTCGATCACCGTCCAGCCGCGCTCGGCCGCGAGCCGGAGAAGCGCGAGCCGCCTGCCGGCGCCGAGCGTGGTCGTGGTTGGATACTGGTGATGCGGCGTCACCAAGACGGCGCGGATGCTCCGGTCCCGGCGCGCAAGCTCCTCGATGGCCGCAATGATGATCCCGTCCCGGTCCACCGGCGCGCCGAGGACCCGAGCGCCGGCCGCGCGGAATGCGGCCCAGGCGAGCGGATAGCCGGGACTCTCCACAACGATGGTCTCACCTGGCGCTGCGACCGCGCGGGCCGCCAAGAACAGCGCCATCTGGCTGCCGCGGGTGAGAAGGATGTCGTCGGGGCCTGCGGCGAGCGCGCGGGTGCTCGTCAGCCACTCGGCGAGCGCCACGCGCAGGCGCAGGCTGCCTCGCGGGTCGCCATAGCCGCCGGGCGCTAAAAACGCGCTCGACCCGAGCGCCCGCCGGAAGGCGCGGGCCAGTTCGGCGCGGGGCAGCAGCCGCGGGTCGGGCGTCCCGTCGGAGAAGACGACGCGCGCCGGGGCTTCGGCGAACGCCACCCTGCCACCGTCGACCTGCGCCGCGTCGCCCTGGCCTCCTCGCGATGGCCGAGGACCGAAGTCCGGGTCCGGCAGGTCATGGGAGACGACCGCGCCGCGGGAGGGTCGTGATGTGATCCAGCCCTGGAGCGCCAGCTCCTCATAGGCCGCGACGACCGTCTGGCGATGAACCCGGAGGTCGGCCGCGAGGGTGCGCGTGCCAGGCAGCTTGGCGCCGGGCCGCAAGCGTCCGCGCTCGATGTCGCGGGTGATGGCGCGGGCGATCCGCAGGAAGAGCGGCGTGCCCGCGTCGTCCTCGAGTTGGATGGCGAACGAAAGCGACATAACCGGACCATCTAAAATGTAAAAACTGGACCTTCCAGATAGTCCGGATCACTCGCTATGTCACCGTCGATGCTTGACCGAGGGGCCAATGTCGCTGCCGACCGCCGTTGCAATCCGACACGTGGCGTTCGAGGATCTCGGCGCGTTTCACGCGCCGATCGAGCGCGCGGGTTACCGCGTCCACTACTACGACATCGGGCTCGATCCGCTCTGGACGTTGGAGCCCGTCAAGACCGAGCTCGTCATCGTGCTCGGCGGCCCGATCGGAGCCTACGAGGACGACAAGTACCCCTTCCTGCGTGAGGAACTCGGCCTCCTAGAGGAGCGGCTGGCCGCTGATCGTCCGACGCTCGGCATCTGCTTGGGCGCGCAGCTCATGGCCCGAGCGCTCGGTGCCCGTGTTTATCCTGGTCCCGAGAAGGAGATCGGCTTTGCGCCGATCACGCTGACGGATGAGGGCCGCACGTCCTGCCTGGCGAGCTTCGATGGCGCGCCCGTGCTCCACTGGCACGGGGACACCTTCGACCTGCCCGAGGGCGCAACGCGGCTGGCTTCCACGGCGGTGTGCGAAAATCAGGCGTTCGCTTACGGGCGCAATGCGCTCGCCGTCCAGTTCCACCCGGAGGCCGGCGGCGACGGCTTCGAGCGCTGGCTCATCGGTCACACGGTCGAGCTCGGCCACGCCGGCAAGAGCATCGAGCAACTCCGCGCCGACCACCAAGCCCTCGCGCCCGACCTGCAGCGTCGCGCTGTCGCCTGTCTCGAAAACTGGCTTGGCCAGCTCACCCGCTGATGATCGCGGAGACCCGATGACCAGGATGCTCGCCTCGACCGAACAGCCAACCTCGCCGATGGGACGGTCGTTGTCGGCGCTCGACCCCTACCTGTGGCAGGCGATCGCTGGAGAAGCGTGCCGCCAGAGCGCGCAGATCGAGCTGATCGCGTCCGAGAACATCGTGAGCCGGGCGGTGCGGGAGGCCCAGGGATCGGTGCTCACCAACAAGTACGCCGAAGGCTACCCAGGCCGCCGCTACTACGGCGGCTGCAAGTATGTGGACACGGTGGAGCGCCTCGCGATCGAGCGCATCTGCCGTCTGCTCGGCGCCGCGCACGCGAACGTGCAGCCGCACTCGGGGGCGAACGCGAACCTCGCCGTGCTCTTCGCGCTGCTCAGCCCCGGCGACACGGTGCTTGGCCTCGACCTCGCGTGCGGCGGCCACCTGACCCACGGTTCGCCCGTCTCTTTGTCGGGCCGCTGGTTCAAGGCGGCGACGTACAAGGTGCGCGCCGACGATGAACTCCTCGACTACGAGGAGATGGAAGCGGTGGCGCTGCGCGAGCGCCCGAAGCTGATCTTCGTCGGCGGTTCGGCCTATCCCCGCGAGATCGACTTCGGGCGCGCACGGGCGATCGCGGATCGGGTGGGAGCGTTCTTGGTCGCCGACGTCGCTCACTACGCTGGCCTGATCGCCGCCAACCGCTACCCCAATCCCTTCCCGCACGCGCATGTGGTCACCTCGACGACGCACAAGACGCTCCGCGGCCCGCGCGGCGGCGTGATCCTGACCGACGACGCCGATCTGGCGGCCAGGATCGACAAGGCGGTGTTCCCGGGCGTCCAGGGCGGCCCGCTGATGCATGTGATCGCGGCGAAGGCTGTCGCCTTCTTGGAAGCTTTGCAGCCTGAGTTCGCCGACTACGCCGACCGCGTCGTCGCCAACGCCCGCCGCCTCGGCGCGACGCTCGCCGATGCCGGGTTGCGGCTGGTGACGGGCGGCACGGACTGCCACCTCGTGCTTGTCGACGTGCGCCCCTTCGGGATCACGGGACGCGCGGCGGCGCTGGCGCTTGAGGAAGTCGGCCTCACCGCCAACAAGAACGCCGTGCCGTTCGATCCGGAAAAGCCGACGGTGACCTCGGGGGTGCGGCTCGGAACACCAGCAGCGACGTCGCGCGGCTTCGGCGAGGCGGAGTTCGCCAAAGTCGGTCATCTGATCGCGGAGGTGCTGCGATCGGTTCGTGACCACGGAGAGCTCAATCCGGCGACGAAGCGACAAGCCTCAGAAGAGGTACGGGCACTTGCACGGCGGTTCCCGATCGTCGGGGAGGCACCTCTCCCATGCTGAACATGCAGCACCCCAACTGCGCGGATTTGGACGAGGCAGAGCGCGGCACCCGGGAACGGAGTGCCGAACCTGCCTCGGAGCAGGAGAACCACTTCGACGTGCCGGGCGGTTACCTGCCGCGCCGCGAAGCTTTGCTTCAGATCCTTGTGCTTCCCGGCGCCATCGGCACAGCCGGCATCCTTATCGCGCTAATCGCGATTGTGGCGGGTCGCTCATGATTTCGGACTCGGCCCCCGCCAGCGTATTCGTGAACGGTGCCCCCGCAGAGGCATCGGATCATGCCAAAAGCATCCAGGCCGGGCTGGCCCGCGTGCACCGCCGAATCGCGGCGGCGTGCGAGCGAGCTGGCCGGCCACCTGCCTCGGTTCGCCTGCTGCCAGTGAGCAAAACGGTTCCTACCGAACGGGTGCGCGCGGCCGTCGCCGCTGGCCTGACCTGCTTCGGAGAGAACAAGGTGCAGGAAGCCAAGGCGAAAGCCGAGAAGCTGGCTGACCTGCCCATAACCTGGTCCGTGATCGGGCACCTCCAGACCAACAAGGCCAAGTACGTCGCCCGCTTCGCAAGCGAGTTCCAGGCGCTCGACAGCCTGCACGTCGCCGAGGCGCTCGATCGCCGGCTCGCGATCGAAGGTCGGCGGATCGACACGTTGGTCCAAGTGAACACGTCCGAGGAGGCGAGCAAGTTCGGCCTGCCGCCTGACGAGGTCGAGCCATTCGTCCGACATCTGCCGGCGTTTGCGCACCTCCGCGTTCGCGGGCTGATGACGCTGGCCGTGTTCTCGGCGGACGAGGTCCGCGTGCGGCGCTGCTTCGTCCGGCTGCGCGAGCTCCGGGATCGGCTCCGGCAGATCGCGCCCGCCAACCTGTCGTTCGACGAGCTGTCGATGGGGATGTCCGGGGACTTCGAGATCGCCATCGAGGAAGGCGCGACCGTGGTGCGGGTGGGCCAAGCGATCTTCGGTCCGCGGCCGCTCCCCGACAGCCACTACTGGCCCGGCGCTGCCGGGACGCGGGCGTAACGGGTGCGAGGCTCATGACCGAACGCGCCCACAAGCTTCCCCCAACCTCCCAGACGCCGGATACGCGAGATGACGCGTGTGGCCGCTCGCAGCGTTCGGCAAACGACAACTACTCATGGCTACCGACGCCCATTGCGCACGACATCTCGCCCGCAGCGGGCGTGCTGAGCGCGCTTGGCTATCTGTGCGTGGCCGTGGTGCTCTTCTTTGCCTTCGCGACCCACGGCGAAGGCGCACTCTTGGGCGCGATGGTTTTTGTCACCTTCGGGGTGATGCTCGGGCTCATCCGCATCTGCATCGGGCTGTCGCCGAAGCCCGACCAGCCTATCAACCCGGATCAGCGGCGCCGCCGCGGTGTTCACACCGGCTCCGGGCACCTTCCGAGTCACCACGCTACTTTGCAGATCGTCATTGCGCCGGCGGCGCTGGCACTTGCGATTACCCTAATCGCGTTCGTCGCCAGCTGCATGCGATGATCATCTCGATACAGAGTCAGGTGATCCACGGCCACGTCGGCAACAGCGCGGCGGTGTTCCCCATGCAGCACCTCGGCATCCCGGTCGCGGCGGTCCCGACGACGCTGCTGAGCAACCACCCTCATTACCCGACGATGCGGGGGCGGGTGCTGGAAGCCGACTTCGTGAAGGATCTCCTT
>CAZDUL010000086.1:0-19123 GCA_964508635.1 uncultured Allobosea sp. | reverse complement strand
TGCGGTGCATCGGCCTGATGCTGGGGGCGGGGATGGCTGTTGGTCTGCTGCTGCGCCGCTTCGGCGTGGTCGCGCCCATCATTCTCGGCTCGACGATGGCCAGCATGGCTCTGCACGCGACGGGTGTGGTGACGGGCTCCCTGCCGCCCTGGCTGGCCCTTCCGGCCTTCGTGATCCTCGGTGGAATGATCGGCGCCAGGCTCGGCGGACTCAACGGCAAGACTGTGCTGAGGCTCCTGCCGCTCGCACTGCTTGCATTTGTCATGTCCGTTGCTGTCGCGATGGTGTTCGCTTGGCCAGCTTCCCGCGTGGCGGGCGTCGAATTCGGAACCGCCTTCGTAGCCTTTGCGCCCGGCGGGCTGGAAGCGATGGCGCTCCTGGCGGTCGCGCTCGGCCTCGACCCGCTCTATGTCGGAGCGCACCATCTCCTGCGCTTCATGGCGGTGGGGCTTGTGTTGCCGCTCATTGTCGGGGAGCTGTTGCGCCGCGAGAGCGCGAAACCGCCCGCCGGTCCGTGACGTGCCGACAGGCTGGCGTCCTCACTCCGCCGCAACGCCTCGCTGCGCGGTATCGGCACTGACCGGCGTGTTCGCGCCGCGGCGTATCATGTCGGCATACATCCCCTTGATCGCATTGCTGGCCGTTTTCTCGAACAGGAAGGGCAGCACGGCATGCACAAGCGCCGCGAAGGCAGCGGCGAACAGGCGCACCGAATAGCCGGCTGCCACGGCGAAATGCGCCGCGTAGGTCTCGCCGACGTCATGGGGATGACGGGTGAACGGGTTGGGCATGGGGAACTCCGGCTCGGTTGCAACAGACACCTTGGTATCGTGCCCCCAAGCCGGCTGGTTCGATATCCCAAATGATGAAGGTGATCGCATCGTGGCGGGATAAATTGACAAGTTTGAGATAATTCTATGGGATAACATCCCATGATTGACGCCATCGACAGTCGAATCCTCGAGGTGTTGCAGCAGGATGCATCGCTGTCGCTGGATGCCCTGAGCGAGCGGGTGAACCTTTCGCGCAATGCCTGCTGGCGGCGCGTGCAGCGCCTCGAGCAGGAGGGGGTCATCCGTGGCCGCGTGGCCCTGCTCGATCCCACGGCGCTGAACGTCGGCCTGAGCGTCTTCATCGTCGTGCGCGCCGGCCGCCACAACTCGGACTGGGCCGCGAGTTTCCGCCGCGCCGTTTCGTCCATGCCCGAGATCGTCGGCGCTTACCGCACCGCAGGCGATATCGACTACATCCTGCGCGCCCGCGTGCCGGACGTCGCGGCCTATGACCGGCTCTATCAGCGTCTGATCGGCGCGGTCGACATGGTCGATGTCTCGGCCAGCTTCGTCATGGAGGAGCTGAAGGATACCCACGTCCTGCCGCTGGGCTATTGCCGGTAACCATGTCGCTTCAATCAGCGGTAACCATGCCACGCGAAATGAGCCGCGAAGCCCGCCCAGATCGCGCGGTGGGCTGAAACCGAGGCATGGGTTAAGCGACCCTTAAGAGTCAGCCCGGGATTTGTGGCGTGGTGGGCGGTTGGTGGCCGCCTTGGTGGATATGGCGAGGGCTGGGCTCACATGTTGAGGCCAGGGGCGAACGTGCAGGCGGGCATGGCCCGCGTGCTCGTCGTTGCGCAGGACGCAACGGCGATTGCGCCCGTCTGCGCCGAATTCATGCGGCGCGGTGCGGCGGTCGGCGTCGTCAACGACATGCGCGCCACAACGCAGGCCATTCAGGCCGACGCCTTCGACACCATTGTCGTCCATGCCCGCGAGGGCGCGCCAGAGACCCTGCTCCTGCTGCAGCTGTTGAAGGCGCAAGCCCTGGGCCGGCCACGCATCCTGCTGCTGGTCGATCCCGACCAGGCGAGCGCCTATACGCAAGGCGCGCAACTCGCCGATGCGATGCTGGCCGCGACGCTGCAGCCGGAGCGCATTGCCGATGTCGCCGGCGTTGTCGACAGGCCGGATGCGCAGCCGAGCCTGCCAGCGGTGCTTGCCGGGCAGCGCCAGACCATCCTGTGCCTGCCCGCGCCTCTGTCGGAAGATCTGCTCCCCGAGGGCATCCGCCAGCAGCGCGAGCGCGGCCAGACGCCCGATGCGGTGGTGCTGACCGATCCGTCCGGCGCCAACCTGATGACGAGCTGGATGTCGGCGGCCGCCGCAGCGGTCGTGCCCGTCATCGATGCCTCCGGTCGGGCGCAACACCGGGCGGACGCAATCCTGTCCGTCATCACCGGTCGGGGGCTCGCCGAGACGCTGAAGGCGGTCGAGCCGCTGATCGATCGGGTGAGGCAGCTGCCGGACGCCTACTTCCGCACCCGCGACGCTCGCGCCATGCTGACGGCGCGCCTCGCCGTGCGCGAGCGCGCCATGACCCCCGTGCGCGATGCGGCCCTGAAGAGCACGATGCGCTTCTTCGACGAAAGCGCCATCGCCGGCGTCGCGCCCGTGGCCGAGAGCCTTGTTCGCACCGGGCATATGACGCGCAGGTTCTTCGACCGCGTGCATGTCTGCCCGAGCTGCCAGTCGTCGCGGCTGAACGTGCGCGAGGAGTGCGCGTCGTGCCGTTCTGCCGACATCGTCGAGGAGCCGATCGTCCATCACCTGCGCTGCGGCTATCAGGGCCCGGAGCGGGACTACAAGCAGCCCGACGGTTCGATGAAATGCCCCAAATGCACCCTTGTGCTGGAGCATTTCTCGGTGGATTACGACAAGCCCGGCTCGCTGTTCATCTGCAACGACTGCGGCAACACCACCGGCGACACCGCCATCGGCTTCGTCTGCCTCGATTGCGAGAGCCACCATGACGCCGAGAAGGTGAAGACTCGCGCCTTCTACAGCTATGAGCTGACCGATACCGGCCGCGAAGCGGCTTTCCAGCCGCCGCTCGACGAGCGGGGAGGTGGGGAGGCCGCTCAAGGCATGAGCGTGCGCGAGCGGTTGCGCGCCTTCGCAAGCCGCAACCAGAATGCCGGCAAGCCTTACTGCGTGCTGATGATCCGTCTCGACGCCAGCGGGGAGGCGCGCAAGGCCGCCGGCGAGCGGCTCTGGCGCGAGAGCGTCGCGCTCTACGCCTCGATCCTGCGCGAACTGTTCAACCCCTCGACCGAGATCATTGAGCTCGGCCAGACCTGGCTCGTGCTGGTCGGCGATGAGACGCGCGAGAAGGTCGAGACGGCACTGCCAGACATCCGCGCGGAGCTGGAGAAGACAATCGCCGTGCCGCTGGCCGCTCGCTACGACGTGCTGGGTGCCGACCAGCTCCAGGCCTTCCTCTGAGGGGCGGGATGTTCGACTTCCAGACCGTCGAAGCCGCCTGGGCGCTGATCTCCAACCTTTCGTGGGCCGGCGTGTTCAGCCTCTACTGGTTCACGCTCGCCTTCGAGATTCCGCGCTACGCGCTCGGTTTCCCGGCCATCGTCCACATGTATCTGAAGGATCGCGCCGAGCCCGATCGCCGAGGCCTCCCGCCCGATCTTGGCAAGGTCTCCATCCTTGTGGCGGGCCACAACGAGGCCGAGGGCCTCGAGCACGGCATCCGGTCGCTGAAGGCGCAAAGCTTCAACGACTTCGAGATCGTCTGCGTCTCCGACGGCTCCACCGACAAGACCTTCGAGATCATGAAGCGCCTGCAGCGCGAAGGTCTCGTCCACAAGGTCGCCGGCTGCCAGATCCGCGGCGGCAAGGCGTCTGCCATCAATCTGGCGGCGCGGCTGTCATCTGGCGACATCATGATCGTCATCGACTGCGACTGCACCTTCGAGCCGCGGGCCATCGAGGAATTGCTGATGCCGTTCTGGGACCCGGACGTGGCCGGCGTTTCCGCATCGGTGCTGGTCAAGAACGGCGATGCCTCCTTCGTCGCCTCGATGCAGGCCATCGAGTATCTGTCGGGCATGACGCTGGGCAAGGCGCAACTGGACATGTTCGGGCAACTGACCATGATCTCCGGTGCTTTCGGCGCGTTTCGTCGCGAGGCGTGGAACCGGGTCAACGGCATGGACCCTGGCCCCGGCGAGGATCTCGACATCAGCCTGCGGCTGCGCAACGCCGGCTACAAGCTCGCCTTCGCGCATCGCGCCGTCGCCTACACCGATGTGCCGGTTGCACTGTTCAACCTGCTTCGCCAGCGCAACCGCTGGGAGCGGGACTCGGTCTGGCTGCGATTCCGCAAGTATCCGTGGGTGCTCAACCCGTTCCGCGCCGACTTCCGCTGGCGGGAGACCATCCACAACTTCGATTTTCTGTTCTTCACCGTGATCGCGTCGGCGATATTCCCGTTCTACCTGACCTATCTGTTCGTACATTTCGGGTTGACAGCGATACCGATTATTCTGGCCTCATCGATTGGTCTGCTTGTTCTGGATTATTTCGTGTTCGCCTGCGCAGTGGTCGCCACCGGCAACAGGGATCATTGGCGCTACTGGCCCTACGTGCTCTGCTACGGCGCCTTCCAGTCCTATCTGATGCGTCTGGCGCGACTGTATTCCTTCATCGACGAATGGATCTTCTCCACCTCGCGCACAGACACCTTTGCCCCTCCAAAGGTGAATGAATGGATCCGTTGGAAGTAGGACTTCCTAAATCTCGTCATAATACGATCCATTGCAGCGGTCCGAAGTAACGGTCCGTTCACCATGCGGAAGAAGTCCGGATGATCAAGGCGCTGCGGAAACGCACCCGGCCCGACAACCTCGTGAACCAGGTTCGCGCGGGCGGCAAGAGCACGGCGCGGCGCGTCTACCTGCTCAGCGTCTCCGGGGCGGCCGGGTTCATCCTGCTCCAGTTCTTCGGGCCGATGCTGTTCCTGGACGCGGATGGCATGGCGTTGCGCGAGACGCAGATCGTCGCGCCCGATTTTGTCGGCCGGGTTGACAAGGTGCACGTCAAGCCGGGCGATGTCGTCACGGCTGGCAGCGTCATCGCCATCGTTCAATCGCATGACAGCGCCGACCGGATCGCGGACCTGACCGGAAAGGTCACCACGCTCCAGGCCCGGCAGGCGCAGATCGCCGGACGCATCCGTGCGCTTGAGTCCCTGAAGCCCATCGCGCGCGAGCGGGCCGAGAGGGCGCGCTCGGCGGTGTCGAAGGTTAACGATCTCGCCCGTCGTCAGCTCACGACCTCGATCCGGCTCTCGGAAGTCACGCGCGAGCTGTTCGACGCAGAGAAGGAGGAGACGCAGATCGACGGCGAACTGCGCGCGCTGGCCGAAGAGCATCAGGGAGTCGAGCGCAGCCGGCGCGAAATGGAGCGCCTGCTGGCGGAGCTGCGCGCAACCTACAACGAAGGCCGCATCGTGGCAGCGATTTCGGGCACGATCGGCGCGCGCGTCGTGCTGCCCGGCACGGTCGTGTCGCGCGGCCAGCCGATCGCCGAGCTGTTCTATGGCGAGGCCCACGTAAAGGCCTTCATTCCGAACGGGCGGCTTTACAGCGTCGAGGCCGGCGACCGTGTCGTTGTCACGGACGGCGTCAGTCGCCGGATGGGGCGGATCAGCCGCGTCGAGGGCGTGTCCGATCAGTTGCCGCAGGAATTCCAGTCCAGCTTCAAGTCGGTCGAGCGCCAGCAACTGATGCGCGTCGAGCTCGACGGGCAGGACGCACCCTTCGCCGTGCCGTCAAAGGTGCGGGTATTGGGCCGCTTCACGCCGAGCGCCGTGGTCTCGCTGGCCCGCAGCGTTGTCACCGTGGCCGAGAATCCGATCGAGGCAGCACGGATGATGATGGCCGGGCTCTCCGGCGAGGAGCCGCTCCTGCAGGTCCGCGACCTTATGGCCATCGGCTCGAACCGTGCCAGCGCGCCCCGCCCGCAACCCGCCTTCACCTTGCCGCCGGACGAGGGGCCGCCGGATTGGCGTGCCCTCACCGATGCCCAGCCTGTCCGCGAATGGCAGGGGTTGCCCTAGGCGCAAGGGTCGATCACGCTGCCACGGCTCCGGCCGACCGGATCTTGCGCATCCGCACGACCTTGAAGTAGCCGCGCCCGACATGGACCGTCTCGTAGCGACCCGTCGCGGCGGCCCAGCCCGTCAGGCGGCTGACCTTGAAATCCGTGCTCCAGCCCACCGACTTGGCGAGCGGGGCGAGCAAAGACCAGAAGGCTGCAGCTGGTCCGTCCGACTCGACCAGCCGGCTCGCCACGACGATCTCGCCGCCGGGCTTCAGAACGCGGTCCATTTCGGCAAGCGCCTTCTCCGGATCCGGCACCAGCGTGATCACGAACTGCGCCGTGACCGCATCGAAAGCCTCGTCGCGGAAACCGAGGCGGCAGGCGTCCATGCAGGCCAGCCCCGTTACGGCCGTGAGGCCCCGTTCGCTGACCTTGCGGTGCGCCACCTTCAGCATGTCCTGCGACAGGTCCACGCCAACCACCGCGCGGTCGGCCGGGAAATAGGGCAGCGTCAGACCGGTCCCGACGCCGATCTCCAGGATGCGCCGGCCGCAGGCGACAGCCGCCGCGACGGCCTCGCGCTGCGCCCGTGCGAGCAGCCCGACATAGACCCTGTCGTAGAACCGGGCCCAGATGCGGTAGGCGCGCTTCTGGCCTTCGAGGTCATATCGTGTTGGCATGGGTTACGGGCCTTCTCGCCAGCGGATCGGAGGTCGCGGGCGTAGGGCAGGGGCGTGAACCCCGTCAAGCCGTCGCGCACGCGCGCTCGTCACGCGGATGAACCGCGACAGGCTCGGCCTGGGCCGAAATCACGCCCCCACCGAGCACGCGCGCATCGGCGCGGTCGCTGTCATACAGAACGCATGCCTGGCCCGGCGCGACGCCCTCCTCGGCATCGAGCAGTTCGACGACCACCTGCTCCCCATCGAGGCGGAGCATCGCCGGCTTGGGCAGGCGCGTCGAGCGAACGCGGGCCGCAACCTCGATGCCGTTGACCGGCAAGGCGGCAAGGTCTGGTTCGCCCAGCCAGTTGACATCGCGCAGCATGATCGTGCGCGTCGCCAGCGCCTCGCGCGGACCGACGATGACGCGGGCGTTCTCGGCATCGAGCTTGACGACATAGAGCGCCTCGCCCGTGGCGATGCCGAGCCCCTTGCGCTGTCCCACCGTGTAGCGCAACACGCCCTCGTGCTGGCCGAGTTCGCGTCCATCGAGATGAACGATGGGGCCCGGCCGAGAAGCGCCCGGCTTGAGGCGCTCGATCACCTCGGCATAGCGCCCCGACGGCACGAAGCAGATGTCCTGGCTGTCCGGTTTCTCGGCAATGGCAAGGCCGAGCTCGGCCGCCATTTCGCGGGTGCGGCTCTTGGGCAGGTGCCCGAGCGGGAATCGCAACATGGCCAGCTGCTCGCGCGTCGTCGCGTAGAGGAAATAGCTCTGGTCGCGCTGCGGGTCCGCCGCACGGTGCAACGCGCGGCCCCCGTCCGCCGACGGGCGCGAAACAACGTAATGGCCCGTGGCGAGCACATCCGCATCAAGCTCACGCGCCAGCCCGAGAAGATCGCGGAACTTCACGGTGCGGTTGCAGTCGACACAGGGGATCGGCGTCTCGCCCGACAGGTAGCTCCGGGCGAAACGCTCGATCACCTCCTCGCGGAAGCGATTCTCGTAGTCGAGCACGTAGTGGGGAATACCGAGCGTTTCGGCGACACGGCGCGCGTCGTGGATGTCCTGTCCGGCACAGCACGACCCGGCCCGATGGACAGCCGCACCATGATCGTAGAGCTGCAGCGTGACGCCGATCACGTCGTAGCCTTCGCTCTTCAGCAACCCTGCAACCACGGACGAATCGACGCCACCCGACATCGCCACGACGACGCGGGTTCTGGAGACCGGCTTGTCGACATCCAGCGAGTTCAAGGCGTCCCGTCCGTCGTGGCAAGAGACATGGCGACGTGATCGCCCCGCCACAGGCAAGGGCGGCCTGGCGGGATATAGTCCGCTCAGCGCTTGCGCGCCAGCGCCCGGAGCGCGGCAAATTCTGCCGCTCCGTTGCGGTCATGCGGCGCGATCTGCCGGTCGGTGCGCGCTGAAGGTCTGCTGGATTTCGGGAAATCAAGGACTTGCACTGCCCGGCCCATGGCCCGCCGTTTGCTGCGCGGTGTTGCGGTGGGGTGAGCCGTTGCGCTGCAAGGGCTCTGCGTCGGTGGTTGGATATCGGGGTTGGCGGTGTCGTCAGTGGGTTTGTCATCGGGCAGTTGGGTTGAACTGCGCGCTCAGGCGCAGGCCAGGAGGCCGGGCTTGCCCGCGCGCCCGGGGCCGATGGGGCCCGAGCCCCAGCGCTTCGCCTTGCCTGCTCCGGACGAGCGGCCGCTGACGGACCGCGTGCCTGCTGGCAGGCCGGATGCTGGAGCCAGGCCGCGGGCCCATGCCACGGAACACGCGCGGCCGGAAACCGCGCCGGAGCGCGCCGGCCCTGTCGAGGAGCGCGATGCGGGTCCGCGAGCGGCGGGTCTTCCGGATCGTGCCGCTAAGGCCGCCGATACGCCTGCGTTGCGAGGCGGCTGCGAAACGGAGGCTGGCCATGACGGCGAAGACCAGCAAGCGGCCGACACGGCGACCATACTTGCCGCCGCCGCGCCGCCGCCGCTCCCTTCGACGCAACCCGAGACCTCCGTGGCTGCCGACGCTGACCTGAACGGCGCGACGGGTCGGAAAGACGCGGCCGCGGGCGAGGCCAGCCCCACGGCCGACTCCCCGATCGGCGCTGTCAGTGCCGAAGGCATCGCGGTCGGGGGCGGCGACCGTGTCGGTCCGGTTCAGCACGAGGCTGCCCATGGGATGCCGGCATCCGTCGCGGCAAAAGGGGCCGAACCGGACGCAATTCCGCCGCCGCACCCCGCGATGGCGTCACTGTCGAGCCCTGACACCATGTCCGCGCAGCCGGCGGCCCC
This sequence comes from uncultured Allobosea sp., assembly GCA_964508635.1. Classification (GTDB taxonomy): domain Bacteria; phylum Pseudomonadota; class Alphaproteobacteria; order Rhizobiales; family Beijerinckiaceae; genus Allobosea. Next base: position 10,275 of record CAZDUL010000086.1, on the reverse strand, counting down.
CGCGGCGGGAGATGGCGGCGTCAGGCCTGCCGCCCGCGCGGCGGAAAGCGGGACCGACGCTTCGATCGATCGCGGCCCGGCCCCCGAGGCGCGCGACGGTGCGCAAGGCGATGCAAGGCTTGACGATGCAAGGCTTGGCGATCCCAAGCCGGGAGAGGCGAGGCCCGTCGACGGCAAGGGGCCGGATCCGCTGGCGGCGTTGAAACCGGCCGCCGATGCCGTTGCGCCGCGCCTCGACCTCGAGCGCCAGCCTGGAAGCGCGGGCGGACTCCGCGAATCCGACCGGGCGCCGGCGGACGCGATGCGCGTCGCGCTGCCAGAGCCGGCGGGCAGGCCGCTGCCGCCGTCGGCGGTGCCCGTCGAGATCGGCCTGAGGGCCCTGCAAGGACTGAAGGAATTCCAGATCCGCCTCGACCCCGCCGAACTCGGCCGGGTCGAGATCCGGCTCAGCATCGACGAGGACGGCACGGTGACCGCACGGGTCGTGGTCGACCGCGTCGAAACGCTCAATCTGCTGCAGCGCGACGCGAAGACGCTGGAGCGCGCCTTCGAGCAGGCAGGGCTGAAATCCGCCGACGGCGGGATCGACATGACGCTGCGCGATCCGGGCCAGCACAACCGCGATCGCGGCCGCGAGGCCTGGGACGGCGAAGGGGCCTTCTCCACGCGCGGCCCGGACGCAAAACCCGATATCGACCCCGTCATTCGCCGCGTGCTTCACCGCGGCGCTCTCGATCTGACCATCTGATCCGAAAGGCTGGCCCCGATGACCACGATAGCCGCAGCTGCCGCCACGTCGAACGCCGCCCGATCCGGAAAACCCGGCGGCGCGGCCGGCGACCGCGCCCAGATCGCGGGCAATTTCGACCAGTTCCTGCAGCTGCTCACCACGCAGCTCAAGAACCAGTCCCCGCTGGAGCCGCTGGACACCAACCAGTTCACGCAGCAGCTCGTCCAGTTCGCGCAGGTCGAGCAGCAACTCAAGCAGAACGAGACGCTCACCGCGCTGCTGACCATGAGCAAGTCGACCACCACCGCGAACGCCATGGGGTTCGTCGGCGCCCGGGTGACATCGGATGGTTCGGTCAGCCGGCTGAGCGACGGCCGCGCCGAGTGGCGGCTCGAGAGCCCACGCGGCGGCACAGCCACTGTCACGGTCAAGGCGGCGGACGGCTCCGTCGTCCAGACCGCGGAGATGACATTGTCCGCCGGCGAGCAGACGTTCCGCTGGGATGGCCGCACCTCGACCGGCGCGAAAGCGCCCGATGGCGATTATTCGATTGTCATTGATGCGCGCGACGCGACCCGCAACCGCATGACCGTGAAGACCGAGGTCACCGGCCTCGTCAATGGTGTCGATCTGGCCGGCGATCAGCCGATGCTGCTGATCGGCGACCGCCGCGTGCCGCTCGACAAGGTGCGCTCGGTGACCCGCTGATGGCGCATCTCTGCCGAGCTCTCGACAAGCCGGCGGTCGAGACGCCGACTTCTTGCGCGTCTTCCGAAGCCGGCGCACTGATTCGCGCGCTTAGCGATCTTTTAAGCGGCCTGGCGCTACCGTCTGCGGGACATTGGTCCGTAGAGTTGTGTGAGCGTGCCATGACCGAAGGTCTGCGACCGCGCGTGAAGTATGTGATCGGCCCCGATGGCAGCCCGCTGACCATCGCGGATCTGCCCCCCGCCGGCACGCGCCGCTGGGTGATCCGGCGCAAGGCCGAAGTTGTTGCGGCTGTGCGCGGCGGGCTTCTCAGCCTCGAGGAGGCCTGTCAGCGCTACACGCTGACCACCGAGGAATTCCTCAGCTGGCAGTTCTCCATCGATCAGCATGGGCTGGCTGGCCTGCGCACCACGCGGATTCAGCAGTACCGCCAGTGATCGCAAGAGCTTGCCCGGCCTGAAACGCCGGGTCTCCATCTGTTGACCGCGCGCGGGGTTCTTGACCCCGCGCGCGGTTTTCTTTTGCGCGGAGCCTCCCGCGTTAACGTGTCGCTAACCACGCACCGGGAAAAAATTGCCGGCTGGCCGATGCGCCCGTGGCCATCGGCTGCGTCTTCGGTCCAGCGTTTCTTCAGGCATGAGGCCTTCCGGCGTGAACGGCGTTTTTGAGCAGATCGGCAAGTTCGGGGCGCCGCGCCTGGCCGCGATGTTCGTGGTCACGGCCGCGCTGCTGGGCTTTTTCGGCTTCCTCATCTTCCGGTATGCGCAGCCGACCATGGGGCTGCTCTACACCGACCTGTCCTTGCAGGACGCCGCGCAGGTCGTGCGCGAGCTTGAATCCCGCAACATCCGCTACGAGACCCGCGGCGATGGCCAGACCATCCTGGTTCCGCGCGCCGACATCGCACGTGCGCGCATGGAGCTGGCCGGCAAGGGCCTGCCATCGGGCGGCGGCGTCGGCTACGAGATCTTCGACAAGGGCGACGCCTTCTCCTCCACCAGCTTCGTGCAGAACATCAACCACCTGCGCGCGCTGGAGGGCGAGCTCGCCCGCACCATCCGTTCGATCGGCCGCGTGCAGAATGCGCGCGTCCACCTCGTCATCCCGGAGCGCCGGCTGTTCGAGCGCGACCGCGAGCCGCCGCGCGCCTCGATCGCGCTGAGGCTGCGCGGCGATCTCGACAGCCAGCAGGTGCGCGCGATCCGCCATCTCGTCGCATCGGCGGTGGAGGGGCTGAAGCCGGAACGGGTCTCCATCGTCGACGAGGGCGGCCGTCTGCTCGCTGACGGCGCGCAAGGGTCCGATGGCCTGATCGGGGCCGGCGCCGATGAACGCCAGATCGCGATCGAGCGTCGCCTCAAGGCTCAGGTCGAGGAAATCGTCGCCAGCGTCGTCGGCCACGGCCGTGCCCGGGTTCAGGTCAATGCGCAGCTCGACCTCAACCGTATCGAGAACCGCTCGGAGACCTTCGATCCCGAAAGCCGCGTGGCGCGCTCAACGCAGTCGCGCACCGAGAGCACCGTCGCCAGCGAGCCGCGCGAACAAGGCGTGACCGTCGGAAACGAGTTGCCGAACGCGCAGGGCCAGCAGGGCCAGCCGGGCACGACCCGCGAGGCGAGCAACAAGAACGAGGAAATCACCAACTTCGAGATTTCGCGCACCACCCGCACCGAGGTGCTGGAGGGCGGGCGGCTGCGTCGGCTGTCGGTTGCCGTGCTGGTGGACGGCATCTATGCGCGTGCTGCCGCGGGCGGCGAGATCTCCTATCAGCCGCGCAGCCAGGAGGAGCTCGACCGCATCGGTGCGCTCGTGCGCACCGCCATCGGCTTCGACCGCGATCGCGGCGACCAGGTCGAGGTCGTGAACCTTCGCTTTGCCGATGCGCCGACCCCCATCGACCTGAAGGAGCAGACGCTGGTGCAGCAGCTGTTTTCGTTCACGAAGGACGATGTGCTGCGCGCCGTCGAGATCGGCGTCATCGGCCTACTGGTGCTGATCGTGCTGCTGACAGTCGTGCGTCCGCTGATGAAGCAGATCATCGCCCCGGACGTGCGTCGCGCGAGCGGGGCAGGCGCCGATGCCGAGCCGGTCGTGATGCAGACCATCACCGGGCCGGACGGCCAGGTCCAGCAGATCGCCGCCCCGCGCGAACCGGAAACGCCCTCCGAGCGCATGCTTGCGATGGCGCAGATCAAGGGGCAGATCAAGGCGCAGTCGGTCGAGAAGATCGGCGGCATGGTCAAGCAGAACCCGGGCGATTCGGTTGCGGTGCTGCGCAGCTGGATCCACGAATCCGCCGCGGCACCGAGCTGAGCCATGGCCGTCGAGCGCTCCATCGCCACCCGCAGCTCGGGCTCCAGTGCGCCCGCTTCCGGCGAGCCGCGAGAGCTCAGCGGGCCGCACAAGGCCGCCGTGATCCTGCTCATTCTCGGCGACGAGTTCGGCCGCCCCCTCTGGTCGGAGTTCGAGGAGGACGAGATCCGGATCATCTCGCGCGCCATGACCGAGCTCGGCACCGTCGAGGCCGAGACGGTCGAGCGGGTGATGGTCGATTTCGTCGCCAAGCTTTCCAATGCCGGCTCCGTCACCGGCTCCTATGACCGCACCGAGGCGCTGCTGTCGCGCATCCTGCCCAAGAACCAGGTCAATGCCATCATGGAGGAGATCCGCGGACCGGCCGGTCGCAACATGTGGCAGAAGCTCGCCAACATCGAAGCGGCGGTGCTCGCGAACTTCCTCAAGAACGAATACCCGCAGACGGTTGCGGTGGTCCTCTCCAAGATCAAGCCGGACCATGCCGCGCAGGTCCTGTCGATCCTGCCCGAGGAATTCGCCATCGACGTGGTGCAGCGGATGCTGCGCATGGAGAGCGTGCAGAAGGAGGCGCTCGACCACATCGAGCAGACGCTCCGCTCCGAGTTCGTCGCGACGCTGGCGCAGACGGCGCGCCGGGACCCGCACGAGTCGATGGCGGTGATCTTCAACTCCTTCGACCGGCAGACCGAGACGCGCTTCCTGTCGTCGCTCGACGTGCTCAACAAGGAGTCCGCGCGTCGCATCCGGGCGCTGATGTTCACCTTCGACGATCTGCAGAAGCTCGATCCGGCCGGCGTCCAGACGCTGCTGCGCGTGGTCGATCGCGACACGCTGGCGCGCGCGCTGAAGGGGGCCAGCGAAACAATGCGCGCCTTCTTCTTCGCGGGCATGTCGGCGCGCGCCGCGAAGAACCTCCAGGACGACATGCAGAGTCTCGGGCCGCTTCGCCTCAAGGAGGTCGACGAGGCCCAGTCCAAGATGGTCAACCTCGCCAAGGAGCTGGCGGACAAGGGCGAGCTCGTCATCGCCAAGAACAACGCCGAAGACGAGCTGATCTACTGATGGCCGCGCAGGACCTCCGATCGTCATGAGCATCACGCGCTTCGCCTTCGAGACCGATTTCCGCAGCGAGCGGCCGGGCCGTCGTATCACCGATATCGATGTGTCGGAGGCGCGCGAGCAGGGCCGCGCCCAAGGCTTCGCGGAGGGCCAGGCGGCGGCCCGCGCGGAGTTGCAGGCGGCGCTCAATCACATGGCCGGCGTGATTGCGGCGCAGGCGGCCGAGCTGCTCGCCGCACAGGACCGTCGCTATGCCGAGATCGAAGCCTCGGCCGCGGGGCTCGCCGTTGCGCTGGCGCGTCGCATTGGCGGCGCCGCGCTGGCGGCCCGCCCGACCGCCCTGATCGAGGAAGCCGCGCGCGAATGTCTCGTCCATGCACGCAGCGCGCCGCATCTTGCGGTCCGCGTTGCCCCGGACGCCGTCGAGATGGCCACCTCGCTGTTTGGCAGGCTGGCTCACGAGAGCGGCTATGCCGGCCGGGTGATCGTTCTCGGCGAGCCGGAAATAAGGCCCGGCGACGCGCGCGTCGAATGGGCCGATGGCGGCGTCGTGATCGACCACGGCGCGGTGGAGGCAGCGATCGAGGCGGCCGTTCAGCGCGTGATCGGACCTCTCGCCGAACCCACAAGCCCAGGAGCCTTCTGACCCATGGCCAGCGAAGATCTGCCCCTGCCCCCGCTCTCCGCCCAGTCCGGCTTGCCCTCCGGCATGGGTGGGCCCGATCGCGGCGGTCCGGTGAGCCAGAAGACGGCGGAAGAGCTTGAACAGGTTTTCGACGTGCCGGTCACGGTCGCTGCGGTGCTCGGGTCGCACCGCATGTCGGTCGGCGACATGCTGCGCCTTCAGCCCGGCGCGGTGCTGGAGCTCGACCGGCGCGTGGGAGAAGCCATCGACATCTTCGTCAACGATCGCCTCGTGGCGCGCGGCGAGGTCGTGATCGTCGAGGACAAGCTCGGCGTCACCATGACCGAGATCATCAAGGCCGAACGGTGAGGACCATGTCGGCGACAGCGATTTCCGCAGGCGCTGGGTGGGCGTCTGACAGCAGGAGGGAACACCAATCATGCGTCTGTTGATTGTCGGGAGCCTGAAGAGCCAGCTCATGGCGGCGGCCAAGATCGCCGTGTCGCGCGGGGTCGCGGTCTCCCATGCGGAGAGCGTCGAGCAGGCGCTGGCGGTTCTGCGCGGTCGCGGCGCGGACCTGTGCATGGTCGATGTCGCGCAGCCGATCCGCGAGCTGGTGAGCGCGCTCGGCAGCGAGCGCATCCGCACGCCCGTGGTGGCCTGCGGGGTCGGCGCGGACGCGCGCGCAGCCGTTCAGGCCATCCAGGCCGGGGCCAAGGAGTATGTTCCGCTGCCGCCGGACCCCGACCTGATCGCCGCGGTGCTGGAGGCGGTGGCGCAGGACAGCGCCACCTTCGTCTGGCGCGACCCGGCGATGGAGCGCGTGGTGAAGCTCGCCGAGCAGGTCGCGCGCTCCGAGGCCCCGGTGCTGGTCACCGGCGAGAGCGGCGTCGGCAAGGAGGTGATGGCCCGCTTCCTCCACCAGAAGTCCGCTCGCAAGGACCGCCCCTTCGTGGCGGTGAACTGCGCGGCGATCCCGGACAACCTGCTTGAAAGCGAGCTCTTCGGGCACGAGAAGGGCGCCTTCACCGGGGCCGTGGCGCGCCGCATCGGCAAGTTCGAGGAGGCCAGTGGCGGCACCTTGCTGCTCGACGAGATCTCCGAGATGGATGTGCGCCTCCAGGCCAAGCTGCTGCGCGCCATCCAGGAGCGCACGATCGATCGCGTCGGCGGCTCTGCCCCGGTCAAGGTGGACATCCGCATCGTCGCAACCTCCAACCGCAACCTTGCCGAAGAGGTTCGCAAGGGCACGTTCCGCGAGGACCTGCTCTACCGGCTCAACGTCGTTCACCTGAAGATGCCGCCCTTGCGCGAGCGTCCGCAGGACGTGCTGGCGCTGGCGGATCATTTCGCCCGCAAGTATGCCGAGGTGAACGGCCTGCCCGTCCGCCCCATCGACGGCGAGGCGCGCCGCGCGCTGACCCAGAACCCCTGGCCTGGCAATGTGCGCGAGCTGGAAAACACCATCCACCGCGCCATCCTGCTGGCGACGGGGCCGGAGATCGGGCTCGATGCGCTGCGCACGCCGGATGGCGAAGCCTTCGGCGCCCGGCCCGCAGGCGATGTCGCCTCCCGCGCCGCCCAGACCGCCGAGGCCGTGACCCGGTCGCTGGTCGGGCGCACTGTGGCCGATGTGGAGCGCGATCTCATCCTCGACACGCTCGATCACTGCCTCGGCAATCGAACCCATGCGGCGAAGATCCTTGGCATCTCGATCCGCACATTGCGCAACAAGCTCAACGAGTACACGGCCGCGGGCATCGCCGTTGCCGAACCGGGCCAGTCGCGGGGCGACATGCGCGGAGCCGCGTGAGAGAGGCGGCCGATTTCACAGAATCTCGCCGTTATCTCGCCAGCCGCAGCTTGTGTGCTACCTACCCCGGAAAAGGCGCGTGACAAGCGCCGTTCCGGGAGGCCTATCGTTCATGTCTGCGGCTCGTGCCGGCGCCCCGTGGCGCGCCTTTTATCCCCCCACCACGCCCCACAGCATCGAGGCTCCGCCGTTCCGCACGCTGGGCGACCTGGTCACCTCCGCGGCAGCCATTCACGGTGACGCGACCGCTTTCACGGTGGTGATGCCCAACGGCATGTACGGCAATCTCAGCTTCGCCGAGATCGACCGGCTCTCGACCGCTTTTGCGGTCTATCTGCGCGACGTCCTGGGTTTGCAGGCCGGCGACCGCGTGGCGTTGCAGACGCCCAACAGCCTGCCTGTTCCGGTGGTGGCGTTCGGCGTGTTCAAGGCCGGTTGCGTGCTCGTCAACGTCAATCCGCTCTACACCGCCGACGAGATGGGCCGTCTGTTCCGCGACGCCGAGCCCAGGGCGCTGGTCATCATCGACATGTTCGCCGACAAGCTGGCCGACGCGCTCAAGATCGAGCATGTGCCGCATGTCATCGTCACATGCGTGGCGGAGTTCATGCCCGGCATGGTGAAGGGCGTGATCGGCCTCGTTCAGAAGCACTGGGACCGTTCGATCCCGCCGCTGGAGGTGCCGCATATCCGTCTGCCGGACGCGATCGCGGCCGGGGAGGCCCATCTGAAGAGCAAGGCAATCGATGTGCCGTCCTACATGGCGCAGGCCGACGGATCCGCGCTTGCGGCCTTGCAATACACCGGAGGCACCACCGGGGTGAGCAAGGGCGCCATGCTCAGCCACGCCAATATCGTCATCAACATGACCCAGGCGATGGCGATGGTGGAGGGCCATGTCGAGCGCGGCAAGGAGGTGATCCTGACCGCCATCCCGACCTACCACATCCTCGCCTTCACGCTGAACCTGCTGGGATTCTTCTGGTCGGGCGCGCGCAATCTCCTGATCCCGAACCCGCGTCCGCTGTCGAACCTGAAGCGCGCCTTCGAGAACTATCCGGTCACCTGGATCGGCGGCGTCAACACGCTGTTCAACGCGCTGATGAACGAGCTATGGTTCAGGGAGAACCCGCCGCGGCATCTGAAGTGCGCCTTCGCGGGCGGCATGGCGCTGCACCCCGCTGTGGCGGAGCGCTGGCAGGCGATGACGGGCGCACCGCTGATCGAGGGGTATGGCCTGACCGAAACCGCGCCGGTCGTGGCGCTGAACCCGGTCCTGAGGCCTCGTGCCGGTTCCATCGGCGTTCCGGTTCCCTCGACCGAGATTCGCCTGCTGGACGACGCGGGCCAGGTCGTTGCGCCCGGCGAGGCAGGCGAACTCGCCGTGCGCGGCCCGCAGGTCATGCTGGGCTACTGGCGCAAGCCCGAGGAGACGGCCAAGGTGATGACGGCTGACGGTTTCTTCCGCACAGGCGACATCGCGACAATGGACGATGACGGCTATCTGCGCATCGTCGACCGCAAGAAGGACATGATCCTGGTCTCCGGCTTCAACGTCTATCCCAACGAGGTCGAGGAGTGTCTGTCGCGCCATCCCGGCGTGGCGGAGGTTGCGGTCGTCGGCGTGCCGGATGGCGCGGCGGGCGAGGCGGTCAAGGCCTTCGTCAAGCGGCTCGATCCGGCTCTCACGGCGGACGAGCTGCGCCGCCACTGCAAGGAGGTGCTGACCGCCTACAAGGTTCCGCGCCATATCGAGTTCCGCGATGAGCTGCCGAAGTCGAACGTGGGCAAGATCCTGCGCAAGGATCTGCGCGCCGAGGAGCAGGCGCGTCAGGCCGCCGGCGCGAGCCAGGCTGCCGCAAGCGACACCGGCAAGGCGGCCTGAACCATGGTTGGCGCATTCGAACAGGCGCTGCTTGCCGTCATGATCGCCGTGATCATGCTGGGCATGGGCGCATCCCTCACCCCGCGGGATTTCCCGCTGGCGCTGAAGCGGCCCTATGGCCTCGCCATCGGGATCCTCTCGCAATACGGGCTGTTGCCGTTCATCGGCTTCCTGCTGGCGCTGTTTCTGCCCGTCAGCAACGAGGTCAAGATCGGCCTGCTGATCATGGGCTGCATGCCCGGCGGCACGACCTCGAACATCTTTACCTATTTCTCGCGCGGCAATCTCGCGCTCTCGGTGCTGATGACGGTGAACTCCACGATCTTCGGCGTGCTCCTGATCCCGCTCCTGCTCGTGGTCTATGCGGCGGGCCTGGACATCCGCATCCCGGCGGCCAACATCGTGGTGACATTGGTGCTGCTGCTGGTGCCGGTCGCCATCGGCATGGTGCTGCGGCGCTGGAACGCCAATGTCGGCGCCCTGGTGGAGCTCGGAGGGGGCGCGCTCGGCATCTTCTTCATCGTTTTCATCGCCGTGTCCTGGGTGCCGCGCAACTGGCAATTCCTGATGGGCACGCCGCCAGCGGTCTTCTTCGGGGCCATCGGGCTCGGTGTCTTCGGCTTCGTGTTCGGCTATCTGCTGTCGATGCTGCTGAAGCTGCACCCGCGCAACGCCCGCACCATCGCTCTGGAGACCGGCATCCAGAACGGGCCGCTGGCCATTGCGATCGTCGCCCTGACCTTCCGCGGCGCCGAGCAGCAGGCGATCATGGCCGTCCCGGCGCTCTATTCGCTCTTCATCGTGATCTCGGCGACGGCGCTGACGCTGTGGTGGCGCCGGCGTTCGCACAGGGACGAGCAGGCGATGCCGGATTCATTGCTGTAAGCGCCCCCCCCCCCCCAAACGCGCGCGGGCCCCGGCTCGGGGTTTGACCGGGGCCCAACCCCTGTGTCTGGTTGCTTTTCCGGGCACGCCCGTGGGGGGGCGGTAACGCCCGGTTAAACGCGGGCCCGGCAAATTTCCCCCGGTGGGGGGGGGGTCCCGCCGGGTGGGCGACACCCCGTTCCTCGGCGGGGGGCAAGCATAAGCGAGCCGACCCTGGGGGATGGACGCCCGGCGCGGGGCGCCGAGGGGTTCAG
>CAZDUL010000085.1:0-8334 GCA_964508635.1 uncultured Allobosea sp. | reverse complement strand
CGGACGGCCCGCGATGCCTGGCATGATGCGCGTCGCGGCTCGAGGGAGCGAGGTGTGGTCACCTTCTGCGAGGGATTTGCCCGTCCACACGGAGTTCGGGCTGAACCGGATGGACGACTGGGGGCGCTCGACCGGCAGGACTATCCACCGCGCAGGCCGGCCCATCTCCTCGGGCGGTCCCGTCTCGCCCCCCACGCTCGCGGCCACGAACCTGTCCGCCTCGATGCGCCGCTGGCGACTGACCTCGGCAGCCGTGGCGGACTCGGTCGCCGATCAGCGCTCGGCAGGCTGGGCCTGCTGGCGCGGCAATGCGGCGGGCTTGGGCGGCTGGACTTTCGTCACGCGGATTTCGCTGACGACGCTGCAGGCAACAGGGATGGGGCTCTTCGGACTTTACGGCTCTACCGCCGCGCTTGCCACCACCCTGACGCTGGCCGCCGCGGTGAACTGCATCGGCATCGGTTTCCAGCGCGGAACCCATGCGAACTGGCAGCTGGTCCGCAACGACGGCACCGGCGCTCCGACTCTGACCGACATGGGCGCGAGCTTCGCCATCGCCACAGGCGGCGTGCTGACCCTGTTCATCGCCGCGCCGCCGAATGGATCATCCGTCTGGGTGCGCGTCGTCGACGAGGTCTCCGGCGCCGTCTTCGAGCAGGAAATCACCGCCGACCTGCCTGCGAACACGCAATTCCTGTCCCCACGGCTGTTCATGAACACCGGGGCGACAGCCGCAGCCGTCGCCTACGATTGCGCGGGGATCTACCTGGAGACGGATTACTGATCGGAATATGGTGACCTGTGCGGCAGTTCGCCGACGAAGCCACCGGGCCTCAGCACCGTTCGACCATGGACCATCCGATCCTGCCAATACTCGATGCCTCGGCAAGAGGGATTTTCCCGAAGGATGATGGGACCTTCCATCTCGTGCCGCCCTTGCCTGACGGGCGCCACGCAGTCGTCTGCTTCACGGGGTGCGCCTACGTCTGCTCGAGCGAGTCCTTCGACCTGCTTGCACGGCTCGGCTGCAACGGGTTCGGCGGGGCGTTGCAGCCGCAGCTGCTCATGCATCTGGCTGGCCCACGCGGCAAGGTTCACGAGATCGATGTCACGTTGGCTGCCCTCGGTGAAGGGCACGACCCCTGCGCCCTGCCGCCAGACTTGGGGGACTCGCTGCACCCGAGGGTCGCCTATGCCCGAAGTCTGCGCCGCGACGTCCGCGTGCATGGGGACGAGCGCGGTCTGATCACCCTTGCGAAGGGTCTGGCCGGTCGGGACGAGATCAGCATCGAGGTGAGCGACGTGAACTTCGGGAAGGGCGGTGGGCGCAGCCTGCTGCGGGATGTCCTCGCCGCATGGCCTGAAGGGCAGCCCCTTTTCGCCGCCGTCTCGCCGGGGAATGCACGGTCACTCCGGGCATTTCTCGCCGCCGGGTTCCGCCCGGTCGCGTCCGAAGTGCTGATCGAGCGGGCAGGCGGATAGCCCCGCCTGATCTCCAGCGGAAATCGCTGTCAGCGATCACTTGACTGGAACCGTTGGTCTTCCTACTTTTCTAAAAAGTCGACACAGCCTGCCGCTTGCGCCCTCCGGGTATGGTGAATGTGTCCTCCTCGTGAGCCTGATCCTCGTTGTCCGGCGAACGGTTCGGCAAGGCAAGCACCGGTAAGACCCGTTCGCTCGGCCATGAGGGTTGGACATGCGCACTTTTCGTGACGCAAAGCTTATGGCGCGCGCCCTGCGCGCCGAGCTCGCACAGGCGGGCATCGATGTTTCGCATTCTCGGTCACTTGAGATCGTTGCGGCGCAGTTCGGCCTGCCGGACTGGAATGTTCTTGCCGCCCGGATCGGGGAGGCAGGGGGCGCCTCCGGCAGCGGCGCCGCCTTCCAGGGCGCCATTCCCATCCTGCGGATCTTCCATCTCGCCAAGGCGCGGGAGTTCTACACGGGCTTCCTCGGCCTGAGCGAGGACTGGGAGCACCGCTTCGGGCCAGACTTTCCGGCCTACCTGCAGGTCAGCCGGGCCGGGCTGATCCTGCATCTGACGGAACATCACGGCGATGCAAGTCCAGGGGGAAATGCCTTCGTCTGGATGCAGGGCCTCGACGCCTTCCACGCCGAGATCACCGGGCGCGGGTATCCTTACGCGAAGCCCGGGATCGACACCTGGGATCTCGGGTCTGACGATATGGGCGAGGCCCGGGTTGGCATGCGCGTCATGGAAGTGACCGATCCCTTCGGCAACCGCCTGCGCTTTGCCGAACCCCTGCCGGCCAACCGACGCGACGAGGCAACCCCGGCGGCTGGGGCCGAAAGGCGGGGGGGCGTTGCGCCCGGAGGCGAGGAAGATCCCGGTCCCGGAACCCTCGCACTTGATCCGGACAAGCTCGGCATTTTCCGCGCGGCCGTCATGGAAGCGCTGGTCGAAGCGCCGGGCGGCCTTTTCCCTGCCGATCTCGCCGACCGCGTCCGCGAGCGTGTGCCCGAAGCGCTGCAAGGGGGAGGTCTGCGCTGGTGGGTGACGGCTGCCGGCTTTGACCTCGAAGCGAGCGGCAGCATCGCGCGTCACAACCATGGACGAACGCAGATCCTGCGGGCCACGCCGGGCGCTGTCTGAGGCCACTTAGGCCAGCCCGACGCTCGCGCGTGACGTCCATTGCCGTTCGGGCTGCGCCTTATCCCGAAGGATGAGATGCACATGACGGATCGATACCCAAGAACAGTCACCGCGAACCGGCAGATCCATGCGCCGGCAGACCGCCTCTGGGCGCTCTGGGTCACGCCCTCGCTGAAGCGCAACTGGTGGGGCGTCTCGGAAGGTGGAGACCTCTTCGAATGCCTGACCGAACCCTGGACCGGCGGGCGCATCGCCTACGCCATGCGCCCGCGCGGGGCCGAGGGGCCGGTGGAGCGGGTGACGGGCCGGGTGCTGGCGGCGGACCCTGGCCGCAGGCTCTTGTTCACCTGGTCCTGGGCGGGCGAGGACGCTCCGGCGATGGACACGACGGTCGAGGCGACCTTCGACCCGCAGTCTCATGGCACCGAGGTCCGGGTCGTCCATGATGGTCAGCCCAATGCGACGGTTTTCGAAATCCACGCGAAGGGTTGGACGGACAAGCTGGCCGACCTCGACCGCGCCGCCGGTGCCGAGGCGGCGGGCTCCCTCACACGCCTCTGGGCTGCGATGGCGGCGCGCGACTGGGACGGCGTGGCCGCTTGCCTCGAGGACGACATCACCGTGGATTGGCCGCACTCCGGTGAACGGATCACGGGCGCCGCGGCCTTCGTCACGCTAAACCGTGACTACCCTGGAGACTGGCGGATCGGGCCCGCGCGAGTTTCAGCCTTGTCCGAGGCGCGCGCCGTCGCCGAAGTGCGGGTTGATCTGCCACCGGATGCATGGTCGGTCGCCAGCTTCGCCGAGGCCCGCGCCGGGCGCATCACGCACCTGACCGAACACTGGACCCGCCACGGCCAGCCCCCAGCCTGGCGCATCGCGCGAGGGCCCCGGGCATGAAGCTTCTCATCCTCGGCGCCACCGGCACCATCGGCCGCGAACTGGTGGAGGGCGCGCTGGAACGCGGGCATGCCGTCACCGCCCAGACCCGCAAAGGCCAGCACCGCTTTCCCGCCTGCGTGACGCCCGCCGTCTTCGACCCCGCCGGCCCGCCCGAATCCTGCGCGCCGCACCTGCGCGGGCAGGATGCAGTGATCTACGCGCTCGGCTTCCGTGGTCGCGCGCCGGTCCGCTTCTTCTCGGACACGACCCGCAGCCTGCTGGCGGCGATGCAGGCCACGGGTGTTCGGCGCCTTGTCGCCATCACTGGGGTCGGCGCCGGAGAGACCAGGGGGCACGGTGGTTTCCTTTACGAACACCTGATCTTTCCGTTCTTCACGCAAGCCATCTATGCCGACAAGGACCGCCAGGAGGATCTGATCCGCGCCAGCGACACCGACTGGACGATCCTGCGCCCGGCCCCCTTCAAATCCTCGCCGGGGCGGGAACCCTTCCACGTGGTGACGGACGTCCGTCATGGCACACGGCTGTCGCGTGTGACACCGCCCGAGGTCGCGCGCATGGCGCTCGACTGTGCCGAGAAGGGACTTCATCGCGGCGAGGCGATCTTCTTCGGGCATGGGGTTGCGGGATGAGCGACATTCCCGCGATCCGGCCGGAGCGCCTTCACCTTTCCGGCCCGAACCGCGACATCGGTGCAGCGCTCGCCGACCACGCGGCACGGTGTTTCGGCACGACGCCCGATCCCGAGGGCGACGAGACGATCGCGCGCGCCGCTATCCTGGCGAAGGTGGCACCCCATTTGTGCGCGCGCGCCGAGGGCGTTCGGGTGCGGTTTCCGGGTTGCGATCCCTTCAGCCTTCCCTTCCTGATGGCAGGCGCGCCCGATCGCCTGCCTGCTGCCTGCTCGGTGGCTTTGCTTCCTGCGCGCGGGGGCAGTGGACCGTGGCTGGTGCGGAACTTCGACTTCGGCTTCCTGTCCGCTGCGGCGCTTGCGGGCGGGCCCGCAGATGGGGTGCCGATGGTCGCCGCCCCCCATCTTCTGTCCCTTGCGCCGAAGGATGGCGGCCGGGCGACCTGCGGCATCTCGGTCTTTGACCTGTTCGGCGCACTGACCTGCGGGGTGAACGATGCAGGTCTCGGGGTCGCCCTGCTCCAGCATCTCGGCGGGGCGCGTCTGGACGGTCCGCCCGGATCCTTCAATGAGGTTGAGGTGGTTCGGATCATCCTTGAAACCTGCACTAAGGTGGAAGAGGCCGAGGCCGCGCTGGCAGCCTTGCCCCGGCGGACGGCGTGGTTGCCCTGCCGGTACCTTGTCGCCGATGCGCACGGGCAAGGTTTCGTCTGGTCGCAGAGGGTCAAATCGAACGGGGCGAGCGCCGCGCCGCGCATCGTTCGGGATGCATCGGGCTTCCTCGTGGCGACCAACCACGACCCGGAGGATGGCCCGCAGGACCTTGCCGATGCCGGAGCGATGACCAACGACATCGGGTCGTCGATCCAGCGTCTGCGTGCCCTCTGCATGATCGGACGGGATGCCGACCCGGAGGAAGTTTCCGCCGCGGCACGGGTTCTCGCCTTCGATCCTGAAGGCAAGCCGATCGGCGGGACGATCTGGAGCGCCATCTACGACCTCGGGCGGCGGTGCGCCTCGGTCCGGTTCCTGTCGGGCCGGAGCGGGGACCGCCCCGTCATGGGGGCGCCGGTTGCAGGCCGGGCCGGGCCATGGCTACAAGGGCCCTGCACATCGGTCGCGCAGGCCCGGCCGAGGACGCGGCTCTCCACGCGCTGTCCCTCAGGTCCAAGGCGCATTGGGGCTACGACCCCGAATTCATGGTGCTGGCAGCGCCACACCTGACCCTCAGACCCGAGTGGTATGCCTCAGGGCGCGTTTTCGTCGCGCGGATCGACGGTCGGTTGGCAGGGGTCGGTGTGATCCTTCCGCCCGATGCGGACGGCACGGCCGAACTCGCGCATCTGTTCGTCGATCCGCCGTGGATGGCGCAAGGAATAGGCCGGGCGATGGTCGCGCATGCGCTCGCCCGCGCAAGGACCGAGGGGGCACGGCAGGTGAGCGTTGTCTCCGACCCCGGCGCTCGGCCCTTCTACGAACGGCTGGGCGCCCGTTTCCTTCGTGAGGAGGCGTCCGAGGCTATCCCGGGTCGGATGCTTCCGGTCCTCGTGTGGAAGGTGTCGCCATAACGGGCGCGATGGAAGAGTTTCCGGACGTGATGCTTGCGCGGGCCCGCTCGGAACTCGGCCACGTTACGCAGCTCCATTCACGGCTCTTTGGCCTCGACCGGGCAGACTGGTCCACCGACCTGCAGGCCGGGCGGATTCACTTTTCTGCCGAGGGGTTTCCGACGGCAAGCGCGGCGATCCAGATCATTGGATCCTTGAACCCAAAGGACGGCACGTGGTTGTGGGGCTGGGATCATCCATCGATGCCCGTTTACTTGCGCGCGGCTGCCGAGACTTGTCGCCGCTATGGCGAAGCTTGGGCACTGACGGATTTTCAATCCCGCAAGGTCGCCTGCACACCGGCCAGGGCCTGGGACTACGCAGCAATCGCGCGACGGGTTCATGGTCAGGAAGGGGCGTTTTGCGCGGCAGCCGACGCGATCGTCTACCTGACCTATGGCACGGTGACCGTGGCGCCCGTACCATTGAGGAGTGGCCCATGAAGTGGGTCATCCGGCTTCTCTTCGCGGGCATCGCCGGCCTGGCCGCCTGGATCGCCGCCGAGATCGCCCTTAGCCCGGATCCGCATCCACCCTTGCGCATAGTGGCGCCGTCACTCGCGTCATTGGCGCCCCGCGAAATCCGCTTCAGCTCTGGGGATCTGCGCCTCGCTGGAATGTTGTTTCTGCCCAAAACGGGCGCGCGGTCGGTGGCCGTCATCATCCACGGTAGCGGGGCCAGCGAACGAGAGAGCCCCTGGTATCTTTCATTGACAGCGCTTCTGCTCGACGCAGGGCATGCGGTTCTGCTGCCCGACAAGCGCGGGTCCGAGAGCTCGGACGGCAACTGGCGCAACGCGTCCTTCGAGGACCTGGCTCAGGACTCCCTCGCTGCAATCGAAGCCGCGCGCGTCGAGGCTCCAGAAGTACCTATAGGACTGATTGGCGTTTCTCAGGGCGGCTGGATAGCCCCCCCTGGCTGCCAAGGGGGCGTCCGATCTGGCCTATGTGATCAACCTGTCAGGGGCGGCAGTCACCCCATCTGAGCAACTGACGTTCGAGGAGGTGAACACGCTCGCCAATCGCGGCCTGCCGCGCCCATTGGCAAGGTTGCTTGCCCCACTCACCGCTTGGCGGATCCGGAAACTTGTCCAGCCGGAACTCTGGTCTCGGATTGCCGATTTCGATCCGGGACCACACTGGGCTGGTCTGCAGATACCGGCGCTCGTTGTATTCGGGGCCGAGGATGAGCACGACAATCTGCCTGTCGCCGCGTCCGTGCAGCGCATCCGTGAGGTGGGTAATCCGCTCATTGAGGTGCTCGTTGTCCCCGGAATCGGGCACGATCTGATGGACGGGGATAGCGGTCGGCTGTCCGCCACGCTGGTTCGCAGCCTCACAGATTTCCTTGCCCTCTCAGTTCCCGTCGATCGTGGGCGCCATGATTGACATCGGGTTTGGGTTTCGTGATGCAATCGGCAGAAACCAAGCCTTTACGGCTCGGAGAGTTTGCCCTGCCGATGAGGGATTGCCGGCAGGGCAAGTCTGGAACGAACGGGACTACGCTGGCGCCCGGAATGGTTTTCGCAGTTGCCCATAACGGCGCAGCGGAAGCCTTATCTCCATGACCTGCTGCGCGACCGGGACACCGGAACTTGGGGGAGTAAGGTAGATTTCGTATGCTGGCTGCGGTTCTGGATCTTCACCACTCTCCGGCAGCCAGTGTCCGTAAAGCCAATCCCATGCACTGGAAATTCCGCTGTAGGCACCCACATGCCGCAGCACAGCGTAGCGGCCTGCCGGAAGACGAAGCGTGTCGGCTCCGCGTGGAATTGTTGCCTCAGGGCCGAGTGCTATTGCAGCATGCGCCCGCTGTTGTGCGTCCGGCACTGAGCCGGGGCTGTCGTAGTACACGCAAATCTCGCCTTGCGCCCCCGCCATCGCCCCCGACTTCTCTAGAAGCTGTCGCAGCTTGGAGAAGGTCTCGGGCAATCTGGCATATGGTCCGAGGTGAAGCAGGGACGCGGCTCTGACTTGTCAGATCTCTTTGATTTGTACGTCGTGCATATCGTCCATTCCTTTCTTGTGTGGCAGCACAGGCTTTGGAACAACTCTGAGAGTCCTCCAGAACTCGGGTGGTTTTCCGAAAGACAATCGGAAGGAACGGGAGAAAGCGTCGACATCCCGATATCCGGCCATCGCAGCGATTTCCGGCAATCTGCGGTCTGTCATAGCGACTAATGGAGCAGCGGCATTCAATCGAAGTCGCTTGACTGTGCCTGTCGGGGATTCCCCGAAATGCGCAGTCCGCATACGGTGGAAATGAAAGCGTGACATGCACGCTGTCGCTGCAATCTCGTCAAGAGAGTGATCTCCGGAGCATACGGAGGGGCTTCTCGCCAGTACCCTTGTAACTACCTCCGACCACCTGCGCCGCCATGATTCTTTACCCTCCCAGAATAGCGTGTCGCGAACCATTCCTGTCTTGCTCTACTTGGCTCTTCATCTAATGGGTTTCCGTGTTGCAGCCCGGCAGTTCTTGCTGTCTCTTGGACAAAGCCGCTGGAGTTACCAACGCGGTACTCGTGCAGACCCTGACTTTCCGGAGAAGGTTCGACTGCAGACTCACCCCCTCCATAC
>CAZDUL010000084.1:0-14372 GCA_964508635.1 uncultured Allobosea sp. | reverse complement strand
ATCGCCGGCTCCGGCGTGCCGCGTCAGCCTGCGCTGGGCCTGATGTGGCTGACGCTGGCCCGCGATGGGGCCGATCCGGAGCGCCATCCGGAGATCATCGCGGCCCATGGTGCGGCGGTTGCCGCCGCAAGTCAGGCCGAGCGCGACCTCGCCATGGTGTTGCTCCAGCGATACCTCGAGCGGACCCGCTAGGATGCGATCCGGCTGCGCCGTCGGCGCATGTCCGGCCGGAGGTCGCGTCCCTCAGCTTGTCTTGGCGAACAGCTCCCGACCGATGAGCATACGACGGATCTCGCTGGTTCCGGCCCCGATTTCATAGAGCTTGGCGTCGCGCAGCAGCCGCCCCGTCGGGTAGTCGTTGATGTAGCCGTTGCCGCCCAGCAGCTGGATGGCATCGAGCGCCATCTGCGTTGCCTTCTCGGCCGCGATCAGGATCGCGCCGGCGGCGTCCTCTCGGGTCGTCTCGCCGCGGTCGCAGGCCTTGGCGACGGCGTAGACGTAAGCCTTGCACGCATTCATCGTCACATACATGTCAGCGATCTTGCCTTGCACGAGCTGAAACGTGCCGATCGGCTGGCCGAACTGCTTGCGCGCGTGGATATATGGCATCACCACGTCCATGCAGGCCTGCATGATGCCGAGCGATCCGGCGGCCAGTACCGCGCGCTCGTAGTCCAGCCCGGACATCAAGACATTGACGCCCTTGCCGACCCCGCCGATCACGTTCTCTTCCGGCACCTCGCAATCCTCGAAGACCAGTTCCCCGGTCTCGGAGCCGCGCATCCCGAGCTTGTCGAGCTTCTGCGCCACCTTGAAACCCTTGAAGCCCTTCTCGACCAGGAAGGCCGTGATTCCGCGCGGGCCGGCCTCCATATCGGTCTTCGCGTAGATGATGAGCGTGTCGGCCGATGGCCCGTTCGTGATCCACATCTTCGAGCCATTGAGGACATAGCGGTCGCCCTTCTTGTCGGCGCGCAGCCGCATGGAGACCACGTCGGACCCGGCGCCCGGCTCTGACATGGCGAGCGCCCCAAGATGCTCGCCGCTGACGAGCCTGCCGAGATACCGGCGCTTCTGCTCGTCGGTGCCCCAGCGCCGCAGCTGGTTCACGCACAGATTCGAATGTGCGCCGTAGGAAAGACCAACCGAAGCCGAGGCGCGGGAGATCTCCTCCATCGCCACGCAGTGTTCGAGATAGCCGAGCCCGGCGCCGCCCCATTCCTCTTCAACGGTGATGCCGTGCAGGCCGAGCGCGCCCATCTCCGGCCACAGATGGCGGGGGAACCAGTCTTCCCTGTCGACCTTCTCGGCAAGCGGGGCGATCCTCTCCTGCGCAAAGTCCCGCACGGTGTCGCGGATCGCATCGGCGGTCTCGCCCAGATCGAAGTTGAAGCCGCGCGCGGTGTTGGCGAGCATGGCGCTGTCCTCCCTGATATGCTGTTTCTATCACTCCGCCCGCGATTGTCAGCGCTGCGTTGCGCCGCAAGGGCGCGCTTTGGGCGGCGCAATTTTGCGCCCCGTGGGAAGCGTGGCGGACGCTGCTGGTTTGCAGGTAAGGTTGACAGGGAATTAAAATCCTTTTGCCGTCAACAAGCATTGCGCAAGCCCGCTGCGCTTGGCTAAGAAGGTGCCAACGGCAGCCCGACAAGGCCGCCGACGAGACGCCCGAGGATGCTCAGGTCCGCCGCATCTCCTGGGTTCCAAGGGCTACGGCCGGCCGGTTGCGGGAGTTTCTGGCCTCCTCAGATCCGCAGCCGGCCGGCCACCGTCTCATCGAGACCTGGCGGATCGAGGCCTGGCAGAGCATTACTGCCCGCGCCGGGCGCTGGCGGCGAAGCGAACCGCTTCCTCGGCTGCCCTGAACAGGGCTTTCGCCTTGTTGACGCACTCCTGCTGCTCGGCTGCGCTATCCGAATCGTAGACGATGCCGGCACCGGCCTGCACGGACATGACGCCATCCTTGATCACGGCAGTGCGCAGCACGATGCACGTGTCCATGTCGCCTTGCGGCCCGAAATAGCCGATGCAGCCCCCATAGGCGCCACGCGCATCGCGCTCCAGTTCGTCGATGATCTCCATCGCCCGGATCTTTGGCGCGCCCGATACGGTTCCCGCCGGAAAACCGGATATGAGCGCGTCGAGCGCATCGCAATCTGGCCTGATCGTGCCCTCGACATTCGAGACGATGTGCATCACCTGACTGTAGCGCTCGATGAAGAAGCTGTCGGTGACGGTCACCGTGCCGATCCGCGCGACGCGGCCGACATCGTTGCGGCCGAGATCGAGCAGCATCAGATGTTCGGCGCGCTCCTTCGGGTCGGCCAGCAACTCGGCGGCAAGGCTGGCGTCCTCTGCCGGCGTCGTGCCGCGCCGGCGGGTGCCGGCGATGGGTCGGATCGTCACCGTCTCGCCGCGAAGCCTGACGAGGATTTCCGGGCTGGAGCAGACGATCTGGAAGGCCTCGAAATCGAGATAACACAGGAACGGCGCCGGGTTGACGCGCCTGAGCGCCCGGTACAGCGCGAAGGGTGGCAGCTCGAACGGGGCGTCGAAGCGCTGCGACAGAACCACCTGGAAGATGTCGCCGGCGCGGATGTAGTCCTTGGCGCGGGCCACCATGGCCTCGTATTCGGCGGCCGGCGTATTCGAGACCGGGGCGGGTGGGCTGATGGCGCTGATATCGCGGCGGGCATCGAGCGGCAGCTCGCCCTCAAGCGCCGCCACGACAGCATCGATGCGCTGGATTGCCTCCTCGCGGGCGGCGCGCGCCGTCAGGCCGGGGCGGGGGCGAACAGCCGCAACGACATTGAGCTCATCGCGCACGGCGTCGAAGATCACCATCACCGTGGGCCGCACGAGGATGGCATCGGGAAGGTCCGGCCCGGTCGCCTTGCGCGGCGGCAGTCGCTCGATCAGCCGGACCATGTCATAGCCGAGGTAGCCGAACAGTCCGGTCGCCATCGGCAGGTCGAGCCCGTCCAGCGCGACCTTCGCGTCGGCAATGTGGCGGCGCAGGCTCGTGAACGCGTCGACATCCTCGCGCGTGAAGCCGCCGTCTGCGTTGAACGGCCGGGCAACGCTCACCACACCGGCGTCGCAGCGCCAGATGAGATCGGGCGTCAGGCCAATCATCGAATAGCGGCCGCGCACCGCGCCGCCCTCCACGGATTCGAGCAGGAAGGCGGGCCCCACCGATAGCGCCCTCAGCTTCATGAAGGCTGCGACCGGGGTCTCGCAATCAGCGACCAGCACCGTGCGCAGCAGTTGCGCTTCGCCCGCGGCGTAGCGGGCGTCGAAGGCAGCGTCATCGTATGAAGGGGACGGCATGGGAGCGGCCTCAGCTGTCGCCGCCGCCCAGGGCGTTGCGCAGGTTCTGCTGGTTGATCCGCACGCCGAGGCGCGCCTGCAGCGCCGACACGTATTGCACGAGCACGTCGTCGCCGAGCGCAAGCGAGAGCTCCTGCGCCGCCTGCTCGGTCTGCTGCGCCGTGCGCAGGAAGGGCGGCGTCGCGGCCGAGACGACCTGGAAGACCATCCGTCCCGCATCGGCCGAGAGTGCCGCGGAGCCGGCCGAGCCGACTCGCGTTCCGAAGGCAGCGACCAACACCGATGCCGGATAGGCAGGATCGGAACTCGTGCGGGTCAGCGGAGGCGAGGTCGTCACGGCAGCGCCGAGGCTCGTTGCAACGGTGGCGATGGCTTCGCCCTTGTCGAGACGCTCGACCGCCTCGCGCGCCTTGGCCTGCAGCCGGCTGGCGATCTGCTCCTGGCGCCACTGGGCTTCCACTGTCTCGCGCACCTCGGACAGTGCTCGGTCGCGAGCCGGCTCGATGGCTGTGAGCTCATACCAGACATAACCATTGTCGCGGGTGCGCAGGGGCTCGTTATCGGAGCCAATTTCGGAGCGGAACATGGCCTCGACGAGTTGCTCGACGGCTGGAACCGGCGGCAATGCCTGTCCCGTCGGAGTCTGACGCTGGCGGTCGACCGGCCCGAAGGCGACCATCGGCAGCTTCAACTCCGCAGCGATCTCGGCGAGCGGTCGGGCGCTGGCGCGCATGTCCTCGATCTTGTCGTGAAGATCCGCGATGGCGCGCGCGGCGCGCTGGACGGCGAGTTCACGACGCACCTCGCCCTCGACCTCCGCGAAGGGCCGCACGCTCTCCGGCGCAATCTCGGTGACGCGCACCAGCGCATGGCCCAGAGCGCCCGCTACCGGCTCGCTCACCGTATTGATGGGGAGGGCGAAGGCCACCGCCGCGATCCGTTGATCCACCATCTCGTTGCGCGCGAAGACGCCCAGCGTCAGATCGGACTCGCCGATGCCGCGCTCGCCGGCGATGGCGGCGAAGTCGGCGCCAGCGGCAAGACGAGCCTTCGCGGCCTCTGCCTCGGACACTGTCGGGAACACGATCTGCTGCACGGTGCGGCGCTCCGGCGTGCCATAGCGCCCCTTGATGGTCTCGTAATAGGCGCGTGCATCAGCCTCGCTGACGGCGGCGGGGTCCGCGATCAGCGAGGGTGTGAGAGCCAGGACGCGGGCGCTGCGCAGCTCCGGCGCACGGAAGGACGCCTTGCGCTCGTCGAAGAACGCGGCGAGCGCCTCCGGCGTGGGCGCGGGGATGTCACCGGCAGCGCTGGGCGGCACAACGAAGCTCGCAAGCACCCGTTCCTCGTTGCGGTAGCGATGCTGCGCCTCCTGAAGAGCGAGCGGCGCGGTCATTGCTCCGGCGACGGCCTCGGCCAGCTGGTTGCGCAACACCGCGCCTCGCTGTTCCGCGACATACATCGACTCGGTCAGACCGTTCTGGCGCAGCAGCTCGTTGAACAACGCCCGGTCGAACGCCTCGCCGTCAGCGCGACGGAAGGTCGGATCGTCGATGATCGATTGTGCCACCGTCGCATCCGAGATGCCGAGGCCGAGCGCCTTTGCTTCCGTGTCGAGCGTGGCTTCGGTGAGCAGCCGCGACAGCACCTGCTGATCGAGTCCGAGCGCGCGTGCCTGGTCCGGCGTGATGGTCTGGCGGAAGCGGCGCGACAGGCGTTGCAGTTCGAGCTGGTAGGCGTTGCGAACCTGCTCCAGGCCGATCTCGGTCTTGCCGACGGTGGCCACCGTGGTCTTCGCCGAGCCGCGGAAAATGTCGCCGATGCCCCAGATGGCGAAGGACAGGATGAGGAAGCCGAACAGGACGGCGACCAGGAGCTTGCCGAGCCAGCTTTGGCCGGCATTTCGAAGGCCCTGCATCATCATGGGGGTCGGCTCAGGCTCCGCAGACAAATCGCGCCGACTTATAGGTGCCCGCTCCAGCGCCCGCAACGCGCGTTTTTGGCGCCGCGGGCGCGGATTCAGGCGCGCAACCGTCGCGCTGCCGGCACGGCCATGCGGACAGCGGAGAGGACGATGGACGCGGGCGGGCGTCGCTGCTATCCGCCCATCGAAACCGTCGGGAGCAATCCATGCCACTCAAGCCGCTGATCGCCGGCAACTGGAAGATGAACGGGCTCAAGCCGTCATTGAATGTTGCGATGGAGATCGCCCGCGGCTGCGATGTCTCGGTTCGCGCAAGGGCAGACGTTCTGATCTGCCCGCCGGCGACGTTGCTCTACGCCATGTCGGCTGCCCTGGTCGGCACGGGCGTCGCCACCGGCGGACAGGACTGTCACGCGCTCCCCTCTGGCGCGTTCACCGGCGATGTCTCGGCCGAGATGCTTGCCGATGCCGGCGCAAGCTACGTGATCGTCGGCCATTCCGAGCGCCGCACCCTCCATGGCGAGGATAACG
Organism: uncultured Allobosea sp.; assembly: GCA_964508635.1. Lineage (GTDB taxonomy): Bacteria > Pseudomonadota > Alphaproteobacteria > Rhizobiales > Beijerinckiaceae > Allobosea. The sequence continues at coordinate 8,590 of CAZDUL010000084.1, read as the reverse complement.
CCACGGTGCTGGCCAAGGCGCAGGCCGCGCGGCGGGCGCTGCTGACACCCATCATCTGCATCGGCGAGACGCTTGCCGAGCGCGAGGCGGGCCGCACGCTGGCCGTGGTGAAGCGCCAGCTCCGCCGCTCGACGCCGGAGACCATCGGCGCCGACGTGGTGATTGCCTCCGGGCCGGTCTGGGCCAGCGGCACGGGCAAGACTCCGACGCCGGCCGATGTCGCGCAGGTGCATGGCGTCATCCGCGCCGAGTTGCAGCGCCACCTTGGCAAGGCGGCCGTCGCTGCGGTGCGCATCCTCTACGGCGGTTCGGTCAAACCTGCCAATGCAGCGGAGCTCCTGGCGCTGCCGGATGTCAACGGGGCGCTGGTCGGCGGCGCGAGCCTCACGCCGCAGGACTTCCTGCCCATCGTGAAGGCAGTCTGAGCGTTAAGGGGGCTTGCGGGTCTTCCGCTTGTCGCGGGGGCGTGATAGTCCCGCGCTCGACAGTGCGCTGGCGCGATGCCGGCGTGACGCCCATTTCGTGACATCATGCAGACAGTCCTCATCGTCATTCACCTGATCATCGTGCTGGCGCTTGTCGGCGTGGTGCTCCTGCAGCGTTCCGAGGGCGGGCTGGGTCTCGGCGGCGGCTCCAGCGGCGTTTCCGGCTTCATGACAGGTCGCGGCCAGGCCAATGCGCTGACGCGCGCCACCGCGCTGCTTGCGGCGGCCTTCTTCTTCACCAGCATCCTCTTGTCGGTTCTGGCGACGCAGGATCGTGCGCCGCGCTCGGTGCTCGACAGCGTGCCGACAGCGCCCGCCCAGGCGCCCGGGCCGTCGGCCCCGCCGCCGGCTCCGGGCAACGTGCTGGATCAGTTGCGGCAGATGCAGGAGCAGAGCGGCGCGCAGCCGCCCCGGCCTTCAGCGCCTCTCCAGTAGGGCGGCGCGTGAGACAGAACGAAGGGCCGGCTTGCCGGCCCTTTCTTTTGATGGATGCGGCGGCGGACAAGATCGCCGCTTGGCGCGTTCGCCTCTCCCCGAATCAGGATGGACCGTTTAGAGAGAAAGCCCCATGACGCGGTATATCTTCATCACCGGCGGCGTGGTGTCCTCTCTGGGAAAAGGCATCGCATCCGCCGCACTCGGTGCGCTGCTGCAGGCGCGCGGCTACTCGGTGAGGCTGCGCAAGCTCGACCCGTATCTCAACGTCGACCCCGGCACGATGAGCCCCTACCAGCATGGTGAGGTTTTCGTGACCGATGATGGCGCCGAGACCGACCTCGATCTCGGCCACTACGAGCGGTTCACCGGTCGCGCCGCACGACGGGACGACAACATCACCACGGGGCGCATCTACCTCGACATTCTCACCAAGGAGCGACGCGGCGATTATCTCGGTGCCACCATCCAGGTCATCCCGCACGTCACCAATGCGATCAAGGATTTCGTGCTCAGCGGCAATGACGGGATCGACTTCGTGCTCATCGAGGTCGGCGGCACGGTCGGCGACATCGAGAGCCTGCCCTTCATGGAGGCGATCCGCCAGATCGGCCAGCAGCTGCCGCGCGGCCACGCCATCTACGTGCACCTGACGCTGCTTCCCTACATCCCGAGCGCTGGCGAACTGAAGACAAAGCCCACCCAGCACTCGGTTGCGGAACTGCGCTCGATCGGAATCCAGCCGGATATCCTGCTCTGCCGCACCGATCGGCCGATCCCGGTGGAGGAGCGGCGCAAGCTTGCACTGTTCTGCAATGTGCGGCCGACTGCCGTGATCGAGGCGCGCGATCTCGACACCATCTACGACGTGCCGCTCGCCTATCACGAGCAAGGGCTCGACGACGAGGTCCTCGCTGCCTTCGGCATGACCGAGGGTGCGCCCGAACCGGACATGAGCGGCTGGAAGCGCATCTCGAACGCCATCCACCAGCCCGAAGGCGAAGTCACGATCGCGATCGTCGGCAAGTACACAGGCATGAAGGATGCCTACAAGTCGCTGATCGAGGCACTGACGCATGGCGGAATCGCCAATAGCGTGAAGGTCAATCTCGACTGGATCGAGAGCGAGGTTTTCGAGAACGAGGATCCCGCGCCGTTCCTCGAGCACGTGCATGGTATTCTTGTTCCCGGCGGTTTCGGCGTGCGCGGCGCCGAAGGCAAGATACGGGCAGCCCGCTTCGCGCGTGAGCGCAAGTTGCCCTATTTCGGCATCTGCTTCGGCATGCAGATGGCGGTGGTCGAGGCGGCGCGCTCGCTTGCTGGCATCGCCAAGGCCAATTCCACCGAGTTCGGAGCGACCGAGGAGCCGGTGGTCGGCCTGATGACCGAGTGGATGCGCGGCAACGAGATCGAGACCCGGGCTGCCAATGGCAATCTGGGCGGAACGATGCGGCTCGGGGCCTATGAAAGCCGGCTCGCACCCGGCTCGCGCATCGCCGGGATCTACGGCGAGACCACGATCTCCGAGCGCCATCGCCATCGCTACGAAGTGAACATGAGCTATCGCGACCGGCTGGAGGCGTGCGGCTTGCGCTTCGCGGGGCTGTCGCCCGACGGCCTGTTGCCGGAGACGGTGGAGTATGAGGACCACCCCTGGTTCATCGGCGTCCAGTATCATCCCGAGCTGAAGTCGCGGCCGTTCGAACCGCACCCGCTCTTCGCCAGCTTCATCGAGGCGGCGAAGACGCAGTCGCGCCTTGTCTGACGCGATGCCGGCCCGCGGCCTCGACCACATCGTCGTCGGCGTGCGCGATCTCGACGCTGCAGGCGCCTTCTATGAGCTGCTCGGCTTCACGGTCGGCGCGCGCAACCAGCACCCCTGGGGCACGCACAACAGGATCATCCAGTTCAACGGTTGTTTCATCGAGCTGATCACCGTTGGCGATCCGGATCTCATCCCGCCGCACGAGCCCGGCCGTTTCTCCTTCGGCGCCTTCGTTCGCGATGCGCTCGTCGGAGGGGAGGGGCTGTCAATGGTGGCGCTGGAGAGCGCAGACGCTAAGAAGGACAACATTGCCTTCCGGCAGATCGGCATCGGCTTCGACGCGCCATTTCACTTCTCCCGCCAGGGCGTGAGGCCGGATGGCTCGGCGGTGACGGTCGCCTTCACGCTGGCCTTCGCGCACGATGAGGCGGCGCCCAATTGCGGTTTCTTCGTCTGTCAGCAGCACAATCCGTTGCAGTTCTGGAGCGCTGCGATGCAGGCGCACCCCAATGGCGCACGGACGATTTCGGCGGTGACGCAGGTGAGCCGAAAGCCGCAGGCTCACACCGCCTTCATGCGGGCGTTCGCCGGAGGCGGGCTGTCGAGCAAATCGGAGGAGGCGCACACCTTCGTCCTGCCGAGGAGCCGGCTGGACATCATGACGCCTTCGCTGGTGACGAGGCTGTTCGGGGTCGAGACGACGCGAACCGGATTCCTCGGCTTTTCGATCGCGGTTCCCGACGTGGCAGCCATGCGCCAGCGGCTCGACATGGCGAAGATCCGCCACGACGAGATCGACGGGCGACTTGTCATCCAGCCCCGACATGGGCTTGGCTGCGCCATCACGTTCGAGCGCGGCTGACTCGCGGGACAGCGTCGCTGGGAGGCGCACATGTACAGCTCGATCCAGGGTCTGCCGGATTTCCTGCTGTTCTTCTCGGTCGCGATGGCGCTGGGGGCAGCCTATCTGGTTGTCTACACCGTATCGACCACGCACAACGAGTTCGAGCTGATCCGACAGAACAACGCGGCGGCGGCGCTGTCGCTGGGCCTCAGCCTCACGGGTTTCGCGTTGCCCCTGTCGAGCGCCATCGTCAACGCCAAGACGGTCGTCGATCTCGTGGTCTATGGTGTCGTCGCGTTGATCATCCAGATCATGGTCTACTGGCTTGTGCGCCTCGTGCTGCCCAACCTGTCGGACCGGATCCAGCGCGGCGAACTGGCTGCAGCGCTGTTCCTTGGCGCGGCATCGCTGGCCGCGGGCGTGGTGACGGCGGCGTCGATGGTGTTCTGAAGGGCAGCCGGCGCCGGGCCTGGCAAGGCTATGCCGCAGCCAGCGTCGCCACGCGGCTTGGCCCATCGAGGCGGGCGAGCAGCGATAGCAGGGCCCGGTCATGCAGCACCACCATGCGCTCCTTCGGCTTGAGCCAGGCCATCGCCTCATCGATGGTCCGGGCATCGACCAGCTTGGCTTCGGCCACGGCGCGCTCCGGGTCGACCTGGCCGCGCTGGCGCGTCGGGGCAGGCGGCAGCATGCGGATGTGGGCCTCCATCAGGTCCGGGTTCTGATGCAGCGCGAACAGTCCATCGGCGTCGTCGAACCGGCTTTCCGCATAGTCTCGTTGCAGGGCGTTCGCGCGCATCGCGATGGTCGGCGGCGTGCCTTCCTCGGGGGTGAGCAGCAGGCCCCGGCGCTTCAGCCACAACCCGATGGCGAGCTGGCCGCTCGCCCACGACAGCGGAATCGCCAGAAGCAGCCCGAGGATGGTCGGCGACATCCAGGCGAACAGCGATGTGGCGATCATGAAGGCGGTCACGCCCGCGACCACGCCCAGCACGGTATGGGCCCGGTGACGCCGCACGATATCCTGGAACGGGATCGACCCGTCATCCCGCCGCTGCGGGTTCCATCCGGTATCGCGGCCAAGCAGGATCTGGAATACCGAACCCGACTGGATCACCATCATGATGGGTGCGAGCAGCGCCGACATGATGATTTCGATGATGGTTGACAGCGTCAGCCGGATCGCGCCGCCGCAGGCGCGCCGCTCAACGGGGTTGAACAGCGTCAGCAGCCAGCCGAACAGCTTCGGCGCCAGCAGGATCGCCATGGTCAGCCCGAACAGGGCGAGCGCGCGCTCGGGGTCGAAGCGCGGCCACACCGGCACCAGCGTGAACTCGCTGGTGAAGTATTCCGGTCTCGCATATTTCACCTGCAGCACGAGCGCGATGCCGACCACAAGCTGCATGAGCCAGAACGGCGAGGCGAGATAGCCCATGATGCCGGTGGCGAAGTGCTGCCGCGTCGGCCATTTCAGCCCCGCCGCGAACAGGATGCGGCTGTGCTGCAGATTGCCCTGGCACCAGCGCCTGTCGCGCGCCGAGAGATCGATCAGCGACGGCGGGCTCTCCTCGTAGGAGCCCGTCAGATCCGGCAGCATGTAGACGGCATAGCCGGCGCGACGGATGAGCGCGGCCTCGACGAAGTCGTGGCTGAGCACATGCCCGCCGAAAGGCGGCTTTCCCTTCAGGTCCGGCAGGCCGCAATGAGCCGCGAAGGCGGCGGTGCGGATGATCGCGTTGTGGCCCCAGTAATTGCCGTCGCGGCCGGACCATTGCGCCAACCCTGTTGCGATCACCGGGCCGTAGATGCGGGCCGCGAACTGCTGGAGGCGGGCAAACAGCGTGTTGCGGTTGATGATGAGTGGCAGCGACTGGATGATGCCGGCATCGGGATCAGCCTCCATCGCGGCGGCGAGGCGCACGATGCAGTGCCCGGTCATCAGGCTGTCTGCGTCGAGCACCACCATGTGCTCGTAATGTCCGCCCCAGCGCGTGACAAAATCAGCGATGTTGCCGGCTTTGCGATGGTGGTTCTTCGGCCTGTGCCGATAGTAGATCCGCGCGTCCGGGCCGAGCCTGCGCCGGAGATCCCGGAAGGCTCGCTCCTCGGCGATCCAGATATCCGGGTTCGTGGTGTCGGACAGGATGAAGTAATCGAAATGCGCCCCGAGCCCCGTGGCTTCGACCGACTCGCGGATCGCGGTCAGCGCCGCGAAGGTGCGCGCCGTGCTCTCGTTGTAGACGGGCATCACGATCACGGTCTTGTGCTTCAGGCTGTCCGCCCGCGGCGTTTTCGGGCGTTTGATGGCCAGCACGAGGAATCCGAGCACGCCGCTGGTGAAGGCCAGCGCGATCCAGAAGAAGTTCACCGTGAACAGTCCGAGCAGCACGTACTGCAGCGCGGTCGTGCGGCTTACCGACACGACCTGATACATCTCGTGGGCGCCGTAGCCGGTCAGCAGCAGCGCGCCACCGAAGACGAGCAGGCGCGACAGCCATGGCGTCGTCCACAGATCGGGGCGCGTTCGCGCCCGCTCGTCCTTGCGAGACCAGCGGGTGAAGCTCTGGGTCGGCATGTCCAGCCGTTTCTCCGGCGGCAGGGCCGGGGGCTCTGCCATGGCGGGCCCGGCGTCGGCTGGATGGCCAGCAGGCCTCGTATCTGGCCCCGCCGGGGGCGCTGTCGTCATGGCGTCCATCGGTTCAGCCATGTTTCGGAAATGGGGCGGCCATTGGCCTCGAGCACGAGGCGCAGCTCGCTGGCGTTCTCGGCTCCGGGGTCGAGTTCGAACGCGATCCGGATCGTGCGCCGATCCGGGTAGGGCAGCACGCGCACATGATGCAGCGCGCCGGGTGTGGCCGAGAGGACAGCGCGCGCCGCATGCGCCAGCGCCGCGTCGGCCAGCGCGTCGCCGACGAAGTCCACCGTGAAGCGCCGACGGCGCCCCTGGCTGCCGCGTCCCTGCCGCGTGCTGCGCGCGATCGCGACGGGCGGCGTTTCAGGCGGTTGCCAGCACCACGACTGCCGATAGGTCACCACCGTCTCCGAGCCGGCGGGCAGGGGCTGGCGCGGACGCCAGTGCGCGATGATGTTGTCGTTGAGATCCGATTCGGTCGGGACCTCCAGCAACTGCACCGAGCCGGCGCCCCAGTCGCCGAGCGGTTCGATCCAGATGCTCGGGCGGGCTTCGTAGCGCTGGTCGTCATCCTGATAGGCGAGATAGTCCCGCTCCCGCTGCACAAGCCCGAAACCCCTCGGATTTGTGTCGAGAAAGGACGATACCTGCAGCTGCTCGGGGTTGTTGAGCGGACGGTAGACCCATTCATCGACACCGGTGCGCATCTGCAGCCCCGCCACCTCGTGCACCGCCGGGCGCACATCGTCGAAGATCCGTCGCCGCTGCGGGGCGAAGAGATAGGTTCCCGTCATGCCGCCGAATCCCACATTGTCGAGCACATTGCGGGCGAACAGCGTCATCTCGACATCGTTCAGCGTCACATCGCCGGGCCGCAGCGTCATCCGCACGGCGGCAGTCGCGCTCTCCGATTCGATCAGCCCGTGCAGTGTGATCGCCGTGGCAGCAGGGCCGGGGCGCTCGATCCAGAAGGCGCGGAACATCGGCACCTCCTCACCGCGCGTCTCGCCGGGCCGCAGGACCAGCGCACGCGCCATCGCGCCGAAGGTCTGCCCGCGCGCGATCGCCCGGTAGAATGTTGCGCCCTGGAAGATCGCGACATCCTGCGCGCGCTCGCCGGAGATGGCGATGCGAAAGCCCGAGAAGCCGAGATCGGCGTTGCTCTGCGGCACCGGCACGCGACCGTAATCGAACCGCGCCTTGTCGAAGGCAACGCGCCGGATCACGCCATCCTCGACGGTGAACAGTGCCACCGGATAGCTGTAGATCGCGCCGCGGTGCAGAGGTTCGATGGTGAAGCCGCGGTTCTCTCCGGCGAACAGATGGCTGGCCGGGCGCATGCGGATGCCGGCCAGCGCATCGAGGGAGATCTGTCCGAGACCGTCCGGCAGATCGGTTGCGACGGCCTGTGCCGGTCGGCGTGCCATGGCCCGCGCCAGATCGACCAGGGCCGATGCCTCGAAACGCTGGCCATCCCCGAGTGGCCCGGGAAAGCCCGTGACGCCGTTGCCCGCCGGCACGGGCTGCGCGGCAGCTGACGCGGCGAACAGGGCGGAACCGGCGGCTCCAAGCCCCGCTATCACGTGCCGACGCGACAAGGCTTCAGACATGGTTGCCTTCAGACATGAACGGGGCGAAACCACTTCCAGATGCGATGGGGTCCACACCGGCCGGGCCGGTTGTCCACGCTGCGCGGCAGGCTCTTAGCATGTCCTGCGCCACGCGCCAGTGTGTCAGACCCGGCCGGAACGGTGGGCCCCTTAGCAGGCGGCGCGATGGCCGTGCGGTGCCCGGACTGGCGCGAGGCGTCCAACCTGGGCATACCAAGTTTCAACACCTTCCATGCGACTCCATCTGCGTGTCCGGATGCGCGCCAGTGGCGTCTTCCGGGCGTTCGTTCCGCCATCCTGCCGGTTGCCGCCATGATGTCCGATGACCTGCCGAAATTGCCCAAGGAGCCGTCCGCGCGGCGCGTTCTGGCCGTGATTCTCGCGGCCGGCGAGGGCACGCGGATGAAATCTTGGCGGCCGAAGGTGCTGCACGAGGTCGCCGGCCGCACGATGCTCGGTCATGTCATCGCATCGGTGGCGGCGGCCGGCGCGGATGATGTCGCCGTGGTCGTGGGGCCTGATCGTGACGATGTGGCGGCCGAAGCGCGGCGATGCTTTCCGGCGGCGCGTCTTCACGTTCAGTCCGAGCGCCTCGGCACGGCGCATGCGGTTCTTGCGGCGCGCGATACGATCATGGCCGGCTACGACGATGTGCTGATCGCCTTCGCCGACACGCCGCTGGTGGAGCCAGAAACCTTTGCCCGCCTGCGCGAGCCGCTTGCGACGGGCGTTGCGGTTGTCGCGCTCGGCTTCGAGGCTGCCGATCCGGCGGGCTATGGGCGGCTGATCGTCGAGCAGGGGCAGCTCGTCCGCATCGTC
>CAZDUL010000083.1:0-5052 GCA_964508635.1 uncultured Allobosea sp. | reverse complement strand
TCGCCTCACCATGGGCGGCGAGGATCGAGCCGGTGAGCGACTGGTTGTAGATGTTGGTCGAGGAGCGGATCAGCAGCCGTCCTTTCCAATGCGGATCGGCAAGGTTCTCGTAGGTCGAGAGCTCCTCCGGCTTCACCTTGTCCTTGTTGTAGAAGATGACGCGGGCGCGCGTGGTGAAGCCGAACCAGTGGCCATCGGGGTCGCGCAGATGCGCCGGAATGCGCGACGCGATCGGCTCCGAGTTCAGGGGCTCGAAGATGCCCTGTCCCTGTGCCCGGACGAGGTTTCCGGCATCGACCGTGATGAACACGTCGGCCGGGCTGTTGGCGCCCTCCGCGACGATGCGCTGCAGCAGCGCATCGGCCCCGGCCTCGACGCGGTTCACCGAAATCCCTGTCGCGGCCTTGAACGCCTCGTAGAAGGCGTCGTCCGTGCCGTAGTGACGGGCGGTGTAGAGGTTGACAACACGGTTGCTCTGGGCGCGGACGATTGCCGGCGCGGCGACCGCAGCGGCTGCGCCGGCGAGGAACCGGCGGCGGGTGGTCCCGATGGGCATGGGGCTTCTCCGATTCGACAGGGTCAAGGCCTGTTGGCCGGGGATTGCCGCCCCCGACCGGTGCCAATGTGGCCGCAGCCTTCCGCCCGGTCAAGAAGAAAACCAATGATTTCAGTATCTTAGATGTTTTCTAAACTGCGGAGGCACGTGTCGGGAATTTGGAGGCGCTCCAATGAGCCGGCAAATCCGCAGGGCCGTCAACGTGTTGCGAATGCGCCGGCGCCAGTGCAATGGCGTCGGTCGGGGGGCGATGCGCCGTGCCAAAGCCGCGTATGCGCTGCTCAAGGCGAGCGGCGGGGCAGGTCGATCACCCGGACGCTGGCGGGGGCGTCTGCATTGCCGATTTGCGCGCCGCCGCGCACCACGTCGATCCGGCTCGCGGCGCCGGCTTCTCGCACCCGTTGCAGGCGCCGCGCTTCGCGGCGCTGCTGCTCCTGCCGCGAGATGCCGAGCCGGTCGTCGATCTCGCGCTTCTGCTGGCGGCTGATCTGGCTGGACGAGCCGAAGTCGCGGAAATTCGCCATCGTGTAGGGGTAGCTCTGCGACCCGGTGAAGACACGCGGCCGACCGTTGGTGACGACCGTGTCGCCCGGCCGCAAGGTGAAGTCCTTGAAGATCGAAATGGTCTGTTCGCCCCGGCGCGGTCGCGCGCAGGCCGGATCGATGGAGGTCTGATAGGCATAGGCCATGGGCAGGGCGCGATAGGTCCCGCCATCCGACGAGGTGGCGTCGTCGATGGTCTCGGCTCCGGCCGCGACCCGGAAGACGCGTGTCGGCACGCCGGGAAAGGTTGCCCGGCACAAGGCCTCGTGGCCGGCGAGATCGCTGGCACTGCCGAGGAAGCCGATCGGGTGGTGATAGCCGTCACACAACCTGACGCAGATCGTGCGCGAGCTGGAGGCCGCTCCCGACACCTGGTCGAAGCTGAAATCCGTTTCCTTGCGCCGCGCGCGCTGTTCCTGCTGCTGTCCGCGACGCTGGGCGCGCGCCTCGCCCGCCGGGTTGAATGGATTGAGGTTGAAATTGGGAATCACCAGTTGGCCGCGGCTGTTGAAGATCGAGAGCGGCGGCTGCGCGATTGGCCTCGCGGGCGCATAGGCTGTTGTCGGATGACTGGCGTAAACGGCAAACGGTGCATCTTGGGCAGGCTGTCGCGCCCGGCGCTGCCGGTCATCATGCCGGATCACCTCATACATGTCGGCGCCGTCATTGGCCTGAACCAGCGACACACCGAGGAGGGTGCCGCCGACGCCCACTGACAGACCAAGGGCGGCGAGGGCGGCAGTGCGCACGGCACGATCCGGCATCGACGCTGGCGCTGACGCGCATGAACACGAAGCGGCTGCCCGCATCTTCTCCCGAAGCGCGACATGCGGTTTGGCGGCTTGCAGGTTGCCGGCACAGGACGTCGCGTCCAGCGCCGTCGGCGCAGGGGCGGGTGAGCGTGTCATGGCGCCAACTCCAACTCGATTAACCAACCAACCCGCCGCGAGGCTGGTATAGCTAACGGGAAGTTACGCCACAATACGCACGCGATACCGGAAGCGACTTAAGCTTAACGAGCAGAAACGCGTGCTTATTCGGCTGGCGCGATCTGTTCGTGCCTTGTTGGAGACCCTTCCGCCTCGCTCCCGGAGTCAACGCCGGAGATCAGGCTGTCGATCTTGTCGAGGTAGATATAGATGACTGGCGTGATGTAGAGCGTCAGGATCTGCGACAGCAGCAGTCCGCCGACCACGGCCACGCCGAGCGGTTGCCGCAGTTCCGCCCCCGCACCCGTGCCCAGCGCGATCGGCAGGATGGCGAAGATCGCCGCGAAGCTGGTCATCATGATGGGCCGGAACCGCACGAGCGCGGCTTCGCGGATGGCCGTTGCGGCATCGACGTGCTCGTGACGCCGCTTCTCGATGGCGAAGTCCACCATCATGATGGCGTTCTTCTTCACGATGCCGACCAGCATCAGGATGCCGATGATGGCGATCACCGACAGCTCCATGCCGTACCATTGCAGCGCCAGCAGCGCGCCGAGCCCGGCCGACGGCAGGCCCGACAGGATGGTGATCGGGTGGATATAGCTCTCGTAGAGAATGCCCAGCACGATGTAGATGACGAGCACGGCGGCCAGGATCAGCAGGCCCTGACCCCGAAGTGCATCCTGGAACAGCTGCGCCGAGCCCGAGAAGGTCGAAATGATCGACGCGGGCATGTTCACGTCGCGCTCGGCCGCGCGGATCGCGTCCACCGCCTCGCCGATCGCGACACCCGGCGCGGTGTTGAACGAGAAGGTCACCGCCGGCTGCTGCGCGATGCGGTTGACAGCGAGCGGACCCACAGCCGGCTTGATCTGTGCCACGGCTTCCAGCGGCACGTTCTGGCCGGTGGTCGTGCGGATCAGCAACCGCGACAACGCCCCCGGATCGAACTGGAAGGCCCGGTCGGCCTCCATGATGACCTGATAATCGTTCGACGGCGTGAAGATCGTTGCGATCTGGCGCTGGCCGAAGGCGTTGTAGAGCGTCTGGCGCACCTGGTCGGAGGTGATGCCCAGGCTCGACGCCCGGTCGCGGTCGAGCTCGATGGCGACCTGCGGGTTGCGAAGCTCCAGGTCGAGAGAAACGTCGCGCAACTGCGGCAGCTGCGCCAGCCGTTCGCGCAGGCGCGGTGCGATACCGAACAGGGCGTCCAGATCGGGGCCCTGGATGGAGTACTGATAGGCAGCGCGAGACGAGCGGCCGGAATTCAGGTTGATGTTCTGGACCGGCTGGAACACCACCGTCACGCCCGGAACCGCTGACGTGGCGCGGCGCAGCCTTGCGATGATCTCGTTGGCGCTGTCGCGTGTTTCGCGGGGCTTCAGCGCGACGAACATGAAGCCGGTGGAAACGGTCGAGAAGCCACCGACATTCGAGGTCATGTAGTCCACCGCAGGATCGGCGCGCACGATCTCGGCCACGCGCTGGGCGCGCTCCGCCATCGCCTCGAAGGAGGTGTCCGGCGGACCGGTGATTGCGCCGCGCAGGAGCCCCGTGTCCTCGACCGGAAAGAAGCCCTTCGGCACGTCACGGTAGAGCTGCACGCTGATCGCGATGGTGGCGAAGGTGATCAGCAGCATCAGGAAGCGCATCTTCAGCGCCACGTCGAGCGTCCAGCGGTAGGCGGCGAGCATGCCGTTGAGGATCGGGTCGACGATGCGGTCCATGAGTGACTTCTTGCCGTGATGGTGCTCGGCCTTGAGCAGGCGGGAGCACATCATCGGCGTCAGCGTCAGCGACACGAAGCCGGACACCAGGATCGCGACCGAAATCGTGCCGGCGAACTCGCGGAAGACGCGCCCCACCACGCCCCCCATGAGAAAAACGGGGATGAACACCGCCACCAGCGACAGCGTGATCGAGATGATGGTGAAGCCGATCTCGCGCGAGCCTTCGAGTGCCGCCTCGAAGGGCTTCTTGCCCATTTCGATGTGCCGGTAGATGTTCTCCAGCAACACGATGGCGTCGTCGACCACCAGCCCGACCGCAAGCGTCAGCGCCAGCAGCGAGATGTTGTCGAGCGAATAGCCGAACAGATACATGAAGCCGAACGTGCCCATCAGCGAGATGGGTAGCGTAACGGTCGGGATCAGCGTCGCGGTCAGCCGTTTCAGGAAGACGAAGATCACGACGATCACGCACAGTGTCGCCACCACCAGCTTCTCCAGCACGGTGTCGACCGACTGCTTGATCGGCAGCGCCCGGTCGTTCAGCACATGCAGGTCGATCGAGGCGGGGAGCTGTTCGCGGAATGAGGGCAGCTTGTCGCGAATGCGCTGCACGAGCTCGACCGTGTTGGCGTCCGACTGGCGGTAGACGGCGAGGATGAGCGCCCGCTCGCCATTGTACCAGCTCGCCGTCTGATTGTTCTCCACCGAGTCGGTGACCCGCGCGACATCGTTCAGGCGGATCGGAACGCCATTGCGTTGGGCAATGATGAGGTCGCCGTATTCGCTGGCCTTTTCGAGCTGGCCTGTCGCGCCCAGCGTCAGCCGCTGGCGCTCGCCCGACAGCGCGCCGACGGGCGAGTTGGAGTTGGCGGCGGAGACGGCGTTGCGCACCTCGTTCAGGGTCAGGCCGCGCGCCGACACCGCATCCGGGTTCACATAGATGCGCACGGCATATTTCTGCGCGCCGAACACGTTCACCTGCGCGACGCCAGGCATCTGAGAGATCTGCTGCTGCAGGATCGTCTCGGCGAAATCGTTGACGGTCGACAAGGGCAGCGTGCCTGAGGTCAGCGTCAGGAACAGGATCGGCTGATCGGCCGGGTTCGCCTTGCGGAAGGCGGGCGGGGCGCGCCGAGCGTGCCGCACCCGCCTGGCCGAGGCGCCGAGGGCGGCCTGCACGCCGCGGGCGGCGCCGGCGCTGTTGCGGGCGGCGTCGACCTGAAGCGTGACGTTTGTAGTGCGCGTCGTGCCGACCGCCGCAGTCGAGGCGCGGCGTTCGGACGAAGCCAGTCCA
>CAZDUL010000082.1:0-10144 GCA_964508635.1 uncultured Allobosea sp. | reverse complement strand
TGGCCGCCCTGCTCGATCGCCCGGGCGGATACCGGCTTGCACGCACCGACATGATCGGCGACGACGCCTTCGCGTTCTACACGCGCGACCACGACAACGCGGAAGGGTAAGCCATGTTCACGGGCATCGTCACGGATGTGGGCGAAGTGGTGCGCGCCGAAGGCTCCGGCGGCTCGCTGCGAAAGCTCGCCATCGCCTGCGGCTACGATGCGGCCAGCATCGACATCGGCGCTTCGATCGCCTGCGCCGGCGTCTGCCTGACGGTCACCGCCCTGTCGCCGCGCAGCGACGGCAAGGCGGGAACCGTGTTCCATGTCGAGGCCGCGGCCGAGACGCTTGCCAGGACCAATGTGGGCCGCTGGGCGGCTGGCGACCGGATCAACCTCGAGCGCTCGCTGAAGATCGGCGATGAGCTTGGCGGTCACCTCGTCACAGGCCATGTCGACGGGGTGGCCGAGATCGTCGCGCACGAACCGATCACGCCGGACCCGGCGGATCCGTGGGGCGCAACCGCCCGCTTCACCATTCGCGCTCCGAAGCCGCTCGCGGGCTTCATCGCGCCGAAGGGGTCGGTGGCGCTGGACGGCACCTCTCTCACCATCAACGAGGTTGATGGCGACCGCTTCAGCGTGCTGCTCATCCCGCATTCGCTGGCGGTGACGACCTGGAGGGAGCGCACGGTCGGCGACCGCGTCCACATCGAGGTCGATCTGATGGCGCGCTATGCCGCACGCCTTGCGGAGGCGCGCGCGCAAGGCTACTGACGCGACCTCTCGCGCACACGGAGTGTCCCCATGGCCGGCGCAAGCCACGCCCGACGTGACGACGCGCCCCTGCCCGGCGCGCGCATCCTGATCGTCGAGGCCCGCTTCTATGACGACATCGCGGATGCCCTGCTCGCCGGCGCCACCGCCGCGATCGAAGCCGTCGGCGCCAGCGCCGAGGTGGTGACGGTGCCCGGCGCGCTGGAAATTCCAGCGGCGATCGCCATCGCCATGGAAGGGGCGGCGAAAGCCGGGCGCCCCTTCGATGGCGCCGTGGCGCTGGGCTGTGTCATCCGCGGCGAGACCACGCATTACGACATCGTGGCGGGGGAAAGTTCGCGCGCGCTCATGGACCTCGCAGTCAGCCGTCACATCGCGCTGGGCAATGGCATCCTCACCGTCGAGAACGAGGCGCAGGCCTGGGCCCGCGCAAAGATCGATGAGCTGAACAAGGGTGGCGGTGCGGCCGAGGCCGCGCTGGCCATGGTCCGGCTCAAGCGCCGCTTCGGGGTGGCGTGATGGCACGGGCTGCCGTAGACCGCATGGAGCGGCGCCGCGCCGCGCGTCTTGCCGCCGTGCAGGCGCTTTATCAGATGGATGTTGCCGGCAAGGGCGTCGTCGAGGCAATGGCCGAGTTCGAGACCTTCTGGATCGGCAAGACCGTCGAGGACGTGGACCTTCCGGCCGCGGACGCGGATCATTTCCGCGATGTCCTGTCCGGCGTCGTGCGCGAACAGCGCCCGGTCGACCGTGCCGTGGACCATGCGCTCGCCGATGGCTGGCCGCTGAAGCGTATCGAGGCCGTGCTGCGCCAGATCCTGCGCGCCGGAGCCTATGAACTGATGTTCCGGAAGGACATTCCGCCCAAGGCCATCATCAGCGAATACGTCAGTGTCGCCCGCGCCTTCTACGAAGGCGACGAACCCGGCCTCGCCAACGCCGTGCTGGACCGGCTGGCGCGCGAGACGCGGACGAGCGAGATGGGGCATGATCCCCGAGGATGACCTGATCGCGCGGTTCTTCGCGCCTCTGGCGGGGCCTGGCGGGTTCGGGCTGAAGGACGACGCCGCCATCCTGTCACCGCCGCCGGGGCACGACCTTGTGCTCACGAAGGACATGCTGGTGGCCGGCGTGCACTTCTTCGCCGACGATCCACCGGGGTCGATCGCGCGCAAGGCGCTCAGGGTGAACCTGTCCGATCTCGCCGCCAAGGGGGCGGAACCGGCCGGCTTCCTGCTGGGGCTCGGCCTTCCCGACAGCATCGACGACAGCTGGTTGGCCGCCTTCGCCGAAGGGCTTGACGCGGATGCGGCCCGCCACGCCATCCCGCTGCTCGGCGGGGACACGGTGCGCTCGCCCGAAGCGTTGACGCTGTCGATCACCGCCTTCGGCATTGCGCCGACGGGGCGGATGGTGCGCCGCACCTCGGCGCGGCCCGGACTGATCCTGGCCGTGACCGGAACCATCGGCGACGCCGCGCTCGGTCTGAGACTCAGGCTTGCGCCGGACGCCCCCTGGGCGAAGGCGCTGGAGCCGGGCCAGCGCGGCCACCTGCTCGACCGCTACCTTCACCCGCAGCCGCGCAACGCGCTCGCCGTGACCATCCGCGAACATGCCACCGCGGCGATGGATGTCTCGGATGGACTTGTCGGCGATGCGCTGAAACTGGCGCGTGCGGCACTGGCGCCGGGCGAGCCGGCCTCGCCGCTGATCCGGCTCGGCGACATTCCGCTGTCGCCGGCCGCGCGCGCCGCGCTTGGCCATGATCCGTCCCTGATCGAGGCGATCGCAACCGGGGGCGACGATTACGAAGTTCTGATGGCTGTGGAAGCCGACAGGATCGACGCGCTGCGCCGCGACGCTCAGGCGCTTGGCTGCCAGGTCACGGCGGTGGGCGAGCTTCTGGCACCGGACGCGGCGCCGCTGTGGCTCGACATGGATCGTTCTGCGCGTCGCTTCCGGCGACTGCGCTTCGAGCATGGCAGCGAGGGCTGACCCCAATCGCCATGTGCTTGTTTCGCACTTGCCCGTATGGTTGCACCGATCCCTGCACGCTAGAAACCGCAGCATGTCCGACGATCCCCACAGCCGGCGCAGCGTGCTGACGCTCGCCATCGCGCAAGCCCTCGGCGGCGCCTCGCCGTCGATCGTCATCTCGCTCGGCGGCATCGTCGGCCTCCAGCTCGCCGACAACAAGGCGCTGGCGACGCTGCCGGTCAGCTTGCTCAATCTGGGGCTCGCGATAGCGGTCATCCCGGCCGCCTGGCTGATGCGACGCCAGGGGCGACGCAACGCCTACATCATCGGCGCACTGATGGGCGTGATGGGCGGCGTGACGGCCGCCTATGCCGTGGCCGTGCGCGATTTCTGGCTGTTCTGCGCCGGCACGCTGCTGGCCGGGCTCTATGGCGCCTTCGTGCAGAACTACCGCTTCGCAGCGGCCGACGCCTCGCCCGATGACCAGAAAGCGCGCGCGATCTCGCGCATCATGATCGGCGGGCTTGTCGCGGCCATCATCGGCCCGCAGACGGTGATCTGGACGCGGGACCTCACCCCTGCCTACCCGTTCGCCGCAAGCTTCCTCGCGCTGGCACTTCTGGCCCTCGTCGCCATACCCGTGCTTGCGACACTGCACGCGCCGCCGCCTGCGAAAGCGTCTTCCGGCGGCCGGCCGCTCAAGGAGATCCTGCGCCAGCCGCGCTTCATCACGGCGGCGGCGGCCGGTCTGGTCAGCTACGGGCTGATGAGCTTCCTGATGACGGCGGCGCCGATGGCGATGGTGGGTTGCGGCTACTCGGTTGGCGAAGCTGCGCTCGGCATCCAGTGGCATGTTCTGTCCATGTTCGGCCCCAGCTTCTTCGCAGGATGGTTGATCGACCGCTTCGGCAAGGAGGCCATCACGGCGACCGGGCTGCTCATGATCGCTCTTTCCGCCGTCGTGGCGCTGGCAGGAACGACGGTGGCGCATTTCTACACCTCGCTGATCCTGCTCGGGGTCGGATGGAACTTCGGCTTCGTGGGCGCGACGGCGTTGCTGACCGAGACCTATCGGCCCGAGGAACGCGCCAAGGTGCAGGCCGCCAACGACTTCCTCCTGTTCGGCGCGGTGGCGCTGGCCTCGTTCTCCTCCGGATCGCTCCTGGACGCCGGCGGCTGGAGCATGGTGAACTGGCTGACCTTCCCCGCCATCGCGCTCGCCCTGGCGCTGCTTGGCCTGCAAATGCGTCTGAAACGCGCGGCAATGGCCTGAAACCTGCGAAAGGGCGTTAGACAAGCCGCCAGAACTTTGGCAACACTGGCGCACCCACCGATACGGGGGGCTGCAGCGCGTGCCGTGCCATGCCCGCGGCGCGCCCTGGCCACCTCTCGCCAAGACGTGAAAGAGGGATGAAACACCCATGAGCACCTTGCTCGTCATCATTCTGCTTGGGGCGTTGTCGATCGCCTATGGCGTTTGGGCCTATGGCGATGTGATGCGTCGCGACGCGGGCTCGCAGCGCATGCAGGAGATCGCAGGGGCCGTCGCAGAAGGCGCGCAGGCCTATCTGAAGCGCCAGTACATCACCATCGGCGGCGTCGGCGTCGTCCTGTTCATCGCGCTGGCGATCCTGCTCGGCATGCCGGTGGCCATCGGCTTCCTGATCGGCGCGCTCCTGTCCGGGGCGGCGGGCTTCATCGGCATGAATGTGTCGGTGCGCGCCAATGTCCGCACCGCTCAGGCCGCCATGCAGAATCTCGGGCTCGGCCTCGACGTCGCCTTCAAGGCCGGTGCGGTGACGGGCATGTTGGTGGCGGGCCTCGCGCTGCTCGGCGTTGCGGTCTATTATGGTGTGCTTGTCGGCATGTTGGGCTTCCGTCCCGATGGTCGCGTCGTGATCGACGCGCTCGTGGCGCTCGGCTTCGGCGCCTCGCTGATCTCGATCTTCGCTCGTCTGGGCGGCGGCATCTTCACAAAGGGGGCCGATGTCGGCGCTGACCTCGTCGGCAAGGTGGAGGCCGGCATCCCGGAGGACGACCCGCGCAACCCGGCCACGATCGCCGACAATGTCGGCGACAACGTGGGCGACTGCGCCGGCATGGCCGCCGACCTTTTCGAGACCTACGCGGTGACGCTCGTCGCGACCATGGTGCTCGCGGCCATCTTCTTCTCCGGCCAGGGCGCGACGCTTTCGGCCATGATGATGTATCCGATGGCCATCGGCGCCGCCTGCATCGTCACGTCGATCGCCGGAACGTTCTTCGTCAAGCTCAGCCCCTCGCAGAACATCATGGGCGCGCTCTACAAGGGCTTCATCGCCACGGGCGTGCTGTCGATCCCCGCCATCGCGCTTGCCAACCTGTGGGTGCTCGGCGGCTTCGGCACGCGCTTCACCACCAACCAGGGGGTGACCTTCACATCCGGCGCGCTGTTCTGGTGCGCCATGGTCGGCCTCGCGGTCACGGCGCTGATCGTCGTGATCACCGAGTATTATACCGGCACGGGCAAGCGCCCCGTGGTCTCCATCGCGCAGGCCTCCGTCACCGGCCACGGCACCAACGTGATTCAGGGGCTGGCCGTCTCGCTCGAGTCGACAGCCCTTCCCACCATCGTCATCATCGCCGGCATCATCTCGACCTACACGCTCGCCGGCCTGTTCGGCGTCGCCATCGCCACCACCGCCATGCTGGCCATCGCCGGCGTGGTCGTGGCGCTCGATGCCTTCGGCCCGGTCACCGACAATGCAGGCGGGATCGCCGAGATGGCCGGGCTGCCGAAGGAGGTGCGCCACTCCACCGACGCGCTCGACGCGGTGGGCAACACCACGAAGGCTGTCACCAAGGGCTACGCCATCGGCTCGGCCGGCCTCGGCGCGCTGGTGCTGTTCGCGGCCTACACCTCGGACCTGAACTTCTTCATCGCGGAGGCGAACAAGGCCGGCTCCACCGCCTACCAGTATTTCAAGGGCGTCAGCGTCGATTTCTCCCTGGCCAACCCGTATGTGGTGGTCGGCCTGCTGTTCGGCGGCCTGATCCCGTTCCTGTTCGGCGGCATGGGCATGACCGCGGTCGGCAAGGCGGCTGGCTCCGTCGTCCAGGAGGTGCGCCGCCAGTTCAGGGAGAAGCCGGGAATCATGGATGGCAAGGACCGCCCGGACTACGGCCGCGCCGTCGACATGCTGACCCGCGCCGCGATCAAGGAAATGATCGTGCCGTCGCTGCTGCCTGTGCTGGCGCCGATCGTGACCTTCTTTGTCATCGCGGCGATCGCCGGCAAGGCCCAGGGCTTCGCGGCCGTCGGCGCGATGCTGCTCGGCGTCATCGTCACCGGCCTGTTCGTCGCCATCTCGATGACATCGGGCGGCGGCGCCTGGGACAATGCCAAGAAGTCCTTCGAGGATGGCTTCACCGACAAGGATGGCGTCAAGCACTTCAAGGGCTCTGACGCGCACAAGGCCTCCGTGACCGGCGACACCGTCGGCGATCCCTACAAGGATACCGCCGGCCCCGCGGTGAACCCGCTGATCAAGATCACCAACATCATCGCGCTCCTGCTGCTGGCCATCCTGGCGCATTCCTGAGCGCTTGGCGCAAGTGCTGGAACGACAAACCCCGCGGAGCGATCCGCGGGGTTCTTGCTGCCGGAGTTCTCGCGATGCAGCGGCGCAGCTTCGAGGCGTGCAAGGCGACCGCTCAGCGCTGAGCGGTCTGCTGGGTCAGGCCCTCGTCCTCGTCCGGATCGCCGGGGCGCTTGGCCATCGGCACATCGCCAAGGCCGTCCTTGCGGTAGATGTCATCGCGGAAATGAACGTCGCCCTCGGCGGTGGCCCAGGCGGTGATATAGACCCAATAGACCGGAACGCCGCCCGGGATCGGCGCGTTGATGCGCTCGCCCGATTCGAACACCTGGTCGATGCGGCTGCGATCCCAGCCGGGCGTTTCCTTGAGCAGCCACTGGATGTAGTCGCGGACGTTCTGCACCCGCACGCAGCCGGACGAAACGAAGCGGTAGTCGTCGCCAAAGATGCCCTTGGCGGGCGTATCGTGCATGTAGACGCCGTGCGGGCTCGGAATGTTGATGCGCACGAAGCCGAGCGAGTTGAATTCGCCGCCGGGGTCCTGCCGGAAGGTGTAGCGCGTGGCCTCGTCCGAATTCCAGTTCACGGCCTCGGGCGGAATGATCTGACCGTTCGGTCCGATGATGCGGATGCGGTTCTCGGTCAGATAGTTCGGCTCGCGCCGCATCTTGGGGATCAGATCCTTGCGGATGATCGAGGCCGGCACCGTCCAGGTCGGATTGAAATTCACCTCGGGAATGCGGGTCTGCAGGATCGGCGACTGCCGGTCGATCTTGCCCACGCCCGCAGCATGGCGGGTCTGCACCACGCCGTTCTCCACGGTCTCGACCATGGCGGCCGGGATGTTGACGATGACATGGCGGCGGCCGAGATCGCCGGAATAGGCGCGCAGGCGCACGATGTTGAGCTCGAGTTGCCGGATGCGCGTTTCGACCGGCACGTTGAGGGCCGTGATCGTGCTCGGGTTCAGCGAGCCCGTCGGGGTGAGGCCGTGGCGGGTCTGGAAGCGCCGGACCGCCTGCTCGACGAAGCTGTCAAAGGTGGCGGAGCCGGCCGCCGACGGATCGAGGTCGCCCGCGATGATCAGGCGATTGCGCAACGCCACGACAGCCTGCCCACGCGAGCCGAGCCGCAGGCGATCCGGGCCGATCGGCGCCCAACCGCCCTGCGCCGCTATCTCCCGGTAGCGCTGCACGGCGAGCTCCGTGGCCTGCAAGGACTGGGCGGACACCATGGGCGTGCTGGAGCGGACCACGCGGCTGCGCGTCGGAACAGCATCATAGGACTGGCGCCACTCCGCAGAACCACCGAAGCCTTCGGCGACGGAGGGCTGAGACACGGTCGCAAGACCGACACCCGAGAGCAGACCAAGCAGCGTCTGGCGACGGGACAGGAACACTGGAGACATCTGGATCAACTGGCGCGTTTGAAGGCCGCTTGTCCCTGCCCATGCGGACAGATGATCGGCGGCCGAGGAACAGACGTAAGACGTGACGGAACGACCTGAGGGTTTCCAACGCCCCGACCATCCCGCTTTAGCGTTAATCAAGTCTCAGCAACAGGGCGCTTTTGGGGCGAACGATCCCGGCCCGGTGATGACATTGGCGTTATCTTTGGGCTTGCGGACGGTCAGCGGAACCACATCGGTTGGCGCCAGCATGAATCCTGTCCCCGCAATTCCCCCAGCCCGGCGCTCCAGCCGAGGGCCCCTTGTTGTCAACCATGCTCGACCTCGCACTCATGCATCTCGCCGCCCCGCTCCTGTCGCTGGCGGCCCTGCTCGCGCTGTTCATCGCGATGTGGCTGTGGAGCCTGCGATCGCAGGATGCCGGAGCCGTCGATATCATCTGGGGTCCGGGCTTCGCGGTGGTGGCCTGGATCGGTTGGGTCTGGCTGACGCCAAGGCATGAAGCGTCCGCGCTGGTCCTCGTGGCCGTGACGGTATGGGCGACGCGACTGGGGCTGCACCTGTTCGCCCGGCATCGCAGCGCGATGGCTGAAGACGCGCGCTACGCCGCCATGCGCGCCGCCGACCCTGTCGGCTTCCCGGCGCGCAGCCTGAAGACGGTGTTCGTGCTGCAGGCGGTGATCCTGTGGGCGCTGGCGTTGCCGATCCACCTGGCCATGGCGGCTGGTCCGGGGCAGGCAGGAAGCCTCAGCGTGGCGGGCGCACTGCTGTTTGCGGCCGGTTTCGTGCTGGAGACGGTGGCGGACTGGAAGCTTCTGCGCTTCCGCCGCGATCCGGCCAATGCGGGCAAGCTGCTGACCGACGGCCCGTTCGCCTGGAGCCGGCACCCCAATTATTTCGGCGAGGCGACCTTGTGGTTCGGCATCGGGCTGATGGCATGGGATGCGTCCGGAACCCCGCTCGCCATGCTGGGGCCGGCCGCGCTCACGCTGCTTTTGCTCAAGGTCTCAGGCATCCCGCTGCTGGAGGCGCATCTTGAGGCGACACGCCCCGGCTACGCCGACTACAAGGCCCGCACGAGCGCGTTCATCCCCTGGCCGCCGCGCCGCAGCTCGGGAGGGGACGCCGACGAGACCTGACATGCAGGCAGGCCGGATGGCGCCGGCCTGCAGGCATGTCCTCAGGGCGTCTCCCCCTCACAGACGGAAGCGGATCTGGTCGGTCCAGAAACGCTCCAGGCGGCTGAGCGCCGTGTTGAGTCGGACGAAGTCCTCGCCGGAAACGCCGCCGATCTTCTCCACCGTGCTGATATGCTTGCGATAGACGTTCTTGACGATGTCGTGGACCTCGCGCCCCTTCTCGGTCAGGCTGATCTTGACAGCGCGGCGATCGACGCGGGAGCGCTGATGGTGCAGATAGCCCATCTCGACCAGCTTCTTGACGTTGTAGGAGACGTTCGAGCCCAGATAGTAGCCGCGGGTGCGCAGCTCGCTGGCGGTCAGCTCCTTGTCGCCGATGTTGTGCAGCAGGAGAGCCTGCACGCTGTTGACATCGTCACGCCCCTGACGATCGAACTCGTCCTTGATGACATCGAGCAGGCGCCGATGAAGGCGCTCGATCATGTTCAGCGATTCAATGTACAGAGGAGCAACCTGGTTGTCCTCATCTGATGCATTTTTGAAAGATGCAGCATTCGACTGCTTCATTATCGTAACCCCACTCTCTCCGACGCCAAGCCGGCGCTTTTTGTGCCGGTCTGTTGATGGGGCGAACCTAGCCTACTCACCTGAAAACGCGCTTAAACATCAGCATGAATCAAGGATTTATCGGCTTGAATGAATCATGAGTGAATTGACTCATCGGTAATCTGAAGAAACTCTCAAACGGGTCTTCTCAATCCTGCTCTCGGGCGCGGTGCCGCAGCACGGCGACGATCAGCGCCGCGAAAACCGCGAGGCTCAGCAGGATCGCCGCAAGGCCTGCTGCGCCGACCGGCGCGACATTTGGCAGGATCACGGCCAGCGCAAGCCTCGCCACGGCCGCGATCAGCCACACGACGGCGCCCCAGGCCGTCAGCAACCACAAGCCGACCGCGGCCGTCAGATCCACGACGGCGAAGAAGATGGTGATCGCCTGGAAGGTCGTTGCGCGCGTCTCGAAGGAGCGCACGCCCGGATCGAGCCCGATGATGAGCGCCCATGACGTCAGGCCGACGGCGATCCAGCCCAGCGCGAGCAGGCGCATCCACCACCACAGGAGCCGCACCGGCAGCGGATTTCGCTCGGGCGCGGGGCGCACGACCAGGGCGCCGTTGCGCGCCTCCACCGATCGCGCAGCGGCGTCGGCCCGGCGGATCTGCTTGCCGGGCGTCCTGTCCGGCGGCTTCGCCAGGCGTGGATCGGCGCGCTCGTTCATAC
>CAZDUL010000081.1:0-9014 GCA_964508635.1 uncultured Allobosea sp. | reverse complement strand
TCAGCAGCCGGCGCAATCCATCTGGGATCGCGTGACGTCCGGCAGCGCTCCCGCGCCCGTCCCGTCCGCAGCGAGCGCCGCACCATCGTGCGACGGCGCATCCTCGTGGTCCCGCGCGCGGTGCTGGCTGGTCCCGCCCATCCAGCCGCTCAACGCCGCCCAGGTCTTGCGGTCGATCAGGTAGCCGTCGCAAGGCAGCATGCCGCCACGCGCCGGAAGCGAACGCAAGGCGGTTCCAACGTGGCGGAAGCCGGACTTCTCCAGCACACGCCGTGAAGCCGGGTTGATCACGCGCGTCCAGGCGCTGACCTGCCCGATCGGGGTCAGATCGAACGCGGCGCTCAGCACAGCCTGCACGGCCTCCGTCATCAGGCCGCGGCCCTGCTCGGCCGGATCGAGCATGTAGCCGAGGTCCAGCCCCGCCGGTTCGTCGGGATCCGGGCTGAGGCCGATGATGCCGATCAGCCGGTTCGGACGGTTGCGCGGGCTGAGCCCGAGGACGAGGCGCGCGCCGGTCGCGTTGGACTTGCGGGCTTCGAAGATGCGCCGCTCCACTTCGCCGGCCGGCAGGGGATGCGGCCAGGTGCCGGTCATCTCCGCAACCGCTGCGAGACCGGCGAAGCGCGCGAGGTCGTCGGCGTCGCGATGGCGCAGCCAGCGCAGCCACAACCGCGGCGTTTCCAGCCGGAACACGTCGTCGCGGGTCAGGTCGGGAAACAGCGCCGACCCGGATGATGGAGGCAAGATGCTTTCGACGGAGGACGGGACGGTCATGGCGCACTCTTCAGAAAGGGGCCCGCAGGGGCGGATGACAACGAAACAGGGGAGCTGGGCTGTTCGGTCCCAACTCCCCTGCGGTTGCCGATCTGAAGAGGCTTGGCGTGTTCAGACGCCTCTTCCTGATCCACCGGGTCCTTGGGACCGGCGGATCAGGATGTCTTTCAGGCCTGATCCGCCTTCACTCTGCGGCGACTTGCGCCGGTACGACTTGGACATAGGCTCGCCCAAGCTTGGTGCCGAATTTCACACGGCCGTCGCAGAGCGCGAACAGCGTGTGATCCGTGCCCATGCCGACATTGGCGCCCGGATGCACCTTCGTGCCGCGCTGCCGAACGATGATGTTGCCGGCCACGACCGTCTGGTCGCCGAACTTCTTGACGCCAAGGCGTCGACCGGCCGAGTCGCGGCCGTTGCGGGACGAACCGCCTGCCTTCTTGTGAGCCATGGTCTACTCCTGTTGCCGACGTCTCAAGACGTCACATAGCAGAAAGATTGCGTGGTTTGAACGCCCACTACGGGCGCTGACTTCGAAACGGTTTCAGGGGTCCTTGCCCGCGGCGAGCTCTGCCTGGTCGACCTTGGCGCGCGGCGGCTTGCCCGCCAGCAGCTCCCTGGCCTGCTCGACCCACTCCTCGCGTGTCGCGCGGCCGCGCAGGCTCAGCTCGGCGTCCAACCTGGCGATATCCTCGGCGCTCCAGCTGGCGATCTGTTCCCAGCTCTGGATGCCTGCCGCGCGCAGCTTCTTCTCGATGGTCGGACCGATGCCCGAGATGAGGGACAGGTTCGATGTGTCGAGAGCGCCGGTAGCCGGCGTGGCGGCGGCGGCAGCGGCGGTCCCCAGCGCAGCGGCGGCGACCGGCGCCTTGGCCGTGACGGCGACCCTGGCCCCGCCGGTGAGGATGTCGGTGATGCGCACGACCGTCAGCTCCTGACGGTGTCCGCGCTTGCGCTTGGAGTTCTGGCGGCGACGCTTCTTGAACGAGATCACCTTGTCGCCGCGGGCCTGCTCGACGATCTCGGCGGCCACGCTGGCACCGGCAACGAACGGCGTGCCGACCGTCACGCTTTCGCCCTGGCCGAGCATCAGTACGTGCTCGAAGGCGACGGTCTCTCCGGCCGAGCCGGTCAGCTTCTCGACGGTGATGGTGTCGTTGGCGGCGACACGGTACTGTTTTCCGCCGGTCTTGATGACTGCGAACATCGTTCTCTCCTGTTCACGTCGTCCCTCGCAGCGGCCGCTGGACGGGCGCGGGGCGACTTCTTGGCAGTCGGTTCGGGTTTCACGGATGGCCCATCAGGCCGGCCCGCAAGCAAACGCGGCGCGGACCGGACCAGTCCACGCCGCAAGGCCAACGTGCCTATGTGAAGTTGCCCCGCCCGTCAAGCCGGGGCGCTGAGCCGGACAGGAAGACCTGGCTCCCAAGACCTGGCCAACAAGACCTGGCCAACAACACCTGCCCCAGAAGATCTGGTCAGAGCTCTGCTGTCACGGCCCAGCCTGGTCTCGTCACATCCGACCGCCGTGAGACGGCTCAACCGTGGCGCAGTGCATGACGATCGGCATCACGGGTCGCCATAGCGGAACGGCTCGCCGATCTCCGACAGAAGCGGCGCTGTCCGGTCCCTGGCGGAGAGGATCGCGTCCTGCTCGCAGACCGGCCATGGCACGCCGATGGCAGGATCGTTCCAGCGCACGCCGGCATCATGCTCGCAGCTATAGACGTCGGTGACCTTGTAGATCACCTCGACATCATCAACGAGCGTGCAGAAACCGTGCAGGAAGCCCGGCGGGATCCACAGCTGACGCCAGTTATCGGCCGACAATTCGACGGCCTCGAACCGCCCGTATGTCGGCGAGCCGGTGCGAATGTCGACCGCGACATCGAGGATCGCGCCCTTCGTGACCCGGATCAACTTGCCCTGCGCGCGTGGGTTCCTCTGGAAATGCAGGCCGCGGATCGTGCCGCGCATCGCGGAGCGCGAATGGTTGTCCTGCACGAACCGGACAGGGCCGATCTCCGCCTCGAACCGATCCGCGCGGAAGGTCTCGGAAAAGAAGCCGCGTTCGTCCGCGAGCCGGCTCGGTTCGATCAACGCCAGGCCCGCAATGTCCAATCGGGTGAAGATCATCGCAGCGGCTCGGCCTTCAACGGGGACCGCTCAACAGGCCCATCAGGTACTGGCCGTAGTCGCTCTTCCCGAGCGCCGTCGCGAGCTCGTGCAACTGCCTCGCGTCGATGAATCCCTGGAGAAAGGCGATCTCCTCGGGGCAGCAGATGCGCGTGCCCTGCCGGCGCTCCAGCGTCCTGACAAAATTCGCGGCATCGACCAGCGAGTCGGGCGTTCCCGTGTCGAGCCACGCATAGCCCCGGCCCATCTTCTGGACCGTGAGCTTGCCGGCTTCGAGATAGGCGCGGTTCACGTCGGTGATCTCGTATTCGCCGCGCGCGGACGGCTTCAGGGATCTGGCGATCGAAACCACATCCTGATCGTAGAAGTACAGGCCCGTGACAGCCCAGGGCGACCGGGGATTGCGCGGCTTCTCCCCGATGGAGATCGCCTCGCCGCTGGAATCGAACGCGACGACGCCATACCGCTGCGGATCGGGGACATGGTAGGCGAAGACCGTCGCTCCGCTCGTGCGGCTGACGGCGCTGACCAGGAGATCGGTCAGCCCGGCCCCGTAGAAGATGTTGTCGCCCAGAATGAGCGCGACCCGGTCGCCCGCCACGAAGTCCTCGCCGATGACGAACGCCTGGGCCAGACCCTCCGGCCGTGGCTGTTCCGCGTAGCTGAAGCGCACGCCCCAGGCCTCCCCCGACCCGAGCAGCCGCCTGAAGCTGGGCAGATCGTGCGGCGTCGAGATGATCAGGATATCCCGGATTCCGGCCAGCATCAGCACCGAGATCGGATAGTAGATCATCGGCTTGTCATAGACCGGCTGAAGCTGCTTGGAAGCGGCCAGCGTGATCGGATGCAGCCGGGTGCCGCTGCCGCCTGCGAGAACGATGCCCTTCATGCGCTGCCCTTCATCGGATACCCTTCATGACGAGGTGGGTTCTGCCGGCAGCGCGCCGAGGCAGCGCGCGAGCGCGTCCCGCCAGTGCGGCAGACGCACGCCATGGATCGCCTCCAGCCTTGCACAGCAGAGGCGGGAGTTCGCCGGCCGGCGCGCCGCAGTCGGGTAGTCGCTGCTCGCGATGTGCCGCACGATCGCGCCCGGGCCGCCTCTCAGGGCCGATTCCGCAAGGATCGCTTCGGCGAAGCCCGCCCGATGGGTCTCGCCGGCGCCCGCCATGTGAAAGACGCCGCGCAGGGCGCGATCGCCGGGGCGGCCCACCAGATTGCGGCACACGGCAATCACGGCGCGGGCGATGTCGGGCGCGTAGGTCGGGCACCCGAACTGGTCGCTCACCACCGGGAGCTCCCGGTGGGTTTGCGCAAGCCCGAGCATGGTGTTGACGAAGTTCCTGCCCGTGGCGGCGTAGACCCAGGATGTGCGCAGGATCGCGTGGTCGGCGGTGATGCTCGCGACCGCCACCTCGCCCGCCAGCTTGCTCCAGCCATAGGCCCCGATCGGGCAGACCGGGTCGTCCTCGACATAGGCGCCGTCCTTGCTGCCGTCGAAGACATAGTCGGTCGAGATCTGTACGATCGGGATCGCAAGCTGCCTGGCGGCCTCGGCTGCTGCGGCAGCGCCCATGGCATTGACGGCGAGCGCTTCGACAGGCTCCGTCTCGGCCCGGTCCACGGCTGTGTAGGCAGCCGCATTGACGATCGCGTCCGGCCTCGCGCCCGTCAGCGTTGCGATCACCGAAGACCGGTCGGCGAGATCCAGCTCCGGGCGGCCGAGCGCGACGATGTCGAGCTCCGGCTCGGTTCCGGCAAGGGCCAGCAGCGCCGTGGCGACCTGACCGGTCCGGCCGGTGACCGCTATGCGCATTCAGCGGGCCCCCGCGCCGATCAGGCCGAGGCGCTCGCCCGCATAGACCTTCTCGCGCAGCGGGCGCCACCACCACGCGTTGTCCCGATACCAGGCCACTGTCTTCTCGATGCCCGTGTCGAACGTCTCGAGCGGGCGCCAACCCAGCTCGGTCTCCAGCTTGGTCGCGTCGATGGCGTAGCGATGGTCATGGCCCGGCCGATCGCTGACCTGGGTGATGAGCCGCTCGTGCGGAGCGTTTGCGGGCATCATCCGGTCGAGGATGGCGCAGATCGTCCTGACGACGT
The DNA here is from genome assembly GCA_964508635.1 of uncultured Allobosea sp. GTDB lineage: Bacteria > Pseudomonadota > Alphaproteobacteria > Rhizobiales > Beijerinckiaceae > Allobosea. The sequence continues at coordinate 4,004 of CAZDUL010000081.1, read as the reverse complement.
CGATGTTGCGGCGCTCGTTGCGGCCGCCGACATTGTAGGTCTCGCCGACCCGGCCGTGGTTGACGATCAGGTCGAGTGCGCGCGCATGGTCCTCGACATGCAGCCAGTCGCGGACATGGGCGCCGGAGCCGTAAACCGGCAGCGGCTTGCCGTGCATGGCGTTGAGAATCATCAGCGGGATCAGCTTCTCGGGAAAGTGATACGGGCCGTAGTTGTTGGAGCAGTTCGAGATGAGGGCGGGAAAGCCGTAGGTTCGCGTCCAGGCCGCGACCAGATGGTCCGCCGCTGCCTTGGACGCCGCGTAGGGCGAGCTGGGGTCGTAGGCGGTTTCCTCGGTGAAAAGGCCCGTCTCGCCGAGCGAGCCATAGACCTCGTCGGTGGAGACATGAAGGAAGCGGAAGTTCTCCCGGCGTCCGGCCGGCAGCGTCTCCCAGTAGGCGCGGGCCGCCTCCAGCATCACGAACGTGCCGACGATGTTCGTGTTGATGAACGCTTCGGCCCCGGAAATCGAGCGGTCAACATGGCTTTCCGCCGCAAGGTGCATGACCTGGTCGGGTTCGAAATCCGCAAAGGCCGCCGCAACGGCCGCCCGGTCGCAGATATCGACCTTCCGGAAGGCATAGCGCGGCGATCCCTCCAGGTCGCGCAGCGACCGCGTGTCGCCGGCATAGGTCAGCTTGTCGAGGTTCAGGATCGCGACATCGCCGAGGCGGAACAGGTGCCGACACACGGCAGATCCAATGAAGCCGGCGCCACCCGTGACCAGAACGCGACGGCGCGGCTGCATGCGGCCACCTCGAACCTCGCGGAAACGCAGTCCGCTGGTCCGCGCAACCCCGGTGCAACGTTTGCCGGGTGTGCGGAGCAGTCTTCTGCTGGCAATGAGCGCAGGCAGGGATCCGCGCCCTTGCCGTCTCGCGTCTAGGATGGACCGTGCGCGAGTGTCAACCGGACTGCAGCATGGCCGTTGCCGGCCGCATGTCGATCGACCCTTCCTGTTCCTCCAACGACCCATCACGGCGGAAGACGATCCCACCCCCGAATTGCGCGCCACAGAGCCCATCGACCGGCGCGATGGCGTTCAGCAAGCCATTGGCAAAATGGCCGCGGCTTGGCAGGGAGCATGATGGCATCCGTTGACTGTGTCATGTCCGCCTTGCCTGTTCCCCCATCCGGAGTCTTCCTCGTGACTGCCTTCTCGCTCGAAGCCATGCTCGCAGCCAATCCCGTGGTTCCCGTGGTGACGATCGCGGATGCGAACAAAGCCGTTGCGCTGGGCGAGGCGCTGCTGGCCGGAGGCGTCAACGCCATCGAGATCGTGCTGCGCACGCCCGATGCACTGAGCGCGCTGGCGCGCATCGCCCACGCCCTGCCGACCGCGCAGGTCGGAGCGGGCACCCTGCTGAGCGCCGATGACGTGAAGCGCGCGGTCGATGCCGGCGCCCGCTTCGGCGTCTCGCCGGGCCTGACGCCGGACATCGCCGACGCCGCCACGGCCACGGGGCTGGCGCTCCTGCCGGGCGTGCAGACGATCAGCGAGGCGATGGCGGCCCGCGCCCGCGGCTTTCGCCTGCTGAAGCTGTTCCCGGCCAACATCGCCGGCGGAACCGGCTGGCTGAAGGCCGTGCAGCCGGTGCTGCAGGATCTGCGCTTCTGCCCCACCGGCGGCATCCAGGAGGCGGACGTCCCGGGTTATCTCGCCCTGCCGAACTGCGCGGCAGTGGGCGGCTCCTGGGTCGTCCCCGGCGAGCTGCTCAAGGCCTGCGATTTTACCGGCATCACCGCGCTGGCACGCCGCGCTGCAGCCTTCGGCGCGGCACGCGGGGCCTGAAACATCAGGGCATCGCCTCGCGCGGGATCACGGCGCCGGGATGCATCACCACGGCGCCGGCCAGGCGGTGTCCGGCCTTCGCCGCCTCGATCGGCGTGGCCCCGGCAAGCCGTGCGGCGAGATAGGCCGCGTTGAAGGAGTCGCCTGCGCCGGTGGTGTCGCGCGGGGTCACCGCCACGGTCGGCACCAGCACGCCGGCGGCGCCATCGTCCACGAGCACGCCCTGCTCGCCGAGCTTGACCACCACCTCGCCCACGCCCGCCGCGCGCCACCGCGCCAGCGTTTCAGCCGGGGTCTCTCCGGGGCGCAGCATCGTTTCGTCGCCATGGGTCGGCAGGGCGATCGTCGCGATCTGCGCCATCGCGTCGAACGCCGCCAAGGCGGTGGCGGCGTCGGCCCAGCCGCGCGGGCGGTAATTCGGATCGAAGGCGACGATTCCGCCCTTCCCGCGCACGGCCCTCGCGAGGGCGAGGAGCCGATCCTGTCCGGAGCGATCGTAAAGCGACAGGGTGATCCCGCTGAGATACAGGCATGTGGCGTTCCGCGCCCGCTCGAGAGCGGCCTCGGCTCCGTCGAGCGTGAACAGCGCCCGCGCCGCCGACTGCGCCCGCCAGTAGTGGAAGCTGCGTTCGCCCCGCGCATCCGTGGTGATGGCATACAGGCCGGGCAGATGCGTCGCAGACCGCACCACGCCGGACACGTCGATACCCTCCGAGCTCCACGCCGCGATCATGTGTTCCGAAAAGGGATCGCAGCCAAGCGCGGTGACATAGGCCGTGGGCTGCCCGAGCCGGGCGACATAGATCGTCGTGTTCAGCGTATCGCCGCCGAAAGCCAGCCGTGCCGCGCCGCCGATCTGGCCGCTGAGCTCGATCATGCACTCGCCGATCGCCACGAAACCCATGGGACACCTCTACCTGCCATCAAGGACGTGAGCGCCTTTGCGGCGCGTTTCCGGGGATTCACCGCGCGGCGCCGGTTTCCAGAGCGCCGCGGACGCGCTAGCTGTTGGCCCGCCTCCGAGCGTTCGAGACCGCGATGAACATCGTCACGCCCCCGCCCGCCTCTGCCGACAGCAAGAGCAGCCGCCCTGCGCCGCGCGTGCTGCGCCTGCATGAGAGCGACAACGTCCTCGTCGCGGTGGACGGCCTGAGCGAAGGCGAAACCGCGCTCGGCGTTCGCGCCGCGGCGCGCATTCCGCGCGGCCACAAGCTCGCGACACGCGAGATCGCGGCCGGAGCAGCGGTTCTGAAGTTCGGACAGGTGATCGGCTATGCCAGCCGGGCGATCGCGGCCGGCGAGCATGTGCACGAGCACAACTGCGCCTTCAAGCCGGTGGCGGGGTCCTATGAATTCGCGACGGACGCAACCGCGCCCGCGATGACGCCGGAGGGCAGGCGCGCCACCTTCCAGGGCTATCGCCGCGCCAGCGGTCGCGCCGGCACGCGCAACTACATCGGCGTGCTGACCTCGGTGAACTGCTCGGCCACCGTCGCCCGCTTCATGGCGCAGGAGATCGAGCGTTCCGGCATCCTCGCCGACCATCCCAATATCGACGGCATCATCCCGCTGGTGCATGGCGGCGGCTGCGCCCTCGATATCCATGGCGAGGGTTACGAGGTGCTGAAGCGCACCCAGTGGGGCTATGCCTCCAATCCGAACATCGGCGGCGTCGTGATGGTCGGCCTCGGCTGCGAAGGCTTCCAGATCGGGCGCTGGATGGAAGCCTACGGAATTCGCGAGAGCGACACCTTCCGCAAGCTGACGATCCAGGAGGTCGGCGGCACCCGCAGGACGGTTGCCGCCGGCGTCGAGGCGATCAAGGCAATGCTGCCGGCGGTCGGCGCGGCGCGACGCGAACCGATCCCGGCAGCCGAACTGGTCCTTGCCCTGCAATGCGGCGGCTCGGACGGCTACTCCGGCATCACCGCCAACCCTGCGCTGGGCGCGGCTGTGGACCTGCTGGTGGCTGAGGGCGGCACGGCCATCCTCTCCGAAACGCCGGAGAGCTACGGCGCGGAGCATCTGCTCACCCGCCGCGCCGTCAGCCAAGCCGTCGGCGAAGCGCTGATCGAGGTCATCCGGTGGTGGGAGGATTATGTGGCGCGCAACCGCATGAGCCTCAACAACAACCCCTCTCCCGGCAACAAGGCGGGCGGGCTCACCACCATTC
>CAZDUL010000080.1:0-5371 GCA_964508635.1 uncultured Allobosea sp. | reverse complement strand
GCGGGAGACCCGATCCGTCTGTCCCGCGTCACGCCGGCGAAGGCACGGCCGAGGACGGACGACCTCATCCTGGGGCCAGCGTGGATCAGCATCGGGGCTGCGGGCGCCGCAATCGGCGGCCGGCGCGACAGCGTCGCGCTGAGGATCGGCGGGATCGGCATCGTGGCCGAGCGCATCTGCCCCGAGGATTCGCCCGGCGACACCTGCGCCGAGGCGATGGCGGCACATGCGCCCGGCGGCTGGCGGCTGACGCTCACCGCGCCGGCACGAAGCGCCGACACACCCATCCATATCGAGGGGCGCCCACTGCGCGCCGTACCCGACAGCGTCCAGTCCGTGACGCAAGGCGGGCCTCGCGCCGCGCGCGGCGACGATGACGGGCGCATCCGGCTCTGGCGCAGCGCCCATATCGAGATCATCTGCACGCGCCGGGGCGTGGCGTTGGGCTGCGAGGCCGACTGGCGCGAACCGGTGCGCCGGCAGCGTGGCGGCGGGGGAGGCGGAGCCGTGGTTTTCGCGGACGGGCAGCCGGCGATCGACGCAAACGGCTATCCCAGCGCGCTGGTCGATGAACTCGGACTGACGGCGCTGCTGGGCTACGGCCCGGGCGATCTCGGCTCGCTTGCGGGCTCGGTCGGCAGTCTGCGCACCCGCGAGACCTTGCGTCTCACCATCGACCCGGCCCTGCAGAAGCTGGCGGCGGAGGCCGTGACCGACCACATGGCGGCCCGGCTCGGCCGGGGCGCGCGCCCGCGCAGGCCCGGCCCCTTGCAGGACAGCACGGTGGAGCGCGAGCCCGAAGATGTCGGCGACGGGCGCGCGGCGCTCGTCCTGATGGATGCCGGCGATGAGCCGGGGGCGGTGCTGGCCATCGCCGGCTGGCCGCTGTTCCGTTCCGGCATGAATGCCTGGGATCTGCAGGCGCTTTCCGCCGGTCGCGCCACCGAGAGCCCGCTTGCCGGCCATGCCTGGCGCTCCGGCGACGTTCACGCCATGCCAGGCTCGACCTTCAAGCTGGTCACCGGCCTTGCCGGCATCATGGCGCTGCGCGAACGGCCTGACCTGGCTGATATCATCTCCGGCCGCGCCGCGCCGGCCGACCAGCAGCGGGCGCTCGGCGTCGGCGGCGCGGAGCTCACGGTGGACGGCACGTCGATCCGCAACTACGGCGGAGCGCCGTTCTCCAATGCCGTGCTGCCGCCGGGACGCGGCGGGAGTGGTTGTCCGCCCGCGCGCGCCGGCGGGCAGATCAGCGTCTGCGAATCCCTGATCAAGTCGTCGAACCTCTGGTTCGGCGGTCTTGCGCTCGCCATCGACGGGCGGCGCGTGGGGAGGCCCGGCACGGTCGCCGAGCGCACGGGCACCTGGCTTGCGAGAGCGGCGGAGCACTATTTCCCCATCGCCGAGCCGGGCGCCAGCCCCCAGCGGCAGGCGGCGATCAATCGCGATCTCGATCTGTTGCGCGGCGTTGCGCCCGGCGCGCTCAGGCTCATCGCCGAACCGGTGGAGCTCGCGGTCGAGGATCGGCGCAACGGTCGGCGCATCGACCTCGTGACGAACGCCTACGGGCAGGGAGTCCGCGCCAGCCCGTTGGCGATGGCGACGATCTATGGCTCCGTCGGCGCGCGACGGGTGCTCAGGCCGCGCCTCGCCTATCCCGTTTCGGACGTGGCGGAGCACAGGCCGGCAGGGGAAGGTGCGCCGCTGTTTCCCGGCCTGTCGGAGGCCGAGGCACGGCCTTGGACCGAGTTGGTCGAGGCCGGCCTGTTCGGCGTGGCCAACTCGCCGTTCGGCACCGCCAGCGGCATCATGGCCAGCGTGCCGGCCGCGTTGCGCCAGCGGATCTATGGCAAGACCGGCACCGCCGACACCGTCTCCGGCATGAATTCGGCCTGGTTTGCCGGCTATATGGATGACGTCGCAGGGCGCCGTCGCGTCGCATTCGCGTGCTGGGTCAGCCACACGCGCGACACCGGCGGACGCGCCTGTGGCGCGCTCATTGCCAGGCTCGCGCCGCGCCTCGATGCGATCGGACGGCGCTCATGAGCGGGTTTGCCAAAGCCGTGCCGCTGCGCCGGGTCCCGGGCTGGTTGAAACGCCTGCCCTGGATCAGCGGGCCAGCGTCTCTGCTGCTCGCCGCCCTGATACTCGGCTTCTGGTGGATCAATGTCGGCCATCTGCTGCGCGACACGCCCCCGGTGGTCAGCCTCGACCGGGTGGAGATCCGGCTCCAGCCTGGCCAGACGGTTGTCATCGGTAATCGCGAGCTGATGCAGGGCGAGGGCGGCGCATCCGGCGAACGTGAGCACCTGTCGCTCACCCATGGCCCCAATGGCGCGATCCTGCTTGGCAATGTCGCGCGCGCCAAGCGCCTGTGGCTGGACTATGCGCACGGCGGCGGGGGCTACGCCGCGCGCTGGCGGCTGGCGAGCGGCGACGTGATCGCCAGCACCGCCTTCAGCCTGATCGTGCGTGAGGCGCGGCCCGGTTATGCCGCGTTGAGCCTGAAGACAGGCGAGCGCGAGTTTCGGCTCGACATCGGCTATGGGGCAAGCGGAGCGCGCGTCGCCATCGATGGCAGCCCGCCGCCGGTCTGCGCCGAGCCAGCGGCGATCGACCGGCTTCGTGCGACGGTCAAAAGCTATCTCGCCAGCGATTCCCGCGGCGAAAGCCGCATCGTCGATCTGGGCGGCGCCTTGACCTGCCAGGTGCGCGACGAGGTTTTCGTGGCGGCAGCCGGCGCGCCCTTTCGCGGCTACAGCCTGGTGGCGCGGGCCGAGGAGCTCTATTTCGCGCCCGGCGAGGCGGCCGTCGCGCCGCGTCCGCCGGTGCAGTTCCGCCGTGGAGCGCAGACGGTGGCCGATTTCGCTGGCATCCGCTGGGAGGTGGATCCGGCTGGCGACGAGGTTCTGACCCATGTCATCGTGGGACGCACCCGCTACCGCATCGATGTGGCCACCGCCGGCCGCGAGCGCGTGGTGACGCTGACCCCGGTCAGCAAGCTGCACCGCATGACGATCACGCAAGCGGCCGAGGCGCGGTCGGATCTCGATACGCCGGGGGTTACCGTATATCCGACTGCGCCGCGCCAGCCCTTCTCGCGCGCCGAGATGGCGAATGTGCTGGCCGATCTGAACGCGGCCGAGCGTCTGGTGCGGCTTGGCCTCGTTGCCGGGTTGCTCGGGCTTGGGCTGATGGCGGCGCTGTGGCGGCTGTCGCAGGCTCGGGGCTCGGCGATTTCCGGTGCGATACCGATGGCGATCATGGCGCTGGCGCTGCTCGGGCTCGGCGCGGCTCTGGCGCTCGCGCCGGAACTTTCGGCGCTGACCGGCCGTCCGCTGTCCTACCAGGCCACGATCGAGGCCACGATCGCGGCCTATGCGCTGGCGAGCGTCCTGATCCTTCTGTCGCCCGGCTTCACGGTCTCGGGACGGCTGGTGTGGCTCGCCCTGATCGGGCTGACCGCGCTCGGAAACCTGACGCTGACATCGCTTGCGGTCGATTCGCCGCGGACCGATTTCGCCGTCCATGTTCACAAGAACAAGCTGCTGTTCGTCGACATCGTGCCGGTGCTGGCGGTGCTGATCGCGACGCTTCCGGCGGCCTTGGCGGCGGCCTGGCCGCGGTCCTTCTTCGCCGGTGGGCGGCGACGCGACGCGGTGGGGCGTCTCCTTCCGGCGCTGGCGCTGATCGGTGGCTTGCTTGCCTGGGGCCTGTTCGGCACGGAGACGGGCGTGGGCGGCTTCCAGCCGGTGGAGCTGGGCAAGATCGCGCTGGTGCTGCTGCTGGCGCATGTGTTTGCCGGCTTCATGCGCATCGACGTGTTCTACCGGCAGAGGCAATATCTGCTGTGGCTTGTCGGCGCGATCCTTTCGGCGGTGATCTTCCTGTTCGTCCTCACCGCGATCCCGTTCCTGAAGAGCGACTATTCTCCGATCCTGATCATCGTCTCGACCTTCGTCGCGCTGGCCTTCGCCTTCCTGGCGCCCGGCGTGATCCAGCGGCTCGGTGCGGTGCTTGCCACGCTGAAGCGCCGGCGCGAGGCTCCGCAGCGAAGGCTCAGGCTGGGCCTGCCGCGTGGCGCGGCGCTGGCGATGACGCTGCTTGCGCTTCTGGTGGCCAATCTGGGGCTGATCGCAGCCTTCCCGGCGCTGGCGAGCAAGCTCATCACCGGAGCCTGGAGCATTCCGGCCGAGCGCATGGAGGCGATTGCCCTGCTGGAGAAGGCGCGCAGCGGGCCGCTGCGCGTGCCGGCCGAGCGGCTGCTGACCTGGTACGACCTCGATCATGCCGGTGCCCGGCGTGTTGCCGCAGGCGGTCCACGCCCGCCCGATGTTCTTCACCGCGATCTCGGCCTGCAGTTGCTGAGCTCGAAGCTGGCGCTGGCCGAGACTCCGTGCGCGCTGACTCGTCTTGCCCTCGTGCCCGATGGCGCCATCGGCGAAGTGCTGGCGAGGCTGCTTGGCGATGCGCCGCACGGGGCGCTCTGCGCGCTCTTTCCCGACTGGCCGCGGGATGGCATCGCGGAGCATACGCAGGATGCTGACGGCTCCGGTCGCTTCAGCGTGGGCGACCTGCTGCGCGTGCCGGTCATCCAGAACGACTTCATCGCGGCCTATGTTCTCGTGCGCTTCGGGCTTCCGGCTGGTCTTGCGGTGCTGATGTTCCAGTTCGCCTTCGTGGCGGGGCTGGTTCTGCTGGCGCTGGGGCTGAGACTGAGGGCGGGCATTGGCTTTCAGGACAGGGCTGCCCGCACGGGGCTGTCGATCATCGCGGCCGGGGTCGCTGCGCTGTTCGCCGTCCACTGGGCCATTTCGTGGGGAAACGCCATCGGCATCCTGCCCGTCATGGGCCAGCCGATGACACTGATCGCCGCCGCGACCTCGCATCACCTGCTGATGGCGCTGCCGGGGATCGCCATGGCGCTGATCGCGGCTCGCGTGCACGCTTATCAGCGGCCCGCAGCAGACCGCTCTCCGCCGCGCTGGTGATGCGCGAATATCCGTGATGCGGGATCAGGCAAATGGTCGGAGTGGCAGGATTTGAACCTGCGACCCCTACGTCCCGAACGTAGTGCTCTACCAGGCTGAGCCACACTCCGACGTGCCAACCCTGAAAGAGCCGGCGGCTCGCCATGACGGGTTTCGGGCGAGTGGGAGGCATATAGCCAGCGTCCGGCGGCGATGCAACCACCAAACGCATGTCCGCTTGTCATGTGCCCGTGCCGGGCGTCGACGCCGGCCCATTACCGTCCCGCTGAATGACAGTCCGGCGCCGTCCCCGATGGATACAAAGCAGTTGCGATTCCGGTTTGCTGCGGCTAACGCGATCACCACGGATTGGGGCGTCGCCAAGCGGTAAGGCAGCGGTT
>CAZDUL010000079.1:0-6826 GCA_964508635.1 uncultured Allobosea sp. | reverse complement strand
CCACACCCCAATTAAGCGGGAAAGCCGTCAGATCTTCGGCCCGATATCGCGCAAGGGCTCGAGAGCGTCGCCGATATCGTCCCGGACCACGAGGTCTGCGAGGGCGTCGAACTCCGTCGGCTCCCGGTTGACGATGACGAGCAGCGCGCCGGCGCGCTTGGCGACCAGCGGCAGCGTCGCGGCCGGATAGACCACCAGCGACGAGCCGATGGCGAGGAACAGCTCGGCGGAGGCCGCAAGCTGCGCAGCCCGGCGCATCGCCGCAGCGGGCATCGGCTGGCCGAAGCTGATCGTTGCGCTTTTCAGCAGACCTCCGCAGGCGGTGCAGGGGGGCGCGTGACCGTGCGCCTCGAAATGCGCGCGGATCGGCGCCAGCTCATGGCGTGCACCGCAATCGAGGCAGGCGGCGTAGGTGCCGTTGCCATGCAGCTCGACGATCTCGCCGGCAACGCTCCCGGGCATGGCGCGGGCCGCATCGGCATGAAGTCCATCGATGTTCTGCGTAACGATGCCAGCGCAGCGTCCTGCCGCCTGAAGTCGCGCCAGACTGATATGCCCGCGCCCCGGACGCGCCCCAGCGAAGCTGTCATCCATGGCGAACTTGCGCCGCCAGGCTTCAGCTCGCGCCGCTGCGCTGCCCACAAAGGCATCGTAGGGAATGGGCTTGTTGCGCATCCACGGACTGCCCGGCGAACGGAAGTCGGGCACGCCGCACTCGGTCGAGATGCCAGCGCCCGTGAAGGCGACCACGCTGCGCGATGCTGCCACGAGATCGAACAGCCGCATGGCGGCATCGGAGAGCGCCCTGCCCTCGTCATGCCGATCAGGAGGATGCACGCCGCTGCGCATGGCGGGTCCCTCGCGCCAGTTTAAAAAAACCGCCACCTCCTCATCTGGCGCGACTGCGGCGCGACGCAAGGGCGAGCGCGGCGGATGACGGACAGGCCGCGCCAGCCCCGTTACGGATGCGTCAGCGTGCGCCGCACCGCCTGTTGCCAGCGGGCATAACGCTCCTCGCGCTCGGCCGCCGGCATGGCCGGCTCGAAGCGCCGGTCGCAACGCCAGGTCGTGGCGAATGCGTCGGGCTGCGGGCAAAGACCGGCCGTGAGGCCCGCGAGATAGGCTGCGCCGAGCGCGGTGGTCTCGCGCACATGGGGGCGATCGACAGGCGCGGCCATGATGTCCGCCAGCCGCTGCATCGTCCAGTCGGACGCCGCCATGCCGCCGTCGACCCGCAGGACCGTGTCGGACGCTCCCTCCCAGTCCGCCTTCATCGCCGAGAGCAGGTCGCGGGTCTGGAAGCAGACGCTCTCCAGCGCCGCGCGCGCGAACTCGGCCGGCCCCGTGTCGCGGGTCAGGCCGAAGATGGCGCCCCGCGCATCGGGATCCCAATGCGGCGCGCCAAGCCCGACGAAGGCCGGCACCAGCACGATCGGCGAGCGGAGATCCGAGGCGGCGGCGAGATCGCCAGCCTGAGCGGCCTTGCGAATCAGCTTCAGCCCATCGCGCAGCCATTGCACAGCCGCGCCGGCGATGAAGATCGCGCCCTCCAGGGCATAGATACGCCGGCCATCGAGCTGATAGGCGATCGTGGTCAGAAGCCGGTGGCGCGAGGCGACCGGCGACGCCCCCGTGTTCAGAAGCACAAAGCAGCCTGTGCCATAGGTCGCCTTCATCATGCCGGGCGCGAAGCACGCCTGGCCGACCGTCGCCGCCTGCTGATCGCCCGCCACGCCGCGGATGGCGATGGCGCCGCCGAACAGCTTCGGCAGCGTGACGCCGTAGTCCGCAGCGCAGTCGCGAACCTCCGGTAGAATGGCGCGCGGAACGCGGAACAGCCTGAGCATGTCCTCGTCCCATTGCCCGGCCCCGATGTCGAACAGCATGGTTCGCGAGGCGTTGGTGGCGTCGGTCGCATGGACCACACCGCCCGTCAGCCGCCAGATCAGGTAGGTGTCGATGGTCCCGAAGGCGAGTTCGCCGCGCTCGGCGCGCGCGCGCGCGCCCTCCACCGCGTCCAGTATCCACGCCGCCTTGCTGGCGGAGAAATACGGATCCAGAACCAGCCCGGTGCGCGCGGCGACGAAAGCTGCGTTGCCCTCCGCCCTGAGCCGGGCGCAGGTCTCGGCGGTGCGCCTGTCCTGCCAGACGATGGCGCGGTGGATGGGTTCGCCGGTGGCCCGGTCCCAGATCAGCGTTGTCTCGCGCTGGTTGGTGATGCCGATGCCGGCGACCGCGGATGCCGTCAGGCCAGCCTTCCGCAGCGCGGCGCGGATCGTGGCCAGTGTCGTCGCCCAGATGTCCGCAGGATCGTGCTCGACCAGGCCCGGCGCTGGATAGTGCTGCGCGAACTCCCGCTGCGCCAACGCCACGATTCGCAACCCCTCATCGAAGACGATCGCTCGCGTCGAGGTGGTGCCCTGGTCGAGGGCGACGAGATGGGCCGTCGTAGGCATGAGAGGGCGTTCCCTGACAAACAATGTCGAGCCGCCGGTCGCTGGCTGCCGGCGTTGGGGGCAGAAACTGGGTGTCGGGTAACAGGATGTCAAACCGTCTGTGGCAGCCCTAGGCTTGGTGAGTGGGCGTTGCGTGGGGTTCGGGTCGGATGGCGGATCTGCAGAAGCTGCCGGATCTCGTGGTGCGGGTCGCGGATCCCGGCATCCACATGCGCCGGATCGTGCGGGAAATCCTGCTCAGGGCCGGCATCAAGCGAATCATCGAGGCCAGCGACGGCGCCGAGGCGCTGGCGCTCTACACCAACCTGCTGCCGGATGTCGTGATCCTCGAATGGGACATGCCGCTGTTGTCCGGCGAGGACTTCATCAAGCTGGCGCGTTCCAGCCCCGAGACCGGCAAACGCGATACCCCCATCGTCCTGATGCTGGCGAACCCCGCCAAGGCCGTGGTCGCGGCTGCGATCAAGCTCGGCATCCACGATATTCTCGCCAAGCCGCTTTCGCCGAAGGCGGTGTGCACGCGCGTTCACTCCGCGGTGCTCCGGGCCAGGGAGGAGCAGCGCAAGCGGGTCAAGACGATGCGCCAGTCCGGTGCCGCGACCCATGCGCCGGTTGCAGGCCTGCGCTGATTGGCGCTAGGCTTGCAGGGAAGGCTGGCGATCGGGGCGAACGCGCGCCGCGCGAACCCTTGAGCGCCGCGCAAAGAGGTCGAGACCGTGTCTGAGGGAGGCCTTCCGCCGGCGGGCGGAGCGCGCGTCGTCGCGCAACCGCCGCGAGTGCCCGCCGCCGATCGGCGTGGGCCGGTCTATGCCGCGCTCGATCTCGGCACGAACAACTGCCGCCTGCTCATCGCCCAGCCGACGAACCACGGCTTGCGGGTGGTCGACGCCTTTTCGCGGCGCGGGCGGCTCGGCGAAGGCCGCGCCGCGCACGGGCGGCTGGGCGAGCCGGCGATGGAGCGCGCGCTGGACGCGCTCTCGCTGTGCGCTGCCAAGATGAAGACCCGCGGCGTCACCCGATCGCGCCTCGTGACCACGGAGGCCTGCCGAGCGGCAGCCAACGGCAAGGCCTTCGTCGAGGAGGTGCGCGCTCGCACCGGGCTCTCGCTCGAGATCGTCGACCAGCGCACCGAGGCCACGCTTGCGGTCACCGGCTGCGCCTCGTTGGCCGCTCCCGAAGCAGAAGGCGTCATCGTCTTCGATATCGGCGGCGGCTCGACCGAGATCGTCTGGCTGGGCGGCCGCTCCTCGGGCCGCAGCCCGGAGGAGCGCATCCAGGCCTGGGAATCGGTACCTCTGGGCGTGGTCTCCCTGGCGGAGCGGCATGGCGGCATCGAGGTCACGCACGAGCTCTTCGAGACCATGGTGAGCGAAGCGATGGCCGCGCTGGCACGCTTTCACGCAAGGGCCCGGGCGGCGCTCAATCGCCGAGGCTTTCACCTGCTCGGCACCTCCGGCACGGTCACCACGGTTGCAGGTCTTCATCTCAGGCTCGAGCGGTACGACCGGCGCAAGGTGGATGGTCTGTGGATGCGCGATGCGGATGTCAGCGCAGTGATCGCCGACCTGATCGGCCTCGACTACGAGGGCCGGGCGGCCAATCCCTGCATCGGCCGGGAGCGGGCCGACCTTGTTCTTGCCGGTTGCGCCATCTTCGAGGCGATCCGACGGCTGTTTCCAAGCCCGACGATCAGGATCGCCGATCGCGGGCTGCGCGAAGGCATCCTGCTGAAGATGATGTTCGAGGATGGGGCCTGGCGCCGCCGCCGCATCGATTGAGGATCCGAGCCGATGAGCGACAGGGGCAGTGACAAGCCGAGTGGTGGCAAGTCAAGCGGTGGCAAGTCAAGCGGTGGAAAGTCGCGTGGCCCGCGCGACCTCAAGGTGCGGGTGAAGCGTGCCCGCAAGTTCTCGCATTCGTCGCAGCTGTGGCTGAACAGACAGCTCAACGACCCCTACGTCAAGCGTGCGCGGGAAGCGGGCTACCGCTCGCGCGCGGCGTTCAAGCTCGTCGAGATGGACGACCGGCTGAAGTTCCTGAAAAGCGGGCAGCGGCTGGTCGATCTGGGCTGCGCGCCGGGCGGCTGGTGCCAGGTCGCGGCGGAGCGGATCGGGCTGAAGCAGGGCACGGGGCGCATCATCGGCATCGACCTGTTGCCGGTCGACCCGATCCCCGGCGTGGAAATCCTCCAGCTCGACTTCATGGACGACAGCGCGCCGGACCGCCTGAAGGCGCTGCTGGGTGGCCCCGCCGACGGCGTTCTGTCGGACATGGCGGCCAACACCACGGGGCACAAGAAGACCGATCATCTGCGCATCATCGGTCTGGCGGAAGCCGCGCTGGCTTTCGCCCGCGAGGTGCTGACGCCGGGCGGATTCTTTCTCGCCAAGCTGTTCCAGGGCGGCGATACGGCCCAATTGCTAAGTGAAATGAAGCGCGACTTCGCGCTGGTGCGCAACCTCAAGCCGCCCGCCAGCCGCGCCGACTCCTCCGAACTCTACGTCATCGCCACGGGGTTCCGTGGCGCGAAGCCCCAGGCCTGAGCACGATCAGCCTCTGAGCGCGATCGGCGACCGCGCCCCATCAGCGCGGGCGCAACGCCATCGGCATCCCGTCGCGGGGCCTCAGCGTGATGCGCTGGATCGGCTCCGGCGGCCGATCGCCCGCGTGATCGAGCCTGAGGGACCGGCAGATCGCACCGATCGCCAGGATCGCCTCGATCAACGCAAACTGCGCCCCGACGCAAACCCTCGGCCCCGCACCGAACGGCAAGAAGGCGTGGCGATCGATCCGCTCGCGGGCGCCCGGCAGGAAGCGGGACGGGTCGAACAGATCAGGATCCACCCAGAGCGCGCGGTGGCGGTGCAGCACATAGGGCGCGATGACGACGAGCGCGCCCCTCGGGATTTCCACGCCGAGCGCGCGGTCCTCCGCGATGGCGACGCGGCTCAGGGATGCGACCGGCGGGTAGAGCCTCAGCGTTTCGTCGATGACGGCGCGGGTCATCGGCATGCCGCCAGGCTCCAGCGCGGCCGCAACCGGATCGGCGCCGGCGGCGTCCGCCTCGCGCTCGACCGCCTGGCGCACATCCGGGGCCGACGACAGGAGATAGAACGCCCAGGTCAGCAGGTTGGCTGTCGTCTCGTGACCGGCCGCGATGAAGGTCACGATGTTCGCGCCGACCTCGACATCCGAAAGCGCCTCGCCTGTCTCCGCATCACGTGCGTCGAGCAACGCGGTCAGCAGATCGTCGGGCGGCGTCGCACCGTCCTGCACCATCGCCTGACGGCCGGCCACGATGCGGCGAACCTCCTCCGAGAAATAGCGGATAGCGGGTTCGGCCAGCAGGCGCCCGAGCCGAGGCACCCAGCGCGGCGCATTGACGAGATCGAGCGGATCGATGCGCCCCTGCGTGTTCATGTAGCGTGTGAGCGCCTGCGAGAACGCGTCCGCGCCACCAGCCAGCGCGTTGGAGAACAGCGTTTCAGCCAGCACGTCATAGGTCAGCCGTGTCATCTCGTCGGCGATGTCGCGGACCCTGCCTCGTCTCAGCGCCGCCAGGCGCCGCACATTGCGCTCGATGGCGCGCTGCATGCCCGCCGCCCAGACCGCGACGCGGCGGGGCGTGAACAGGGGCGCGACAAGGCGGCGAACGCGGCGCCAGTCTTCGCCCTCGGCCGTCAATAGGCCGTCGCCGAGCCCCGGCGACAGCACGCGCAGCTGCAGGTCGTCCTTTCGGTAGTTGGCGACATTGTCGACCAGCACGTGACGGATCAGCCTCGGTTCGCTGATGACCATGCCGAAGCCCAACAGGCCCTCGCCCGATACGACCGGCAAGGCGAAATGGCGGTCCCGCCACAGCCTCAGCGGATTGTCGCGCAGCGTCAGTGCGACTTCGATGCGGCTGAGCTCGCCATACCCAGGCCGAGGCGCCGGTGGACGGAAGGCGCCGCCGGCGCGCCTGGAGTCCCGCCCTGCGGCCCGCGTGTCGCGGGACGAGATGGACATCGCTCTCATCAGGTCTTCCTGCTTCGCAACCCTGCTTCTGGATCATAGGCCGCTCGTCGCGCTTCGCCACCCGGACAGATCGACGCCGGGGGCCGTGCGCCTTTGCGACCAAACGGGAACCTTGTCAGCCGCGCCCGGTTCGCGTTTGGTGCAGAGCGATGCCGATCGCCTTCAATCCCGACCTCATCGACACCGCAACGCCGCCGATCCCGCAGGCCAAGGCGTGGCTTCTGGCCTATGACGGCCGCCACGGCCCACCGATCGATCTGTCGCAGGCCGCGCCGGGTCAGGCCCCGCCGCCCGATCTGCTGGCGCGCGCCGCGCAGGCCGCTGGGCAGGCCGACAGCGCCCGCTATGGCCCG
>CAZDUL010000078.1:0-5960 GCA_964508635.1 uncultured Allobosea sp. | reverse complement strand
CGAACCGGCCACGCCCGCGTGGCGCTCGCCGTGCGATCGGACCTGTCGCTGGCCGAGCAGGTCACCGCACCCGGCGCGACTTGGCTCGACCGGCAACTCGTGAACAAGGCGCCGTCCGATCTCGCCGACGCTGGGTTCGGGCAGGAGGCCCGGGCGGCGCTGGAGGCGCGTGCCGAGCACCTCGCCGGCAGAGGGCTGGCGACGCCTCAGGGCCGGCGGTTCGTTTTCGCGCGCGATCTGCTGGACACGCTGCGCCAGCGGGAGCTCGAATGGGCCGCGTCCCGTCTCGCCGCCGAGACAGGGCTGGAGCACCGGCCGCGTGCGCTCGGGGAGCATGTCGGTGGCATCTACCGGCAGCAGGTCCGGCTGGCATCGGGTCGATTCGCGATGCTGGACGACGGGCTCGGCTTCCAGCTCGTCCCCTGGTCGCCGTCCGTCGAACGGCACCTGGGCAAGCACATCACGGGCGTGGTCGCTCCGGGCGGCGGCATCGAATGGAGCTTTGGCCGCAAGCGCGGCCTGTCGCTCTGACCCGCCGATGTGCACGATCCCGCGCGCCAGCGCGCGACACCGGTGAGAGCGGTGTTGCGCGCCCGCGCGACCTGCTCTCAGTCATCCGGCTCCCTCATGCTTGGGAGCCGTCATGCCCGCGACCCGCATCCTCTGGGGCCAGGTCCTTGTCGTGTTCGCGATCGTGGTCGTGACCAATCAGGCCGCCACGCAATGGATCGCCTGGCGGCTCGCCTACCAGCCGCAGCTCGGCGACGCGTGGACCATGGTCGCTGGCGTGCCGGTCTATCCGACACCGGCCTGGGCGTGGTGGTGGTACTTCTTCGACGCCTATGCGCCAGAGGTCTTCTACGAGGGCGCCGGCATCGCCGCGTCGGGCGGGTTCATCTCGATCGCGGTTGCGATCGCCATGTCGGTGTACCGGGCCCGGGAAGCGCGCGAGGTCACGACCTACGGCTCGGCGCGGTGGGCGACCGAGAAAGAGGTTCGGGCGGCCGGCCTGCTCGGGCCAGACGGAGTGGTGCTCGGCTGTCACGCTGGATGCTACCTGCGGCACGACGGGCCCGAGCATGTGCTGTGCTTCGCGCCAACCCGTTCGGGCAAGGGTGTCGGGCTCGTCATACCGACGCTGCTCACCTGGCCCGGCTCGGTTATCGTCCACGACATCAAGGGCGAGAACTTCGGCCTGACTGCTGGCTGGCGCGCGCGCTTCGGCCGCGTGCTCCGCTTCGACCCAACGGATGCAGGGTCGGATGCGTACAATCCGCTGCTGGAGGTGCGCCGTGGCCCGTGGGAGGTGCGCGACGTCCAGAACATCGCCGACATCTTGGTCGACCCCGAAGGCGCGCTCGAGAAGCGGAACCACTGGGAGAAGACGAGTCACGCGCTTCTGGTCGGCGCGATCCTGCATGTCCTCTACGCCGAGGAGGACAAGACGCTGGCCGGTGTCGCCGCCTTCCTTTCCGACCCACGCGGCCCGATCGAGACGACGCTGCAGGCGATGATGGCGACGCGCCATCTCGGCGACGCGCCCCACCCGGTCGTAGCGTCCGCCGCCCGTGAGCTGCTGAACAAATCCGAGAACGAGCGCTCGGGTGTCCTCTCGACTGCCATGTCGTTCCTTGGGCTTTACCGCGACCCAGTCGTCGCTGCGGTCACCTCCCGGTGCGACTGGCGGATCAGCGACCTCGTCGAGGCGGGCAGACCCGTGTCGCTCTACCTCGTGGTGCCGCCCTCCGACATCAGCCGCACCAAGCCGCTCGTGCGCCTGATCCTGAACCAAGTCGGACGGCGCCTGACCGAAGAGCTTGAGAGCAAGCGCCGGCGGCATCGGCTGCTGCTCATGCTCGACGAGTTCCCGGCGCTCGGCCGGCTCGACTTCTTCGAGAGCGCGCTGGCCTTTATGGCGGGCTACGGCATCCGCGCTTTCCTGATTGCTCAGTCCTTGAACCAGATCGAGAAGGCTTACGGGCAGAACAACGCTATCCTCGACAACTGCCACGTGCGGGTGAGCTTCGCGACGAACGACGAGCGGACGGCGAAGCGCGTGTCGGACGCGCTAGGCACCGCGACCGAGATCCGCGACGCGAAGAACTATGCCGGGCATCGACTATCGCCCTGGCTCGGGCACCTGATGGTCTCGCGCCAGGAGACGGCTCGTCCGCTCCTCACGCCCGGCGAAGTGATGCAGCTGCCGTCAACCGACGCGCTCATTATGTTGTCGGGCGTCCACCCGGTTCGGGCTAAGAAGGCGCGCTACTACGAGGATCGGCAGCTGAAGGCGCGCATCCTGCCGCCGCCGCAGCGTGTCGGCGCACCAGGTCTATCGCCCGCGACAGCCAGCTCATCGGACTGGTCGACCTCGTCGGCGAAGGCACCCGCGGCAAAAGACAGCGAAAAGGCTGACGCAGATGAGGCAAACGGCGGCATCCGGCGCGAGCCGGAGCTGCCGGTCCATGAGGAGATCGTCTGGGCTCCGCCCTCTGCGACCGTCGAGATCGAGGTCGCAGAGCCTGACGATGATGACGCGATCCGCTCCCGCACCCTGCAGGCCCGCACGCGGGCAACCGCTCGTCAGGCTGCAATGGACCCCGACGACGGGATCGCCCTCTGATGGCCGCCAAGGACCGGCTGAATCTCTACTTCGACCCGGCGACCAGTCGCGCGCTCGACGACCTCGCCGCGCGCAAGAAGCTGTCGAAATCGGCGATTGTGGAGGCGGCAGTCGCGTCCTTCCTTTCGCCCGACGGTGCTGATCGCCGTGAGGCGGCGCTGACCCGGAGGCTTGATCGCCTCACACGGCAGGTGGAGCGATTGGAGCGCGACCAAACCATCACGCTTGAGGCGCTGGGCCTGTTCATCCGCGCCTGGCTCACCGCGACGCCCCCACTCGCCGACAGCGCCCAAGCCGCCGCGCAGGCGAAGGGCCGCGAGCGCTACGAAAGCTTCGTCGAGACGCTCGGACGCCGCATCCAGCAAGGCCGTAGTCTCGCGAGAGAGGTGTTGGACGACCTTCCGGCGCCGGATGGCGGCAGTCCTCCCGCAACCGAACCGTCCTGACCTCCTGCCTTTCTGCGCCAGAACCCTACGACGCCATCACGCTTGTTGAACGGCCGCCGATCCGCCGCTCATTAGTCGACCCCGTCCACTGAACCGCCTCGGCCCTGACCCGAGGCCGATGGGGTTGAAGACGTGACCACGATTGCCCTCCGCTCCGAAGCTTACGTGCGCAGCAGCCGCATGCTGCGCACTGCGCTCGGGCCCGCGATCGCCGGCCACCTCGACGACCGGTCCGTGGTCGAGGTGATGCTCAATCCAGACGGCCGGCTCTGGATCGACCGTCTCACCGGCGGGCTGGAGGACACGGGAGCGCGGCTCACGCCAGCTGACGGCGAGCGCATCGTGCGACTCGTCGCGCACCATGTGGGCGCCGAGGTGCACGCCGGCTCCCCCAGGGTCTCGGCCGAGCTGCCCGAGACGGGCGAGCGGTTCGAGGGCCTGCTGCCGCCGGTGGTCGCGGCCCCGAGCTTCGCGATCCGCAAGCCCGCCGTCGCCGTGTTCACGCTCGGCCACTACGTCGATGCGGGCATCATGGCCGCGGCCCACGCCGACGTGCTCCGCGCCGCCGTTCAGTCCCGCAAGAACATCCTGGTCGCAGGCGGCACCTCGACCGGCAAGACGACGCTCGTCAACGCGCTGCTCGCCGAAGTCGCCCAAAGCGGCGACCGCGTGGTGTTGATCGAGGACACGCGCGAGCTCCAGTGCGCCGCGCCCAACCTCATCTCGCTCCGGACGAAGGACGGGGCGGCCACGCTCACTGACCTCGTCCGCTCGGCGCTTCGCCTCCGTCCCGACCGCATCCCGATCGGCGAGGTGCGTGGCGGCGAGGCGCTCGACCTGATCAAGGCGTGGGGCACCGGCCACCCCGGCGGCATCGGCACGATCCACGCTGGCACGGCCATTGGCGCACTGCGTCGCCTCGAGCAGCTCGTGCAGGAGGCCGTAGTCACGGTGCCGCGTGCGCTGATCGCCGAGACGATCGACCTCATCGCCGTACTGTCCGGCCGCAGCTCCGCCCGTCGGCTTTCCGAGCTCGCCCTCGTCGAGGGGCTGACCCCGGCCGGCGACTACGACCTCACCCCAGCAGGAGACCTCCCGTGACCAAGACCCTTGCGCGCCTCTCGGCCAGCGCCAGCGTGCTCGCGCTGACCTTCCTCTCGGCCCCGGCCCATGCTGCCGGGTCCAACATGCCTTGGGAGCAGCCGCTCCAGCAGATCCTGGAGTCGATCCAGGGCCCGGTCGCCAAGATCGTCGCGGTGATCATCATCATCGTCACCGGCCTAACGCTCGCCTTCGGCGACACGTCGGGCGGCTTCCGGCGGCTGATCCAGATCGTCTTCGGCCTGTCGATCGCGTTCGCGGCCTCGTCCTTCTTCCTGTCGTTCTTCTCGTTCGGCGGCGGGGCGCTGGTCTGATGCTGGACGGCGGCGAGCCCGTGCCCGGCTTCTACGCGCCCGTCCGGCGCTCGCTCACCGAGCCCATCCTGCTCGGCGGCGCGCCGCGGGCGCTCGCCATCATCAACGGCACGCTCGCCGCCGCCTTAGGCCTCGGCCTCCGCCTCTGGCTGGCCGGGCTTCTCGTTTGGCTCGTCGGCCACTTCGCCGCCGTCCTCGCCGCCAAGCGCGACCCGCACTTCGTCGACGTGGTCCGGCGCCACCTCCGCTACCCCGCCGAGCTCGGGGCTTAAAGCCATGCTGAACCTCGCCGAATATCGCTCCAAGCCCCAGAGCCTCGCCGACTTCCTCCCCTGGGCGGCGCTGGTCGCGCCCGGTCTGGTCCTCAACAAGGACGGCTCGTTCCAGCGCACGGCCCGGTTCCGCGGCCCCGACCTCGATAGCGCGACCCCCGCCGAGCTCGTCGCGGTCACCTCCCGCCTTAACAACGCGCTTCGGCGGCTCGGGTCCGGATGGGCGATCTTCGTCGAGGCGCAGCGGCTTCCGGCCGGCGTCTATCCGACGTCGCGCTTCCCCGACCCCGTGTCGGCGCTGGTCGATGCCGAGCGCCGGGCGCAGTTCGAGGAGGAAGGCAGTCACTTCGAGAGCGCCTACTTCCTGACGCTTTGCTGGTTGCCGCCGGCCGAGGACGCCCAACGCGCCGAGGGATGGCTCTACGAAGGCCGCGAGCGCTCCGGCCCGGACGGGCGCGAGCAGCTCTCCTCCTTCGTCGACCGCACTAACCGGGTGCTGAACCTGGTCGAGGGTTTCATGCCCGAGGCGCGCTTCCTCGACGACATCGAGACGCTGACCTACCTGCACGCCGCCGTTTCGACCCGTCGCCACCGCGTGCGGGTGCCCGAGACGCCGATGCACCTCGACGCCATCCTTGTCGACGAGCCGCTCGTCGGAGGCCTGGAGCCGCGGCTGGGCCGCGCGCACCTGCGCACGCTCACCGTGATGGGCTTCCCCTCCCAGACGTGGCCGGGTCTGCTCGACGACCTCAACCGGCTCGCGTTCGAGTACCGCTGGGTCACCCGGGCCATCATGCTCGACAAGACCGACGCTGCGAAGGTGCTCGGCCGCATCCGCCGCCAGTGGTTCGCCAAACGCAAGTCGATCGCCGCGATCGTCAAGGAGGTGATGACCAACGAGGCGTCGGTGCTGATGGACTCAGACGCCTCAAACAAGGCGGCCGACGCCGACCTCGCCCTCCAGGAGCTCGGCTCGGATCTCGTCGGCACAGCCTATGTGACCGCGACCGTGACCGTCTGGGACGAGGACGCCCGCGTCGCCGACGAGCGGCTGCGGCTGGTCGAGAAGGTAATCCAGGGCCGCGACTTCACCTGCATGGTGGAGCGCGTGAACGCGGTCGAGGCCTGGCTCGGGTCCGTGCCCGGCCACGTCTACGCTAACGTCCGCCAGCCGCCGGTCTCGACGCCCAACCTCGCCCACATG
>CAZDUL010000077.1:0-9666 GCA_964508635.1 uncultured Allobosea sp. | reverse complement strand
CCGGCGACGCTG
The DNA here is from genome assembly GCA_964508635.1 of uncultured Allobosea sp. Classification (GTDB taxonomy): domain Bacteria; phylum Pseudomonadota; class Alphaproteobacteria; order Rhizobiales; family Beijerinckiaceae; genus Allobosea. The sequence continues at coordinate 9,654 of CAZDUL010000077.1, read as the reverse complement.
CGCCCGGCCGTCACCGCGCCTGGTGGCACCACCGCCGCCGCACTGGGCGTGCTGCTGGGCGAGCATGGCCTTCCGCCGCTGATGCCGCGGGCCGTTGCCGCAGCCCGAATCCGCGACGAAGAGCTGTCCGGCTGACCGGAACGAAAGAACGCCCCGGCTCTCATCCCCGGGCGCTCGCTGGGAATGGCTCCGGCGTCAGCGGGCCTTCAGCAGCTCTTCGACGTTGAGCAGCACCATCTCGTTGTCGTCGGCCTGGTTCGGCTCGCGCGAGGACGAGAAAGGCAGATTGTTGTCGTTGCCGACGATGATGTGGCGGTCGTCGACGACATCGACGTTCTCGATGGTGAAGAACGGGAAGGTGAGGACGCCCTCGTTGAGCGGCTTCTTGGCCCTCTTGTCGGGATCCTGGATCTTCATCAGGTCGACGTAGCCGATCTTGCGCACCGGGCCGTTGGCGTTGGCGTCCGTCATCTCGATCTTCACGACCCGCTTGAACTTCGCCAGATCATGGAAGCAGGTCTCGGCGCGCTGCCCGGCGGGGCAGGCCTTGTCGGCTGTGCCTTCGCCGTTGTCGCGCTCGATGACCAGCGCGGTCGTCGCGTCGATCATGTTGAAGTCGCCGATGGCGGTCGCGCCCGGATCGAGCACATACTTCCAGTGCCGCCCGGTCCACCTGCCTTCCGGCACGTTGAACTCGAGGATGCGCACCACCGTCCGACCCTCGGCGGTCTTCTCCCAGTCCTTCTTGGCGGCGTCCCAGAGCGGGCCTTCGAGCATCCCGTAGAGGAAGCGGCCATCCGGAGAAGCGGCGAGGCCTTCGTAGCCGCGCGAGCGGCCAAGATTCACCGACGCGTCGAGCGCAGCGCCAGGGTTGGGCGCCGTGATGCGGTAATGGTCGGGCGAGCGCACCGGCTTGCCGTCAGCCTCCGTCTCGAAGAACTGCAGGACCTTGCCCTTGCGGTCGATCTGGATCAGGTAGGGACCGAACTCCTCGCCAATCCAGAAGGTGTCGCCGATCGGCTGGAAGCCTTCGAGATCGAGATCGGCGCCGGTGAGATAGCGCTTCTCGGTGCCCTCGTTGACGATCCGGAACGGGATTTTCTTGTCGGGATCGTGCAGCCAGATCGTTTCGAGATGATCGAAGGCGTTGCGGCCCCAGTCGATGTTGTAGCGGCGCAGATACAGCAGCGCGTCCGGGGAGTTGGCCTTCGATCCGAAGCCATTGTCCGTGAGCACCCAGAAGGTGCCGTCGCGCATGCGCTTGATGCCGGAATGGCCCTGAACGGGCTGGCCGAAGAACGGAACGCGCACGCCCGTGGGGCGGCCGACAGAGCGGCCCATCACGGAGCCGACAGCGTCCTGGCGGGCGAGCGTGGTGAAGCGCCCGGAGAACTTGAACTCGGCCGGAGCATCGGCCGGAGGCGGCATAAGCGTCTCGGCCGGCAGGATCGCGTGCCCGGCGAGCCGCGCCGGGAACTCCTGGTTGGCGAGGGCCGTGGCCGAGGACAGGGTCAGCACCACGGCGCTGAGGGTAAGCAGACGGCGCATCACGTATCTCCCATGCAAGGACAGAACGGGAGCGTCTGTTGCGCCGGTGCTTTGCGCAGGCATGACGCCTGCATGACGACATGACGACGGCAATCCGGTCGCACGCGCGGGTCTCGCCCCGGGCGGTCCGGAGGCACCTCATGCCTTGCCGAAACCTCCTGCAGTCGGCGTGATCACCGTCACCGCTTCGCCGGCCTCGAGAACCGTCTGGTCCGAGCCCTTCAGCGTCTCGATGCGCCCGTCGTTGCGGCGCACCAGCGTGCGCCCGACCTCGCCGTCACCGCCGCCGGCCAGCCCGCGCGGCGGGATCTCGCGGTGCTGCGAGAGGATGGCGCAATCCATGCGCTTGCGGAAGCGGATGGTGCGGCTGGTGCCGTCGCCGGCAGACCACCTGCCCTTCCCGCCGGACCCTTTCCGGATGTGGAAATCCTCCAGCACCACCGGAAAACGGGTTTCAAGGATTTCGGGGTCGGTCAGTCGGGAGTTGGTCATGTGCACGTGCACGGCGTCGGTGCCGTCGAATCCGTCCCCGGCGGGCGAGCCCGAGCAGATGGTCTCGTAATACTGATGGGTCTCGTCGCCGAAGGTGAGGTTGTTCATGGTGCCCTGGCTGGTCGCCATGGCGCCGAGCGCGCCGAACAGCGCGTTCGTCACCGACTGGCTGACCTCGACATTGCCCGCCACGACCGCCGCCGGATAGACCGGAGACAGCATCGACCCTTCCGGCACGATGATCCGGATCGGTTTCAGGCAGCCGGCATTCATCGGGATGGCGTCATCCACCATCACGCGGAACACATAGAGCACCGCCGCGCGCGTCACCGGCATGGGCGCGTTGAAATTGTCCGGCTGTTGCGGGCTGGTTCCGGTGAAGTCCACCGTCGCCTCGCGCTTCGCCTTGTCGATGCTAATTCTCACCCGGATGCGTCGGCCGCCATCCATCTCGAAGGTGTAGTCGGCGTCGGACAGCCGGTCGAGCACGCGGCGCACGCTCTCCTCGGCGTTGTCCTGGACATGGCGCATATAGGCTTGCACCACGTCGATCCCGAACAGCCCGATCACCTTCTTCAGCTCGCTCACGCCTTTCTCGTTGGCGGCGATCTGCGCCTTCAGGTCGGCGACGTTCTGCGTCAGGTTGCGCACCGGGTAGCGCGCTCCGGTAAGAAGCGCGGTCAGCTCGGCCTCGCGGAAGCGGCCCTGATCCACCAGCTTGAAGTTGTCGATATAGACGCCCTCCTGCTCGATATGCGTGGCCAGCGGGCTCATCGAGCCCGGTGCGACACCGCCCACATCGGCATGGTGGCCGCGCGAGGCGACCCAGAAGATGATCTGCCTGCCGTCGTCGTCGAAAACAGGCGTGCAGACCGTGATGTCCGGCAGGTGCGTGCCGCCGTTGTAGGGCGCATTGATCGCGTAGACGTCGCCGGGTCGGATCACCGGGTTCTGCCGGATGATGGTCTCGACCGACTTGTCCATGGAGCCCAGGTGCACCGGCATATGGGGCGCATTTGCCACGAGACTCGCTTCAGCGTCGAAAACGGCGCAGGAGAAGTCGAGCCGCTCCTTGATGTTGCCCGAATAGGCCGTGTTCTGGAGCGCGACGCCCATCTGCTCGGCGATCGACATGAACAGGTTGTTGAACACCTCCAGCATCACCGGATCGGCCCTTGTGCCCACCGCCGCACGCCGCGTTGCAGCAACGAGACGGGTCAGCACGACGTGGTCGCGCGCGGTGACCTCGGCCTGCCAGCCCGGCTCGACCACGATGGTCTGGTTGGGTTCGATGATGATGGCAGGACCTGCGATCCGTGCGCCGGGCTTCAGCGTGCTGGCGTCGCCCGGGCGCCGCAGGAACACGCCCGCCTCATGCCAGCCTCCTGCGGTGAACAGCCTGGTTGTGCGGCTGGGCTCCGGCTCGTGTGCGGGAGCATCCGCTTCCGTCTCCGAGAAACGGGCGCCCGCGCCGATCGCCTCGACCTCCACCGCCTCGACAACGCAGACCTTGCTGGCGTCGACGAAGCCGAAGCGGGCCTTGTGCTGGACCTCGAACGCCGCGCGCATTGCGGCCGGGTGCGATTCCGCCACGGGCAGGGTGGTATCCGTTCCGGCATAGCGGACATGGGCGCGCACCTCGATGCGCACCTGCTCGGCCGCAACGCCCTGTGAAGCCAGCTCGTCGCGGCATGCCGTCTCGAGCGAGGCAGCGAGCGCCCGAACCCGCGCTGGCGCATCCTCGTCGAGCGGGATGTCGAGCCCCCTCTGGCGCACGGCGCGCACCTCGGCGAGGCCCATGCCATAGGCCGAGAGCAGGCCGGACAGCGGATGGAGCAGCACCTTGGTCATGCCCAGCGCGTCGGCGACGAGGCAGGCATGCTGCCCGCCCGCGCCGCCGAAGCAGTTCAGCGCGTAGCGCGTGACGTCGTAGCCGCGCTGGACCGAGATTTTCTTGATCGCCTCGGCCATGTTGGCGACCGCGATCTGGATGAAGCCGTCGGCGACCTCCTCCGGCGTGCGGCCATCGCCGACCTGCGCCGCCAGTGCGGTGAAGCGCGCGCGCACGGCGTCGGCGTCCAGCGGCTCGTTCTGGGCAGGCCCGAAAATCGCCGGGAAGAACTCCGGAAGCAGCTTGCCCACCATCACGTTCGCGTCCGTCACCGCGAGCGGCCCGCCGCGTCGGTAGCAGGCCGGGCCCGGATTGGCGCCAGCGGAGTCAGGCCCGACCCGGAAGCGTGCGCCGTCGTAGTGCAGGATCGATCCGCCGCCGGCAGCCACCGTGTGGATCAGCATCATCGGCGCGCGGATGCGCACGCCCGCCACCTCCGTCTCAAAGGAGCGTTCGTAGGTGCCGTCGAAATGGGCCACATCGGTGGACGTGCCGCCCATGTCGAAGCCGATGACCTGAGCGAAGCCGGCTGCGCGGCCGGTCTCGGCCAGCCCGACCACGCCGCCGGCCGGGCCGGAGAGGATGGCGTCCTTGCCTTGGAACAGGCTGGCGGCGGTAAGGCCGCCCGAAGACATCATGAACATCAGCCTGAGGCCGTCATCCGCTGCGGCGGTGCTGTCATCGACGCCAAGCTCCTCGGCTACCTGCGCCACATAGCGGCGCAGGATCGGCGACAGATAGGCGTCGACCACGGTCGTGTCGCCGCGGCCGACCAGCTTGATCAGGGGCGAAACCTCATGGCTGACCGACACTTGCGGAAAGCCGATCTCGCGCGCCAGCGCCGCAACGGCCGCCTCATGGGCAGGATGGCGGTGCCCGTGCATGAACACGATCGCGACCGCGCGGAAGCCCCGGGCGTAAGCGGCCTCGAGATCGCAACGCACGCTCGCAAGATCGGGCGCCTTCTCGATGACGCCATCTGCGAGCACCCGCTCGTCGACCTCGACCACGGCGTCGTAGAGCTGATCCGGCTTGACGATCTTCTTGGCGAAGATGTCGGGCCGCGCCTGGTAGCCGATCTTGAGCGCGTCGCGGAAGCCGCGCGTGGTAACAAGCAGCGTCGGCTCGCCCTTGCGCTCCAGCAGCGCATTCGTGGCGACCGTCGTGCCCATCCGCACCTCGCCGACCAGCCCCTTCGGAATGGCTGCGCCGGCCTTCAGCCCGAGCAGCGTGCGGATGCCATGCACCGCTGCATCCCGATAGGCCTCCGGGTTCTCCGACAGCACCTTCAGCGCGTGCAGCTTGCCTGCGGGATCGCGGCCGATCACATCGGTGAAGGTGCCGCCCCGGTCGATCCAGAAATCCCAGCGCGCTGCTGCTGCCGACATGCCATGTCCTCCCCGATCAAATGTTCATCCGCCGCCGCATCATCAACAAATTATCGATAAACTGTCAATGTTGGCTGAATGGCCCGCGTGTTGCCTGGTATCAACAGTTGCATAAGCTGTTCGCGCAGGGAAAGCAGCGCGGATGCGTTATCGGGGCGAGCCAAGCCACAGCCGTGAGGCCGCGAGACCCGTTCCGGAATTCATCGACGATTTGTTGACAAATATGTTTTCATCCGTAACCTGTCGAGATTGGCGAGGCTTGCGGGAGGGCGGGGCTTGGAGTCAGCGACGCAAGGGACAGGCCAGAGCGTGCGCCATTCGAGCGCCCCGATGCCGCATGCCGGCCTGTTTGCAGACGGCGTATCGGCGCGCCGCGCCATCCGTTCGGGCGAACATCGCGGGCAGACCTCCGGCCTCGCGCCGGGTTTCGTCCAGGGCAACCTCGCGATCCTGCCGAAGGACCTTGCCGGCGACTTCCTGCGCTTCTGTCATCTCAATCCGAAGCCATGCCCGTTGATCGGCATATCTGAACCTGGCGAACCGACCATCCCCGCGCTGGGGGCCGATCTCGACCTCCGCACCGACCTGCCGCGCTACCGCGTCTGGCGTGATGGCGCGCTGATCGACGAGCCAACAGACATTATCGCCCACTGGCGCGACGATCTCGTCGCCTTCGTGATCGGCTGCAGCTTCTCGTTCGAGGAAGCGCTGATCGAAGACGGCATTCCGCTGCGCCATGTCGCCTGCGGAGCCAATGTCGCCATGTGGCGGACCAGCATTGCCTGTGCGCCCGCCGGACCCTTCGCCGGTCCGATGGTCGTCTCGATGCGGCCCTTGAGGCCCGCCGACGCCATCCGCGCCATCCAGATCACCTCGCGCTTTCCCGCGGTTCACGGCGCACCGATCCACATCGGCAAGCCCGAGCTGATCGGCATCGCCGATCTGGCACATCCGCACTATGGCGATCCGGTGGAAATCCGCGATGATGAGTTGCCGGTGTTCTGGGCCTGCGGGGTCACGCCGCAGGCCGTGATCGCGGCGGCGAAGCCTGCCTTCGCCATCACGCATGCTCCCGGCTGCATGCTGGTGACGGACCTGCGCAACAGCCGAATGTCCGCATTGTAGTTCAAGAATGAGCCCGAACGGGCCGCAAGACACCTGAAACGAGAGGAGAACCGACCGATGAAGACTTTGAACCGCCGCGCTTTCCAGCGCCTCGCCGCGGGTGCCGCCGTCCTGTTGGCGGCTGGCGCTACCACTGCCTCGGCCCAGACCATCAAGTGGGACATGCCCACCCCCTATTCGGACGGCACCTTCCAGACAGTCAATGTCCGCGCCTTCGTCGCCGACGTGAAGGCCGCCACCAATGGCCGCCTCGACATCACGGTGCACTCCAACGCCTCGCTGGTGAAGATGCCGGAGATGCGCCGCGCCGTGCAGACCGGTCAGGTGCAGATCGGCGAGTTGCTGATCTCGGTGCTCGCCAACGAGGATGCGATGTTCGGCTTCGAATCCGTTCCGGGCCTTGCCACCTCCTATGCGGAGGCGCGCAGGCTCTATGGCATCGCCCGCGAGAAGGTCGAGGCGCGGCTCGACAAGGCCGGCCTGATGCTGCTCTACAGCGTCGCCTGGCCGCCGCAGGGCATCTACACCAAGCGCCCGATCAACGCGCTGGCCGATCTGAAGGGCACGAAGTTCCGGTCCTTCAATCCTTCGACCGCGCGCTTCGCCGAGCTGATCGGGGCCTCGCCGGTCACTGTGCAGGTGCCGGAAATCGCGCAGGCCTTCCGCACCGGCGTGCTCGACGCGATGATCACCTCCGGCGCCACCGGCGTCGACAGCCAGGCCTGGGATTACCTCAGCCACTATTACGATCTGCAGGCCTTCCTGCCGCAGAACGCGGTGATCGTGAACAAGGCCGCCTTCGCTGCGTTGCCGGCCGACATCCAGGCGGCGGTGCGCACGGCAGCCAAGGCGGCCGAGGATCGCGGTTGGGCGAAGTCGGAAGAGCTCAACGAGGGTTACAAGAAGACGATGGCGGAGCGCGGCATGAAGATCTTGCCGCCCACCGAGACCATGAAGAGCGAGCTCCGGACCATCGGCCAGACCATGGCCGCAGAGTGGGCCAAACGCGCCGGCGCCGACGGCGAGGCGGTCCTCGCGGCCTTCCGCAAGTAAGGCGACCCAGACCCGTCCTGGCCGTCCTCGGGCTTGCCCCGATGAACGGCCGCGATTGAAGGGGGTCAGCGTCATGGCCGGGCTTCGACCCGGCGATGCCCGGGACGACGGGGGCCATTGCAGGCACTGGGCCCTGCATATGGCCCCCGAGATCGGCGGGTTTTCGCCCGCCGATGACGCGTCCCCAGCCATCGGCCGGCCCTGCGCCCTTGCCCGCTTCGGAAGTCCACCATGAAAAGCCCTTTCGAACCTCTCTATCAGCTTGCAGCCGCGCTCGCGGCCATTGCGCTCGTTGCGATCGCCGGGATCATCCTCGCGGACGTTGCCGTTCGGCAGTTCGGCGGGCAGGTGCGCTCCGCCGACGACTACGCCGTGTTCGCGCTGGCGATGACCGGCTTCCTGGGCCTCGGCCCGACCTACCGACGGGGCGAGCATATCCGCGTCGGAATCGTCATGGAGCGGCTGACCGGCCGGTCGCGGCGGGCGCTGGAGATCGTGGCCGGAACGGTGTCGATCGTCTGTGTCGCATGGGCGGCCTGGTGGATCGGTCGGCTGGCCCATGACAGCTGGCGCTTCGGCGAGGTCACCACCGGGCTGGTCCCCTTGCCGGTCTGGGTGCCGCAGGCTGCGCTGTTCTTCGGCCTCGTCGTGCTGCTGATTGCCATGCTGGAGGATCTGGCGGCGCTGCTGATGGGGCGCGCGCCGAGCTTCCTGCGGCAGGGCGAGGGCGCTCCGAGCCTCGCCGATCGCTGAGGAGCGCCCGCGATGGATCCGACGACAGCCGCCCTCATCCTCCTGGCCTTCATGTTCCTGGCGCTGGCTGGCGGCGTCTGGATCGGAATTTCACTTGCCGCCGTCGGCTATCTGGCGATGACGCTCCTGTCGAGCCGGCCGATCGGGCTGAATTTCGGCACCACGATCTGGAGCGCCAACACCTCCTGGGCGCTGACAGCGCTGCCCATGTTCATCTGGATGGGCGAGATCCTGTTCCGCTCGAAACTGTCGGAGGACATGTTCAGGGGGCTCGCGCCCTGGATGCAGCGCCTTCCGGGCCGCCTGCTGCACACCAATGTGTTCGGCTGCGGCATCTTCGCGGCGATCTCGGGCTCGTCCGCCGCAACGGCAGCCACCATCGGGAAGATGACGATCCCAGAGTTGCGCCGTCGCGGCTACGACGATTTCATGCTCGTCGGCTCGCTCGCCGGCTCCGGCACGCTCGGCCTGCTGATCCCGCCCTCGATCATCCTCATCGTCTACGGCGTTGCGGCCGAGGTCTCCATCGCTCGGCTGTTCATCGCCGGCATCATCCCCGGCGTGGTGCTGATGCTGATCTTCGCGCTGATCGTGATCGGTTACGCGCTTCTATATCCCGCCCGGATTCCGCCGCGCGATCCGGCGCTGAGCTTGTCCGAGAAGCTGTGGGAGAGCCGGCGTCTGATCCCGACCGTTCTGCTGATCCTGCTGGTGATCGGCTCGATCTACGGCGGCATCGCCACGCCGACCGAGTCCGCCGTGCTCGGCGTCGTCGGCGCGCTGATCCTTGCCGGGCTCGACCGGCTGATGGAGCCATTGCACCGCAAGGTGCTGATGGTGGCGGCGGCGGTGGCGCTTCTCGTCGGCGCGGCCGGCGTGGCGCACTGGAATCAGGTGGGTGCGGTCTTCGTGGTGGGCCTCATGGCCTATGCGGTGGCTGTCGGCGGCGTATCGTGGTCGCTGTTGCGGGACAGTGCGCTCGGCGCCATGCGCACCAACTGCATGATCGCGCTGATCCTGTCGGGCGCCGCCTTCCTGTCGACGGCGATGGGCTTCACCGGCCTGCCGCGCCTGTTCGCCGACTGGATCACGGGTATGAGCCTGTCCAAGGGCGAGCTGATCGCAGCGCTTACCGTGGTGTTCCTCATCATGGGCTGCTTAATTGACGGCATATCGATGGTGGGGCTGACCACGGCGGTGATCCTGCCGGCGGTGAAGGCGGCTGGCATCGACCTGCTCTGGTTCGGCATCTTCATCGTGCTGGTCGTGGAGATGGCGCAGATCACGCAGCCGGTGGGCTTCAACCTCTACGTGCTGCAGAGCCTGGCAAGGAAGAGCATGGGCTACGTCGCGCTTGCGGCACTGCAGTTCTTTCTCGGGCTTGCGGCCATGATTGTCACCATC
>CAZDUL010000076.1:0-6675 GCA_964508635.1 uncultured Allobosea sp. | reverse complement strand
CCTGTCCGGTTCGGGCGATGCCTCTCCGGCCGCACTGATCGCGCTCGGCCTCGGCCTGATCGGCCTGCGCGACCGGATCGAACGCGGGTTCCGCGGCCATGATTGAGTTTCTCGCGGGCATGGTCGTTGGCGGTGCAATCGGCATGTTTGTCGTCGCCCTTTGTGTGGCTGCAGCGCGGGGCGACAGGCCATGAAGTCCCTCCCGCCCGCGCTGCAGGCCCACCTCGACGAGGGCACGACGACCCTCGCCTGGTGCTGGCGCATCACCCGTGCCGATGGCGTGACCTTCGGCTTCACGGACCACGACCGGACCCTGTCGTTCGACGGCACAGAGTTCGAACCGGAAAGCGGGCTGACGGCGTCCGAGGTGCGATCTGGCTCCGACCTGTCGGTCGACGCACAGGATGCACAAGGCGTGCTGTCGTCGGACCGCATCACGGAGACCGACATCCTCGATGGCCGCTGGGACAATGCTGCGGTCGAGGTCTGGCGCGTGAACTGGACGAACCCCGCGCAGCGTGTGCTTCTGCGGCGCGGGGCCATCGGCCAGATCCGGCGCGGGCGGCTGGCCTTCGTGACGGAAGTGCGGTCGCTGGCCCATGTCCTCGGACAGACGGTCGGGCGGACGTTTCAGGCGAGTTGCGATGCCGCGCTGGGCGATACGCGCTGCGGCGTGGACCTCGAGGCCCCGGCCTTCAAGGGCAGCGGAACGGTCATCGATGTGCTGCGCGACCGGGCCTTCACCGCTTCCGGCCTCGGCACCTTTGCTGCGGGCTGGTTCGCCTTCGGGCTGGTCGAATGGTCGACCGGCGCGAATGCCGGGCGGCGGGTCGAGGTGCTGTCGCATGACCTCGTCGACGGCGTCGCCATCCTGACCCTGCTGGAAGCGCCGGTGCGCCCTATCACGGCAACGGATGCGTTTATCATCCGCGCAGGCTGCGACAAGCGGATCGCCACCTGCGGCGCAAAGTTCGCCAATGTCGCCAACTTCCGCGGCTTTCCACATATCCCAGGGCAAGACGCAGTCCTTCGCTACGCCAGCAAAGACGGTGGCCATGAAGGAGCTGTGTTGTGACGCACATTCCGGGTCAGGGTGAGGCGGACAAGCAGACAGTCCGGGGGACTGTCTGCCTGCCGAACGGGCTGCGCTATGCCACCAAGGATGGCGGGCACGAGGGGGCGGTCCTATGACATCGCCGATCGCGACTGCCGATCCTGCCCGCGTCATCGCCGCCGCCCGGTCCTGGCTCGGCACGCCCTATCACGATCAGGCCAGCCTGCGCGGGGTCGGCTGCGATTGCCTCGGCCTCGCGCGCGGAGTCTGGCGCGAAGTGGTGGGGCCTGAGCCTTTCCCCATGCCGCCCTATAGCCGAGATTGGGGCGAGAGCGGGCCGCGCGAGGTCCTGGCAGATGGCGCGCGCGCGATGATGCGCGAGATCGCTCCAGTCGATGCCCCACCCGGTGCGCTGGTCCTGTTCCGCATGATGCCCCGCGCCATCGCCAAGCATGTCGGCATTCTCACCGGTCCCGACACCTTCCTTCACGCCTATGAGCGGCTGGGCGTGATCGAGGAACCGCTGACGCCCACCTGGCGACGCCGCATCGCCTTCGCTTTCCTGTTTCCTGCACGTTGACTCCCCAACCTTTCGAACGCTGAGATTTCGTGATGGCCACGCTCGTCCTCGGTGCCGTCGGTTCCGCCATCGGCGGGGCCTTCGGCGGCGCCATCCTCGGCTTTTCTGGCGCTGCCATCGGCGGCTTCATCGGCTCCACTATCGGCTCAGTCGTTGACAGCTGGATCGTGTCCTCGCTGGCGCCCGCGCAGAAGATCGAAGGGCAACGGCTGGATTCCCTGCGGATCACATCCGCCACCGAGGGCGCGATCATCCCGCGCCTCTACGGGCGCATGCGCATCGGCGGCAACATCATCTGGGCCACGGACTTCCGGGAAGAGACGAAGACCACCACCCAAGGCGGCGGCAAGGGCGGTGGCGGCGGCAAGGTCCGGACGACCGAGTATCTGTACTACGCCAGCTTTGCCGTGGCGCTCTGCGAGGGGCCGATCACCGGCATCGGCCGCATCTGGGCCGACGGCAAGCCGCTCGACATGACCGGTGTCACCTGGCGCTGGTACCCGGGGAGCGAGACCCAGACGCCTGACCCGTTCATCTCCGCGAAGATGGGGGCGGCCAACACCCCGGCCTATCGCGGCACCGCCTATGTCGTCTTCGAGGAACTGCCGCTCTCGATCTACGGCAACCGCCTGCCGCAGCTGTCGTTCGAGGTGTTCCGGCCGCTTGCCGATCCCGACACGGCCGAGGGGCTGGTCAAGGCCGTGACCATGATCCCGGCCTCGGGAGAGTTCACCTATGCGACGGAGACGATCCGCAAGAGCGCGGGCGGATTCGGCGGCACCACCTCGGCCGAGAACCTGAACGCGCTGCCGGATGAAGCCGATATCGTCGTGGCCCTCGATCGGCTGCAGGCCATGGCCCCGGCCGTCGAGAGCGTCAGCCTGGTCGTCGCCTGGTTCGCCAACGACCTGCGCGCGGGCAACTGCGCGATCAGGCCAGGGGTCGAGGTGGCGACCAAGGTCACCAGCCCCAAGGTCTGGACCGTCAATGGCGTAGCGCGGGCGAACGCGCATCTGGTCAGCCGCGAGGCCGAGGACCGACCGGTCTATGGCGGCACGCCTGCCGACTTCGCGGTGGTGCAGGCGATCCGCGAGATGAAGGCGCGCGGGCTGCGCGTGACCTTCTATCCGTTCCTGCTGATGGATGTGCCGCCCGGCAACATCCTGCCGAACCCCTACAGTGCGAATGCCGCGACGCCGGGCCAGCCGAGTTTCCCTTGGCGCGGCCGGATCACCTGCTCCCCGGCGGCGGGCAGCACCGGCACCGTGGACAAGACCGCGGCAGCGGCAACGCAGGTCTCCAGCTTCTTCGGTGCCGCCACCCCGGCACAGTTTGCGATCTCGGGCGACACCGTGAACTGGACCGGCCCCTCTGGCGACTGGGGTCTGCGCCGGATGATCCTGCACTACGCCCATCTCTGCGCGGTGGCGGGCGGGGTCGATGCCTTCCTGATCGGCTCGGAGATGCGCGGGCTGACCACCATCCGCTCCAGCGCCAGTTCCTATCCCGCCGTGACCGCCTTCAAGGCGCTGGCGGCAGACGTGAAGTCGGTCCTCGGGCCGGGCACCAAGGTCGGTTACGCCTCGGACTGGTCGGAGTACTTCGGCCACCAGCCGGGCGACGGCAGTGGCGACGTCTATTTCCACCTCGACCCGCTCTGGTCGGATGCCAACATCGACTTCATCGGCATCGACAACTACATGCCGCTTTCCGACTGGCGCGACGGGTTCGATCATGCCGATGCCATCGAGGGCTGGCCCGCCATTCACGACCGGGGCTACCTGCAGGCCAACATCGCAGGCGGCGAGGGCTTCGACTGGTTCTATGCCAGCGCCGCCGACCGGTCGGCGCAGATTCGCACGCCCATCACCGACGGCGCTGCAGGCAAGCCCTGGGTGTTCCGCTACAAGGATCTGCGCGCCTGGTGGTCGAACCCGCATTTCAACCGGCCGGGCGGGGTGGAGAGCGCGACGCCCACGGCATGGGTGCCGCAATCGAAGCCCGTCTGGTTCACGGAACTGGGTTGCCCCGCCATCGACCGTGGCACCAACCAGCCGAATGTCTTCTTCGACCCGAAGTCCTCGGAGAGCTTCACGCCCTGGTTCTCCCGCGGCTGGCGCGACGACGCCATCCAGCGCGCCTATCTCGAAGCCAGTTATCTCTGGTGGGGCCAAGGGGCGAACAACCCGACGTCCGCGATCTACGGCGGCCGGATGGTCCATGTCCCCGAATGCGCCGCCTGGACCTGGGACGCGCGACCCTATCCGTTCTTCCCTGAACTGACCGGCGTCTGGACCGATGGCCCGAACTGGCGGCTTGGCCACTGGCTGACCGGACGACTGGGCGCGGTGTCGCTGGCGGCCCTCGTGCGCCACCTCTGTCTACACGCTGGGCTGGCTGAAAGCCTGATCGACGTCTCGGGACTCTGGGGCGCGGTCGAAGGTTATGTGATCGGCGCGCTGGAAAGCCCCCGCGCGTCGATCTCGACGCTGGCCCGCCACTTCGGGTTCGATGCCATCGAGACCGAGGGCGTGATCCGCTTCGTCATGCGCGGTCGCGCCTCGGTCGCCACGCTGGCCCTCGACGATCTGGTCGTCAGCCGTGAAGGCGAGGCGTTCGAGCTGACGCGCGGCCAGGAGACCGAACTGCCGCAAGCCCTGAAGTGGCAGGTCGCGCGCGCCGACGAGGATTATGACGCTGCTCTCGTCGAGGCACGGCGCATCACAGTCGACACGACGCGCATCGCCTCTGAGTCCTTCCCCATGGCGATCCCGCCCGAGGAGGCCGAACGCCGCTGCCGCCGCGCACTGATGGAGGCGTGGATCGGCCGGGAAAGCGCGACCTTCCGCTTGCCGCCCTCGCGGCTCGCCCTCGATCCGGCCGACGTGATCCGGCTCGCACATGACGGCCGGGAGGTGGAATTCCGGCTGGTCTCCGTCGCCGATGCCGAGGCGCGGGGCATCGAGGCGGTGCGTCAGGACCGCGCCGCCTACGATCTTCCACCCGGCGATCCGCGCCCGGCCTCGCTCGCCAGTCCCGTCGTCTTCGGCACGCCGGAGGTGGTGATGCTGGACCTGCCGCAGATCAGCGAGGACCAGCCCGCCCATCGCCCCCTGATCGCGGCCCATGCCAGCCCCTGGCCCGGCGAGATCGCGGTGTTCCGCAGTGCCTCGACGGATGGCTTCGGCCTGCTGGCGACGTTTGCAAGCCGCGCCCGGATCGGGACGCTGGCCTTCGACTTCTTTCCCGGCCCGACCTCCCGCTTCGATCTGGGCAATGCGCTGGTCGTCGAACTGCTGTCGGGGACGCTGGAAAGCGTGAGTGACGTCGCGCTGTTCGGCGGGGCCAATGCGCTGGCGGTCGAGTCCGCAACAGGGGTATGGGAGATCGTCCAGGCCGGAGCAGCCGAACTGATCGCGCCTGGCCGCTACCGCCTGACCCGTCTCCTGCGTGGCCAGCGTGGAACGGAATACGCGATGGGCAACCCGGCTCCGGCCGGGGCGCGGGTCGTGGTCCTGGACGCCGCGCTTTCGGCGCTTCCCATTGCCGAGGCCGATCTCGGTCTGCCGTGGAATTGGCGCGTGGGACCGGCCACGCGCGCCGCCACGGATGAAAGCTATGCCGCGCTGGGCTTCACCCCGACCGGGCGTGGCCTCGTGCCCTTCGCCCCGGTCCATGTCGAGCAGCCTTGGCGGATCGCACGCAGTCCGGGCGATCTGACCATCCGCTGGGCGCGCCGGTCCCGCGCGCTGTTCGCCGATGCCTGGGAGCAGGTCGAGGTGCCGCTGGCCGAGGACATGGAAAGCTACGACGTGCATATCCTTGATGGCGCCGCCGTCAAGCGCACGCTGAGCAGCAGCACGACCTCCATCCTCTACACCGCCGTCCAGCAGACCGCCGATTGGGGCGCACCGCTCGGGCCCGGCCAGACGCTCTCGCTCCGCATTTACCAGCTTTCGAGCCGCCTCGGCCGCGGCACGCCTGCTTCCGTGACGCTGCAATTCTGATCCCAAACCACGGGAACCCCCATGTCCGACACCACGACCCATCTGGGCCTGCCGTATCTTCTGGCCGCCCAAGCCCAGAAGCATGTCACCCACAACGAGGCCCTGCGCCTGCTCGATGCCATGGTGCAGCTCTCGGTCCTCGACCGCACGCGCACCGCGCCCCCGGCCAGCCCGGCCGACGGCAACCGGCATCTTGTCGCTTCGGGCGCGACCGGCCTCTGGGCCGGGTGGGACCTGAACGTGGCTTTCTGGGTCGACGGCGCGTGGATCCGGCTCGTCCCGCGCATCGGCTGGCTGGTCTGGGTCGCGGCGGAAGGCCTGTTCCTCGTCTGGACCGGTGCAGCCTGGGAAGTAGTGGGCGAGCCGCGCGACGTGTCGGATGCGGTCTTCAGCCTGGTGAACGACGCGGACCCCACGAAGAAGGCGACCTTCTCGCTGGCAGGGATCAGCGCGGGCACCACGCGCAGCTTCACGCTGCCCAACACCTCGTCGGAGCTGGCGATCCTCGCGGGCACCCAGACCTTCACCGGCAACAAGACCTTCTCGGGAACGCTGACCGCCTCGGGAACGGTGACGACATCAGGAGCCACGGCGACCATCGGCACTGCAACCGGAACTGCAACCTACGGCATGGGGACAGGGGCTACGACCAGCGGCACGACCAAGACCTTGAACCTCGGCACCGGCGGTGCCTCCGGGTCGACTACCGTCGTCAACATCGGCTCCGTGACGGCTGGTGCGGGCGGGACGACCGTCATCAATACGCCCACGGTGACCTTCGCTAACGCTGTCACGCAGGTCGGCATGCCCCAGGCGAACCTGACCGCGCAGCTTCTGGGCCTCGGCGGGGCGACGGCGGACAGCTACAACCGGCTGTCGGTCAACACGCCTGCGGTCCTCCTGAACAACGCAGGCGCTGGCATCGAGGCGACGGTCAACAAGTCAGCTGCGGGGAACGACGCGGCATTCGCCTTCAAGACCGGCTTCTCGGCGCGGGCGTTGATCGGGCTTCTCGGCAACGACGATTTCAGCTT
>CAZDUL010000075.1:0-7462 GCA_964508635.1 uncultured Allobosea sp. | reverse complement strand
CCCGAGGACGGCCTCGACGGCCCGCATGATCCCGCTCGCGTTCAGGCCGGCCTCGGCATACATGCGCTCGGGCTTGTCTTGATCCTGGTAGAGGTCGGGCAGCGTCAGCGTGCGCACGGCAAGCCCCCGGTCGAGCACGCCATGGGCCGCGAGGCAATGCAGAACGATGGCCCCGAAGCCGCACATCGATCCTTCCTCGATGGTGATCAGCGCCTCGTGCTCGCGCGCCAGCCTGAGCACGAGCGCCTCGTCCAGCGGCTTGGCGAAGCGCGCATCGGCCACCGTGACCGGCACGCCGCGCTGGGCGAGCAGCTCCGCCGCAGCCAGCGCCTCCTGAAGCCGTGCGCCATAGGAGAGCAGCGCCACCCGCGTGCCCTCGCGCACGATGCGCCCCTTGCCGATGGAAAGCGGAACGCCCTCATTCGGCAGCTCGACGCCGACGCCCTCGCCGCGCGGGAAACGAAATGCGATCGGGCCGTCGTCGAAGGCGGCCGCCGTGGCGACCATGTGCATCAGTTCCGCCTCATCGGCCGCCGCCATCAGGGTCATGCCGGGCAGGCAGCCGAGAAAGGCGATGTCGAAGGCTCCCGCATGGGTCGGGCCATCGGCCCCGACCAACCCGGCCCGATCGAGGGCGAAACGAACCGGCAGGCCTTGGAGCGCCACGTCATGCGCGACCTGATCATAGGCGCGCTGCAGGAAGGTGGAATAGATGGCGCAGAACGGCTTGTAGCCCTCCGCCGCCAGCCCGGCTGCGAAGGTCACCGCATGCTGCTCGGCAATGCCGACATCGAAGGTCCGGCTGGCGAACTCGCGCGCGAACCTGTCGAGGCCCGTGCCGGACGGCATCGCGGCGGTGATGGCAACGATGCGGTCATCCTTGCGCGCCTCGGCAATCAGGGCCTGCGCGAACACTCCCGTATAGGTCGGCGCATTGGCCGGGGCCTTGGCCTGTTCGCCGGTGACCGGATCGAACTTGACGACGCCGTGATAGCGGTCGGACGAGGCTTCCGCCGGCGCGTAGCCCTTCCCCTTCTGCGTCACGACATGGACGAGGACCGGCCCACCCGGATCACGGTCGCGGACATTGCGCAGCACGGGCAGCAGGTGGTCGAGATTGTGCCCGTCGATCGGCCCGACATAATAGAAGCCGAGCTCCTCGAACAGCGTGCCCCCGGTGACGTAGCCGCGCGCATGCTCCACCGCGCGGGTGATGGCGCGGTCGAGCGATTTGGGCAGCTGCCGGGTGATCTGCTTGCCGAAATCGCGCAGCTTCAGATAGGCGCGCCCCGAGGCCAGCCGCGCCAGATAGGCCGACATCGCCCCGACCGGCGGCGCGATCGACATGTCGTTGTCGTTCAGGATGACGATCAGGCGCGAGTTGAGCGCACCGGCGTTGTTCATCGCCTCGTAGGCCATACCCGCCGACATGGCGCCGTCGCCGATCACGGCGATGACGTGGTTGGAGCGGCCATCGAAATCCCGCGCCACCGCCATGCCGAGCGCGGCCGAGATCGAGGTCGATGAGTGCGCCGCGCCGAACGGGTCATATTCGCTTTCGGAGCGCTTGGTGAAGCCGGACAGGCCGCCGCCCTGGCGCAGCGTGCGGATGCGGTCGCGCCGGCCCGTGAGGATCTTGTGCGGATAGGATTGGTGCCCGACATCCCAGATCAGCCGGTCGACGGGCGTGTCGAAGACGTGATGCAGCGCGACCGTCAGCTCCACCACGCCGAGGCCGGCCCCCAGATGCCCCCCGGTGACCGACACCGCGTCGATCGTCTCGGCGCGCAGCTCGTCCGCGACCTGCCGGAGATCGGTATCGGGCAGGCGGCGCAGGTCGGCTGGCGTCCTGATCGTATCCAGAAGGGGCGTTGAAACGGTGCGCGCCAAGGACGGCTCCATGCCGGCTGTTCTTCCCTGCGAAGGGTGTCCGGGAAGAGGACGGGAGAGGCGTTCCCTATAGCCCCGGTCGACGGGAAAGAAAACGAAATGAAAGCCGCAGGGCCGGATACGCAGGGGATGGACAGCGGTTTTCTCCATCGTGACGCAGGCCCCGGAACGGGCTGACCGCCGCGTTGATACGCGCGCGATCATCGGCCGCCCGGCCTGAAGCCACCGCTGCGCAGGCCCACCGCGGCCTCTTGCGCGGAACGGGTTGACGCAACAGTTGTGTCGGTGGCCATTCCCGTCCGGACTTCAGGCGCGCCGGGGCGCTCGCAAGCAGACCAGGGCGCCGCAGTCATCACCGGAGAGACCCGTCCATGTCGATCGCCCATCTCGCCGAACGCAGCGTCCTGAGCGTGACCGGGGACGATGCGGCCAGCTTCCTCAACGGGCTGCTGACCTGCCAGATCGCCGGCCTCGAGCCGCCGCATGCCGCCTATGGCGCCTTGCTCAGCCCGCAGGGCAAGATCCTGTGCGACATGATCGTCGTGCCGCTGACGGCTGATGATGGCGGCGGTTTCCTGCTCGATGTGCCGAGGGCGCTGGCGCCGGACCTTGCCCGGCGGCTCGCGATGTACAGGCTGCGCGCGAAGGTGACGCTGACCGACCTCGGCCAGACCGCCGCCGTGATCGCCCATGTCGAGGGCGGCAGGATCCCGCCGGAAGCCGGCATCGTCCATGCCGATCCGCGGCTCGCGGCCATGGGCGATCGCGCGATCATCGACCGCGACGACATCATGGCCTGGAAGACCGCGACGGAGGAGGATTACCTGATCCACCGCATCGCCGTCGGACTGCCGGAGGGCGGCAAGGATTTCGGCTACGAGATGACCTTCCCGCACGAGGCCAACATGGATCAGCTCGGCGGCGTCTCCTTCACCAAGGGCTGCTATGTCGGCCAGGAGGTGGTGTCGCGCATGGAGCATCGCGGCACGGCCCGCACGCGCATCGTGCCGATCCGCTTCATCGACGGCATCCGTTGCGAATGGAGCGTCGGCGTGGAGGCCGGCGGCAGGCACATCGGCGATGTCGGCTCCACCGCCGACGGGCGCGGCCTTGCCATGCTGCGGCTCGATCGTCTGGCGGATGCGCTGGCAGCCGGGCATGAGGTGCGCGCAGGCGGCCTGCCTGTCGTGGTCGAGAAGCCGGCCTATGCGCGCTTCCCCTTCCCCGGCGAGCCCAGCTTCGGCGAGGCGAAGGCGTGACGGACGCGGCTGTCGGCCGGGAGGCCATCCTTCACGACGACGGCAGGCCCCGCTGCCTCTGGCCGGGCGCGGACCCGCTCTATGTCGCCTATCACGACACCGAATGGGGCGTGCCCGAGACCGATGACCGCGCCCTGTTCGAGAAGCTCGTTCTCGACGGCTTCCAGGCGGGACTGAGCTGGATCACCATCCTGAGGAAGCGCGACGCCTTCCGCTCGGCGTTCGCCGGCTTCGACCCCGAAACGATCGCACGTTTCGGCGAGGCCGATGTCGCGCGGCTGATGTCCGACCTCGGCATCGTCCGCAACCGCGCCAAGATCGAGGGCGCGATCCGCAACGCGCGGCTCTGGCTCGGCATGATGGAGCGCGGCTCCTTCTCCCGCCATCTCTGGGGCTTCGTCGATGGCGCGCCCGTGCAGAATGCGTGGCGCACCCATGAGGCCGTGCCGACGACGAGCAAGGCTGCGCAGGCCCTGTCGAAGGATCTCAAGGCGCGCGGCTTCGCTTTCGTCGGGCCGACCATCGTCCATGCCTTCATGCAGGCGTCGGGACTGGTGAACGACCATCTCACGGGCTGTTTCCGCCACGCCGAATGCGCGGAGCTGGGGCGGAGGGTCAGATGGTGAAGCCTGCCGGTCGCGCCGCACCGCCGCCCCGCGCCTGGCAGCGCATGCTGTCGGGACGGCGGCTCGACCTGATCGATCCCTCGCCCTTCGACATCGAGATCGAGGACATCGCCCACGGGCTCGCCCGGGTCGCGCGGTGGAATGGCCAGACGCTGGGACCGCACATCTTCTCGGTGGCGCAACACTCGGTGCTGGTGGAGGCGATCGCGGGCACGCTCGAACCGGGGCTGACGCGCACCGCGCGGCTGATGGTGCTGCTGCACGATGCGCCGGAATATGTCATCGGCGACATGATCTCGCCCTTCAAGGCGCAGCTCGGCGACGGCTACAAGGACGTCGAGGCGCGGCTTCTGGCTGCGATCCACCTGCGTTTCGGGTTGCCCGCAGCAACGCCGGAAGCCGTGGCGAAACTTGCCAAGCGCGCCGACCGGATCGCCGCCTTCCATGAAGCGACGCGCCTCGCGGGCTTTGCGCGCGAAGAGGCGCTGGCGTTCTTCGGCCGGCCCGAACCCCTGCCCCGCACCGTGACCGATCTCGTCATTCCCCAGCCCATCGAGGCCGCTCAGGCCCTGTTCAAGGCGCGCTTCGACGCGCTGGCATGACGAAAACCGGCCGGTCACCGCCTCAGGCCAGGTGCGCGACCCTCGGCTCGATCGGCGTGACCGTGTCGAGCCCAAGCGCCTGCTCGAGCGCCAGCGCCCCGGCCAGCAGCCGCCCCTCGTCGCGCGGGCGCGCCACGATCTGCAGACCGACGGGACGGCCATCGGCGGTGAACCCCGCCGGCAATGACAAGGCGGGGCAGCCGCACAGGGTGATGGCGTAGGCGATCGAGAGCCAGCCGACATAATTGTCGAACGTGACCCCGTTCACCGCCTCGACATAGCGCTGCTCCACCGGAAACGCTGCGACGATGGTCGCCGGCGTGCAGAGCAGGTCGTAGCCGCCCGCCTCGGCCCCCGCCAGGAAGGCGAGCATCCGGCGCGTCATCGCCGCGCGCTGCTCCTCGGCGCGGACGATCTCCGGCATCGTGAGCGAAAGCCCTTTCTCGATGTTCCAGACCACTTCGGGCTTGAGCTTGTCGCGATGGCTGGCTAGCAGCGCCGCTTTCGAGATGGCGAAGCCCTTGGCGCGCAGCACGTTGAAGCTGTCATGCGCTTCCGACAGGTCAGGGTGCGCCTCCTCGACGATGGCCCCGAGCTCGGCGAAGCGCATCGCGGCGCGGCGCACCACCTCCGCCACCTCCGCATCGACCGGCGTGATCCCGAGATCGGCCGACCAAGCCACCCGGGCCGGGCGCCAGCCCGAACGCGCCTGTGTCAGGAACGGCGTGACGGGCTTCGGCAGCGAAACCGGATCGCGCACATCCTCTCCCGTCAGCGCATCGAGGAACAGCGCCACGTCCTCGACCGTGCGCGCCATCGGCCCCTCGACCGGCAGCCGCCGGTCGATCTGCAGGCCGGGATCGGTCGCGACGCGGCCGGGCGTCGGGCGCAGGCCGACGATACCGTTGAAGCTCGCCGGATTGCGCAGGGAGCCGCCGAGGTCGGACCCGTGCGCGAGCCAGGCCGTGCCGGTCTTCAGCGCCACCGCTGCCCCGCCGGACGATCCGGCCGCGGACAGCCGCGTATCCCACGGGTTGCGGGTCGGGCCGAACACCTCGTTGAAGGTGTTGGCGCCGGCGCCGAACTCCGGCGTGTTGGACTTGGCGTAGATCAGCCCCCCCTCGCTCTCCAGCCGCTCCACCAGCGGATCGGACGCCTCCGGCACGAAATCGGCGAAGATCGGAGAGCCATAGGTGGTGCGAACGCCGCGCACCGCAGTCAGATCCTTGATCGCGACGGGCAAGCCGCACAGCATCCCCCGGTCCGGCCATGGCATATCCATCAGCTCGACTGCAGCGGCGCGGGCGCGCTCGAAGCACAGTGTCGGCAAAGCGTTGACCGCCCCATCCACCGCCGCGATGCGCGCTTCGAGCGCATCGAGCAGATCGAGCGGCGTCACCGCTCCGAGCTTGAGCAGCTCGACCAGATCCACTGCAGAACGGTTGATGAGCGACAGGTCGGCCATGGGGTTTTCGGAACGTGGTGCGTGTGTCGACACGGCTAGGTTAGGGTGCGCCTGCGCGCCCGACCAGCCTCCCCTTGCGCGGGGCCGTCGCGGGCTTCCGCTTCACGGCGCCCGTGTCGTCACCGCCATCACGGGGGAAGCGCGTCATGGCCGGGCCCGGACCTGGCCATCTCGGAGGCCCCTGCACCGCCCGCCCCACGTCGCCCGGGATTGACGGATGCCCGCCCGCCGATGACGGGCCTGTCGACGCCGGCTCAGGCCTCGGTCACGCAAGGGAGCCGCCGCATGCACTTTCCAGCGGCCGATCTGCGTTTACGGGGGGGCACCGGGGGTTGTCGACAGCGCGGCGGTGGTCTCATCATGCACCATCGACCGTTCCCTACCGCCAGACCGGAGCCCCCATGCCGACCAGCGCGCCCACCCTCACCAACGCCCAGGTGCGCGACATCGAGACGCTCGTGCACCCCTACACCAACCTTGCCGCCCATCGCGAGACGGGACCGCTTGTGCTGGAACGCGGCGAAGGCGTGCGCGTGTTCGATTCATCGGGCCGCGATTACATCGAGGGCATGTCGGGGCTGTGGTGCACCTCGCTCGGCTATTCCAACGCCGAGCTGGTCGAGACCGCGCGCGAGCAGATGGCGAAGCTGCCCTTCGCGCATCTGTTCTCCGGCCGTAGCCACGACCCGGCCATCGAGCTCGCCGAGCGGCTGAAGGAGATCGCGCCGATGCCGACCTCCAAGATCTACTACGGCTCCTCCGGCTCCGACGCCAACGACACGCAGGTTAAGCTCGTCTGGTATCTCAACAACGCGCTCGGCCGCCCGAAGAAGAAGAAGATCATCGCACGGCTCAAGGGCTATCACGGCGTCACCGTCGCCTCGGCCTCGCTCACGGGGCTGCCCTACAACCACATCGATTTCGATCTCCCGATCGCCGGCATCCTGCACACCTCCTGCCCGCACCACTACCGGTTTGCTCAAGCGGGCGAGACGGAAGAAGCCTTCTCCGCACGCCTCGCGGCCGAGCTCGACGAGATGATCGAACGCGAAGGCCCGGAGACGGTCGCGGCCTTCATCGCCGAGCCGATCATGGGCGCGGGCGGGGCGATCCTGCCGCCGAAGGGCTATTTCGAGGCGATCCAGCCTGTGCTCGCCAGGCACGACGTGCTGATGATCGCGGATGAGGTGATCACCGGCTTCGGCCGCACCGGCGAGTGGTTCGGCTCGACGGCGGTGGGGCTGAAGCCCGACACGCTGTCCTGCGCCAAGGCGCTCACATCCGCCTATTTCCCGCTCTCGGCCATCTTCATCCCCGAATGGATCAATGCGGCCCTCATCGACCAGAGCCGCAAGATCGGCACCTTCGGCCACGGCAACACCTATTCGGGCCACCCGGTCGGCTGCGCGGTCGCGCTCAAGACACTGGAGATCTACCGCCGCGACGGCATCATCGAGCATGTGCGCAAGGTCAGCCCGCGTTTCGTGCAGCGCCTCGAGGCGCTCGCCGACCATCCGCTGGTGGGCGAGGCACGCGCCACCGGCCTGATCGGCGGCATCGAGATCGTCAAGGACAAGGCCAGCAAGGCCCAGTTCGACGCCAAGAAGGCGGTCGCAGCGA
>CAZDUL010000074.1:0-6893 GCA_964508635.1 uncultured Allobosea sp. | reverse complement strand
TATAAGGGACAGGGTCAGGCTCGCGGTCCGGGTTGCGAAGGCCATCCAGCGGCTCAGCGTCGCTGGGTCAAAGGTTGCGTCAGGCCGGCCGAGCGCGCCCTCCTGCGCCATCGCGGCCAGAAGACCGGCGGTGAAGGTATCGCCTGCGCCGACGGTGTCGACAACCGGCACCGGCGCCGCCTTCGCCTCGCTCCAGACCTGGTTGCCGCCCGCATCCGGACCCAGGGCCAGCGCTCCGGCTGCGCCGCGCGTCACGATCGCGACGGTTGCGCCCAGCATGCGCCAGCGTTGCAGCACCTCGTGCGGCTGCAAGGCCGGATAGAGCCAGGCAAGGTCGTCCTCGCTGGCCCGCGCGATCGTGGCAGCCGCGACCCGTGCCTCGACAAGCGCCACCGCCTCCTGGCGCGGTGGCAGGCAGGCGGCGCGGATGTTGGGATCATAGCTCGACGATCCCTGTTCCTTCGCCCGCTGCATCAGCGTCAGCACCCCCGCAGCAGCCGGGCCGACCGTGGCCGCAAAGGAGGCGGCGTGGACATGCCCGCCGTTTCCCGGCGCCGCATCGAGGAGCCCCTCGTCGATGACAGGCGGCTCGTGATGGGCGGTCCCGGCCAGGTAAAGGGTGAACATGCCCCCCGCGCTCGCGCCCGCCGGTTCGACGACCGCGATCGCGCTGGGCCGATCGACAATCCGGGCCAGCGTCAAATCAACGCCATCACGCTCTAGCGCCGAGACGAAGCGTCGGCCAAGACGGTCGCTCGACAGGCTCCAGACGAACCGGGCCGGCAGGCCCAGCCGTGCCAGCGCCCGCGCCGTGTTGATGCCGGACCCGCCGAGCACGGCCCGATAGGTCTCCCCGCCCCCCGGCAGGAAATCGGCGATTGCCTCGCCGATGACGAGGATCCGAACGGTCTGCGGCATGGTCGAGGCATCCTCCGGATCGTCCGGCACCCTGTTGGCGCGCCGATGTCGGGACCAGCGCAGCCTCCGGTCTAGTGGCGCGAGCCTGCGGATCGCAACCCATGGACAGGAAAGAGCAGCCGGCTACATTCAGGTGTCGCCGATGTCATCGGACTGTCACGGGCCTGTGGTGTGGCCTGACGTCAGGCCGATCGACCAACCACGACGGGCGGTCGCGCGGAACCGACCCCACACAGGGAGCGAACACATGACACTGACGAAACGCACCGTGCTCGGCGCGCTGGCCGCCGGCATGATCGGGGCGACCTCCATTGTCGCCGCATCGACTGCCGCAGTGGCGCAGCAGCGTACCAACATCGAGGTCTGGATCGGGCTGACCGGCCCGGCCCAGGAGGAGATGATCAAGTACGGGCAGGAGTTCAACGCCAGTCAGACGAAGTTCAACGTCAACGTCTCGTTCCGCGGCCAGTATCCCGAGCAGCGCGCCGCGGCCTTCGCGGCGTTCCGCGCCGGCAATCCGCCGCACATCATGCAGATGTTCGATGCCGGCACCGGTGACATGTTCGGCCTGCCGCGCGCCACCGTTCCCGTCGCGGAGGTGTTCCAGAAGGCCGGCCTGACCTTCGATTCCTCGAAGTTCCTCGGCCCGGCCCGCGGCTATTACTCCCGCCCGGACGGCACCCTGATCTCGATGCCCTACAACGTCTCGACGGCGGTGCTGTTTTACAACAAGGACATCTTCCGCAAGGCCGGCCTCGATCCCAACAAGCCGCCGGCGACCTGGCCGGAGATGATCGAGGCTGCGAAGAAGATCCGCTCCACCAATGCGGCCGCGTGCGGATTCTCCACCACCTGGCTTGCCTGGGTCATGCTCGAGCAGTTCTCGGCGATCCATGACCTGCCGCTCTCGACAGAAGCGAACGGCCGCGGCGGCCTCAACGCCGTGCTCACCTTCAACGACGCCCCGCGCGTGAAGATGGTGCAGACGCTGGTCGACCTCGCCGCCGACAAGAGCTTCCAGTACGGCGGCCGCTCCAATGACGCGAACGCGCTGTTTGTCTCCGGCACCTGCGGCATGCTGCTGCAGTCCTCGGGCGGCCATGCCGGCATCGCCCGCGACCTGAAGGCCGAGTTCGGCGTCGGCTTCCTGCCCTACTGGCCGGATGTGATCGCCCAGCCGAAGAACGGCATCGTCGGCGGCGCCTCGCTGTGGGTGTTCAACGCCCCGAACCGCACGGCCGAGGAGTTCCGCGGCGTGGCCGAGTTCCTCGCGTTCATGGCCGAACGCGACCGGCTGGTGCGCTTCGCCAAGGCAACGGGCTTCCTGCCGGCGACGAACGAAGCCTTCGAGGCCATGCAGGCCGAAGGTTTCTTCGCGCAGAACCCTGGCCGCGACATCCCGATCCTGCAGCTGACGCGCGGCACGCCGACGGCCAACTCGTCGGGCTATCGCTTCGGCCGCTGGACCGAGATCCGCGACTTCTATCATGAGGAGGTCGAGAAGGCGCTCCAGGGCCAGCAGACCGCCCAGCAGGCGCTCGACAACGCGGTTCGCCGCGGCAACGAGGCGCTGCGTCAGTTCGAGCGCGCCGTCGCAGCCGCGCAGTAAGCGGACCGGCTCGCATCCAACACTGTGGTTCCGGCCTCGCGCCGGGACCACGTCCAGCTTCAAGCGCGACGAGGGCCGGCGTGAAGCCTCAGAGCCTTCACGAGGTCCGGGGTTCCTCCCGGACAGCGCGCGCCCACCCCGAGGAACGGCCCCCGCATGGAACGCAAGGTCACCTATCCGGGCCTCGCCCTGCCCTATGCGCTGCTGGCGCCGCAGATCCTCATCATCATCGTGTTCTTCTACCTGCCGGCGGGGCAGGCGCTGTGGATGTCGACGCTGCTGCAGGATCCTCTGGGGCTTTCGGTGCAGTTCGTCGGACTCGAGAACTTCGCCAACGTCCTGAGCGATCCGGCCTACCGCGCCACCATCGCGCGGACCTTCTTCTTCTCGACCATGGTCACCATCCTTGCCATGGTTCCGGCGATCCTTCTGGCGCTGATGGCCGACAAGGTCGTGCGCGGGGCGACGCCCTACAAGACGATCCTGATCATCCCCTACGCCATCGCGCCAGCGGTGGCGGGCGCGCTGTGGCTGTTCCTGTTCAATCCGTCGGTCGGCATCGTGTCCTACTATCTGGGCCGGATCGGCATCGACTGGAACCCGCGCATCGATGGCGCGGATGCGATGACGCTGATCATCATCGCCTCGGCCTGGAAGCAGATCGCCTACAACTTCGTCTTCTTCCTGGCCGGGCTGCAATCGATCCCGAAGTCTCTGATCGAGGCGGCGCAGATCGACGGCGCAGGCGAGCGGCGGCGCTTCTTCACGATCATCCTGCCGCTTCTGTCCCCGACAACCTTCTTCCTGCTGGTCGTCAACTTCGTCTACGCCTTCTTCGAGACCTTCGGCGTCGTGCATGCCGCTACCCAGGGCGGGCCGGGCAAATCGACCGAAATCATGATCTACAAGGTCTGGTATGACGGGTTCATCGCCCAGGACCTCGGTCGATCGGCAGCGCAATCGGTCATCCTGATGCTGATCGTTGTCGCGTTGACCGTG
Organism: uncultured Allobosea sp.; assembly: GCA_964508635.1. Classification (GTDB taxonomy): domain Bacteria; phylum Pseudomonadota; class Alphaproteobacteria; order Rhizobiales; family Beijerinckiaceae; genus Allobosea. The sequence continues at coordinate 3,367 of CAZDUL010000074.1, read as the reverse complement.
CTGCAGTTCCGCTTCATCGAGCGCAAGGTGCACTACTGATGACCGGGACGGACGCTGGCCATCTCGATCGGCCCAACCTCCTCGCCCATGTCGTGATCTGGGTGGGCATCCTGATCACGGCATTCCCGATCTGGGTTGCCTTTGTCGCCTCGACGATCCCGAACCAGGAGATCGCCCAGGTTCCGATGACGCTCGTGCCGGGCTCCCTCGGGCCCGAGGTGTACACGAGCGTGCTGGGGGTCGGCGGCAACAGCCGCTCGGTCGGCACGCCGGTCGGTCAGATGATGTGGAACAGTCTGGTCATGGCGGTGCTGATCGCGGTCGGCAAGATCGTGATCTCGCTGATGAGCGCCTACGCCATCGTATTCTTCCGCGTGCCGTTCCGCAGCTTCCTGTTCTGGATGATCTTCGTGACGCTGATGCTGCCGGTCGAGGTGCGCATCATCCCGACACTGAAGGTCGTCACCGATCTCGGCATGCTCAACACCATGGCCGGGTTGACGATCCCGCTGATCGCCTCGGCCACGGCGACGCTGCTGTTCCGGCAATTCTTCCTGACCATCCCGGACGAGCTCGTCGAAGCCGCCAAGATCGACAACGCCGGGCCGGTGCGGTTCTTCTTCGACGTGGTCGTGCCGCTCTCCGCCACCACGATCGCCGCCCTGTTCGTCATCCTGTTCATCTATGGCTGGAACCAGTATCTGTGGCCGCTGCTGATCACCACGGACCAGAGCATGACCACGATCGTGATCGGCATCACCAAGATGATCGACACCGCCGGCGGGCCGACCGACTGGAACCGCGTGATGGCTACCGCTGTGCTGGCCTTGCTTCCGCCGGTGCTGGTCGTGGTGCTGCTGCAGAAGTGGTTCGTGAAGGGCCTGGTGGAGACCGAGAAATGACGACGCTGACGAACGGCGCGCGACAAGCCTGCGCCCCGTCTGCCATCGCCTTCGATCGCGATGATCGGCTGCCGACCGAGATCGCGCGCCAATCGCTGCTCCCTGTTCGCTTCCTGTCACGGTAAACCATGGCCGACGTCACCCTCTCCAACATCCGCAAGGTCTACGCCGGCAATGTCGAGGCCGTGAAAGGTGTCTCCTTCGACATCCCCGACGGCGGATTCTGCGTCCTGGTCGGACCATCCGGGTGCGGCAAGTCCACGCTTCTTCGCATGGTGGCGGGGCTTGAAAGCATCACCTCCGGGGAATGCCGGATCGGCGGACGCGTGGTCAATGGCGTCGAACCTGCCGAGCGCGATATCGCGATGGTGTTCCAGAGCTATGCACTCTACCCGCACATGAGCGTGTACGACAACATGGCCTATGGCTTGCGCAATCGCGGCACACCGAAGGACGAGATCGACCGGCGCGTGAAGGAGGCTGCGCGGATCCTCGCCATCGAGCCGTTCCTGGAGCGCAAGCCGCGGGCGCTTTCGGGTGGCCAGCGGCAGCGCGTCGCGATGGGTCGCGCCATCGTGCGAAAGCCCCAGGTCTTCCTGTTCGACGAGCCCTTGTCCAACCTCGATGCGAAACTTCGCGTCCAGATGCGCGTCGAGATCAAGAAGCTGCAGCGGACGCTCGGTGTCACCTCGATCTACGTCACCCACGATCAGGTCGAGGCGATGACGCTGTCGGACAAGCTTGTCGTGATGAGTGCGGGACGGGTCGAGCAGATGGGTCTGCCGAACGAGGTCTATCGCAAGCCGGCGACCCGGTTCGTCGCGACCTTCATCGGCTCGCCGCCGATGAACATCCTGGCCGGGCGTGTCGTTGCTCCCGGTCGTGTCGCAATCGGCGCTGCGGAGTTCGAGGCAACCGACATGGCTGCCGATCTTGCGCCCGGCACCGCCATCGAGATCGGGCTGCGGCCGGAGGACCTGGAACCACGGGCGGACGGCCCGCTCGCGATGTCGATCGACTTCATCGAGGAACTCGGCGCCACGCAGCTGTTTCATGGCTCCCTGGACGGGGCGACGCTGGTGATGCAGGCGCCGACCGGAACGGTGGAGGCAACGGAGGGCAGGCTCAAGCTCGGCATCGATCCGTCGCGGGTGCACCTGTTCGATCCGGCCAGCGGAGCGCGACGCGGGCGCTGAACGTCAGACGAGGTCGCCGAAGGCGAGGAACGGCGCTGTCTCGCCGGCCTCGACCCTTGTGCGCTCCTCCACGAGTTCGATCAATCCATCGGTTTCGGTGAGCGAGGAGAGCATGCCTGCACCATCGCGCGGGTGCTTGCGTGCGATGACCTTGCCCCCGCTATCCTCCAGCCGTACGCGAACATACTCGCGTCGGCCGGGCTTCTTGCGATAGGGAAATCCAAGCTCGACGGGCCAGCGGCGCGGAGCGCGCCACACTTCGCCCGCAAGCCGGGCCAGGAGCGGCCGCACGACGAAAGCGAAGGTGACGAACACCGCCACCGGGTTGCCCGGCAGCCCCATGAACGCCGCGCCGCCGATCACGCCCATGGCGACGGGGCGGCCCGGCTTGATGCCGAGGCGCCAGAACACCAGCGAGCCAACCTCCTCCACCGCCGGCCTGACGTGATCCTCCTCGCCGGTGGAAACACCGCCGGAGGTGAGGATCAGGTCGCAATCGGCGGCCGCAGCCTTGAGGCGCGCGGACAGCTCGGCCTTCCGGTCCCGCACGATGCCGAGATCAATCGCCTCGCCTCCGGCACGGCTCACCAGCGCCATCAGCATGATGCGGTTGCTGTCGTAGATGCCGGCGTCATGCAGCGGCGTGCCCGGCTCGGTCAGTTCGTCGCCCGTCGAGAAAACGCCGACGCGCACCTTCCGACGTACATCGAGCGTTGTTCGGCCGAGGGCAGCGGCAACGGCAAGATGCTGGGGAGCGAGACGCACACCGGCAGACAGCGCCACCTCGCCCGGTGCGATATCCTCGCCGGCAGGCCGCATGTTGGCCCCACGCGCGAGACCGGGAGGCAGCTCGACCATGTCGCTATCGACCGAAACATCTTCCTGCATGAACACCGTGTCGGCATCCGGTGGCATCGGCGCGCCGGTGAAGACGCGCACGGCCGCGCCACGGGCGCTTGCTTGTCCGGCGCTCGCCCCGGCAGCGACGCGGCCGGCGACCGGAAGGCGCGTGGGGCCCTCGGCGCGCAGATCGACATGGCGAACCGCGTAGCCATCGACCGCCGAGTTGCGGAACGGCGGAAGCGGAAGGGCTGCGACGAGGTCATGTGCGAGAGAACGGCCGAGAGCGTCGACAAGCGGGACGCTTTCGCTGGCCTCGAGCGGTGAGATGCGCGCGGCGACCAGCGCCGCCGCCTGGTCGACGGTCAGCATAGGGCCCCCGAACGCGAAGCAGTCGTCCGTCAGCTGCGCCATCGCGGCCGGGCCTTA
>CAZDUL010000073.1:0-12212 GCA_964508635.1 uncultured Allobosea sp. | reverse complement strand
ACTCTGACGAACGAGTCGCACTACTTGCCCTGTATACCTCCATGACTGAGACGCCAGCCCAGTTCCTGCTGGGACGCGTGCCCAGGTCTGTGCTACGTTGACACATCCACGCGCGCCCCAATATCCGGTTCCGCTATTGCTCCCACCATTCCCCCCTCCAGCGCCCCGCCCGGCCCCCCCACCCCCACCCCGCTGTCCATCCCCTCGCATAGGGATACCACCGCCGCGTTCTGCGGCACGAATATCGGCCTCGATGTCGCCGATCACGCGGCGGTCGTCGCCTTCTGCCATGCGCAGGACATCGGGCTGGTGGTGGTCGGGCCGGAAGGGCCGCTGGTGGCCGGTCTGGTTGATGCGCTGGCGGCGGCCGATATCCGCGCCTTCGGGCCGACGCGAGCCGCCGCCCGGCTCGAAGGCTCGAAGGGCTTCACGAAGGCGCTGTGCGACGAGGCGGGCGTGCCGACGGCTGCCTATGCGCGCTTCGAGGCGCTCGCGCCTGCGCTTGACCACGTACGCAGCAGGGGCGCACCGATCGTCATCAAGGCCGACGGATTGGCCGCCGGCAAGGGCGTGGTGGTGGCCGCGACGGTGGCCGAAGCCGAGGCGGCTCTCGGCATGATGTTCGGCGGCGGTCTCGGTGAGGCAGGTGCCTCGGTCGTGATCGAGGAGATGCTGGTCGGGGAGGAGGTGAGCTTCTTCGCGCTCTGCGACGGCCTCCACGCCCTGCCGCTCGCGTCAGCGCAGGATCACAAGCGGGTGGGCGAGGGCGATACGGGCCCGAATACGGGTGGGATGGGCGCCTATTCGCCGGCCCCGGCGCTGACTCCCGCGCTGGAAGCGCAGGTGATGGACCGCATCATCCATCCGACGCTCGCGGCGATGGCGCGCCGCGGAACGCCGTTCCGGGGCGTCCTGTTCGCCGGCCTGATGCTGACCGAGGACGGTCCGAAGCTGATCGAATACAATGTCCGCTTCGGTGATCCGGAGTGCGAGGTGCTGATGCCCCGGCTCCGCAGCGATCTCGTCGCGGCACTTGTCGCTGCCTGCGACGGCACGCTCGATCGCGTCAGGCTGGCGTGGGCGCCAACCCATGCCATGACGGTGGTGCTCTGTTCCGCCGGTTATCCCGGCCGGCCGAAGGCGGGCGGCGTCATCGGCGGGCTGGAGCGGGCCGCCGCGCTACCGGGGGTGCTCCTGTTCCATGCCGGCACCGCAGAGCGCGACGGCGTCATCGTTGCGGCCGGCGGACGGGTGCTGAACTGCGTCGGCATCGGCGCGACATTGGCAGAGGCTCGTGAGCGTGCCTATGCGGCGGTCGACGCGATCGACTGGCCGGATGGCTTCTGCCGACGCGATATCGGCTGGCGCGCGCTGGGCCGAAACCTGCCGGCCGGAAGGCAAGACGGACGGGGTTGACGCATGGCGGCGCGCAAGGATGCCGGGTCATCTCAGCCTGCCGCGCCTGCTCTGGCCGAGCCGCTGCGGAAAAGCGAAGGCGGCGTTGCACTGGCGCTCGGCGGCGGTGGCGCGCGCGGCATGGCACATATCGTCGCTCTGGAGGCGCTGGACGAGCTCGGCGTGAAGCCGGCGGCCATTGCGGGGTGCTCGATCGGGGCCATCATCGGTGCGGCCTATTGCGCCGGCCTTCCGGGTCGTTCCCTTCGGGCCTATGCGCTCGCCACGTTCCGCGAGCGGGCGAGGGTCATCGCGCGGCTGCTGGAGGCGCGGGTCGGCCGCATCACGCAGCTCATCCAGCGCAGCGGCATCGGAAACCCGGTGCTGGTGGATGGGGAGCGGCTGCTCGACCTGTTCTGGCCGGATGCCGTGCCGGACCGCTTCGAGAGCCTGACGATCCCGTTTCTCGCCATCGCCACGGACTACCATCTGCGCTGCGAGGTGACCTTGTCGGCTGGTGCGCTGACTCCGGCGGTTGGAGCCTCGATGGCGATCCCGGGCCTCGTGCGGCCCGTTCAGATCGAGGGTCGGGTGCTGATCGACGGCGGCGCGGTCAACCCGCTCCCTTACGAGCATCTGATGCAGCCTGGGATGACCGTGATTGCGATCGATGTCGGCGGCGCGGCCTTCGTCTCGGACCAACGTGTGCCCGAGCCGATCGAGGCCATGCTGGGAGCCAGCCAGATCCTGATGAGCGCTCTGGTGCAGCGCATGCTGGAGCGCCGAAGACCGGACGCGGTGCTGAGGCCTGACGTGGGTCGCTTCGCCGGGCTCGACTTCTTCAAGACGTCCGAGATCCTCGCCTGCGCGCAGCCGATGAAGGACGAGATCAAGCGCGCGCTGGAGCCCGTGCTGTCTCGTCCGCGGTGATCGGCGCAACGCGCCGACGCTCAGGACAGCGCGATGCGGACCCGACGGTTCTGCTTGCCCTTCTTCTCGATATCGGTGACCGCGACCGCGCCGATCTCGCCCGTGGAGCGCACATGCGTTCCACCGCAAGGCTGAAGATCGATTCCCGCGATCTCGACGAGGCGCACGCGCCCCGATCCACGTGGCGGCTTGACCGACATGGTCTTCACGAGGCCGGGATTGGCATCGAGCTCCTCGTCGGTGATCCACCGCTCGCTGACAGCAGCGTCGCGACCGACCAACTCCATCAGGCGCGCGGTGAGCTCGGCCTTGTCGAGGCCGGCCTCGGGGATGTCGAAATCGAGCCGGCCCTCGCCGTCTCCGATCGCGCCCCCGGTGACCGGGTAGGGCAGAACCACGCTGAGAAGATGCAGGGCCGTGTGGATGCGCATGCGTTTGTGGCGTGCTGCCCAATCCAGCCTGGCTGTGACCTCGTCGCCCACGGCCGGCAGCGGGAACCCGTCCGGGACGATATGCAGGATGCGGCTCTTGTCATCGGGGTCGTAGATCGTGGTTGCGACAGGCGTTTGCGCGCCGCCGGGCAGCACGAGCGTCCCGGCGTCGCCTGGCTGGCCGCCCCCGGTGGCGTAAAAAACGGTCCGGTCGAGGACGATGGCGCCCCGGTCGGTGATCTGAACCACCCGTGCGCGCGTCTCGTCGAGATAGGCATCGTGCCGGAAGAGAAGGTCGGTTGCGGGCATCAGGGTCATTCCGGATGGGTTGATTTGCACACGGTAGGTTGATTTCCATGCGGGCTCGGGGCATCGCCGCTCCGTCGCCTTTCCGACGCTAGGTGGTCGTGGTGCGGTCGGCAACTCGTGTCTGGCGATACGTTTTGCACTCGCGAAGCCGGGCGGGCCGGCTCATGCGTGGCGGCTGCGCACGACAGGCGTACGTGCGAATACGAATTCGCGATTTAAACTCTTTAAGTCATTGCCCGTCGATCCATTTACGCGCTCGCACGGATGTGATCCGTGCTTGGTTCGCTGGCGTAATGTCATGTAGGTCAATCGACGACCCATCGGTCGTCATCGCGGTCTGCGCAGACCCTGCGCCAAGATGTGACGAACAAGGAGCATCGTTCAGATGCATCACGCACCGGTTCCCGGCGACAGTCGCCCTCTCGATGCGCTGCTCGCCCAATATGCGCTCGGCAGCCTGCCGAGACCGTTGCACCTGCTGATCCAGGCGCATCTCGAGATGAACCCGGCGAGTGAGCGCTTCGTCTGCGGCCTTGAGGCGGTGAAGGGTGCCACCCTCGAAGATCTGACGCCGAAGCCGCTGCCCCATCGTGATGCGATGCTTCGCGCCATCATGGCGATGGAGCCCGATGAGCCTGATACGGGCAATGGCAATGACCCTGTGTTCACCCCGGTGTTGCGCCGCTATTTCGGCAGATCATCCGACGCCATCCCGTGGCGCACCGTGATGCCGGGCGTGCGCGAGTGGACCGTGGAGGATGCGGACGGGATCGAGGCGAAGCTCTACTGGATCAAGGCAGGCCGCACCATACCCTCGCACACCCATGAGGGGCAGGAGGTCACGTTGGTGTTGCAGGGCGGCTTCACGGATATCGCCGGCCATTACAAGCGTGGTGACGTTGCCGTTGCCGATGAGGATGTCGACCACAGACCGGTCGCCGACGCGGATGAAGACTGCATCTGCTTCGCCGTCACCGATGCGCCGCTTCGGCTCACGGGTCCTGTGGCAAGCTTCCTGCGCAAAGTGTTCCGCGGCCACGCGCGCGACTGATTGTTTCGTCACGCTCCCATCTAGACCCGAGGGCCGCGCAGGGCTCGCGGGTTCATCGTGTCAGGTTCGTCGTTCATCGCAGCCGGGCGGAAAGGCCACGTTTCGACAGGAGTTTCGATGCCGCCTGCACGCATGACCCCTCGCGACGGCGTGGCCTGGGTCACCGGCGCCAGCTCCGGAATCGGTCGGGCAACGTCCCTCGAGCTCGCGCGGCGCGGCTGGACGGTGTGCGCCACCGCGCGCCGTATCGACGAGCTCGAGGCCATGGCGGCGGAAGCTGTCGCCATGCCGGGCCGGATCGTCGCCCACCCCGGCGACGTGACGGACGAGGCCGGCATGGCAGCACTGGTCGAGGCGATCGAGGTCGTGCACGGCCCGATCGCGCTCGCCTTCTTCAATGCCGGCGTGGCGCCCTACACGCGCGCGGGCGAGCTCGACGTCGCAGCCTTTCGCCAATCGATGGCTGTCAACGTCATTGGCGTGGTGAACGGCCTGGCGCCAGTGCTGTCGCGCATGGCGCGTCGCGGCAAGGGGCAGGTTGCGGTCAACGCGTCCGTGGCCGGCTATCGCGGTCTGCCGAAGGCCGCCGCCTATGGCGCGTCGAAGGCGGCTGCAATCCATCTGTGCGAGGCGCTGAAGTTCGATTGCGACAATCTCGGCATCGTCATGCAGGTGGTGAATCCCGGCTTCATCGACACGCCGCTGACCCGCAAGAACGACTTCCCCATGCCGTTCCTCATGAGCATGGACGACGCAGCGCGGCGCGTGGTCGACGGCTTCGAGCGCGGCGGCTTCGAGATCATCTTCCCGCGCAGGCTCGCCTTCATCCTGAAGCTGATGCGCGTGCTGCCCTATGCGCTCTACTTTCCGATTGTCGCGCACCAGACAGGATGGCGCCGGCAGGGATGACGGCGCGGGTCTTGAGCGGGTGGCTGCCGCGCCGGTCCGGTTGCGGAGCGCTCACGTGCGGATATCGATACCCTCGAACCATCAGGGGCCTTCATATCGCGGTTGCTGGCCGCGGAGCCTCTTGTGCCCCGCTGGTGAAATCTCGACATCGGAGCTGCAACAGGTCAGGTCGTGTTGGACAGGCCGATGGTCATAGTGGCGGGCATCCGGATCGAGGCGTTGACGCAGGCGCAGGCGCTCGAGCGTCTGGCGACGAGGAACGAGCGATGCCTGAAGGTGTGCTTCGCCAACGCCCACCTCGTGAACATCGCGAGGAGAAACGATGCCCTCCGGGCAGCGCTGACGGAGTTCCTCATCCTGCCCGATGGTGTGGGCATCGATCTGGCCGCGCGCATGCGCGGTGTCAGGCTCCCCGCCAACCTGAATGGAACTGATCTCGTCCCGGCGATCCTTGCTTCATCAGCGCCCCTGCGGATCGGGCTTCTCGGCGCCGCGCCGGGCGTGGCCGAAAAGGCGTCCAGGCACATTCGATTCCGCTATCCGTCCCACGAGGTCGTCGTCGTCGGACATGGTTTCGGGGCTGACGGGGCGATTGCGGACCGAATCGCGACGCTCGTGGCCGATCCGGTCGATCTCCTCCTCGTCGCGATGGGGAATCCGAGACAGGAAGACGTCATCTCGCGCATGATCGATCGCAGGCATGCGCGCGTGGCGATGGGAGTCGGGGCCCTGTTCGACTTCATGGCGGGCCATGTCCGGCGGGCGCCGGTCTGGGTCAGGACGGTGCGATGCGAGTGGATCTGGCGAATGGCCCTCGAGCCGTCGCGCCTTTGGCGTCGTTACATCCTCGGAAACCCTGTCTTTCTCTTCAATGCGCTCGTTGACGCCAGATCGGACAGGGCCGAGATGGCGAAATGCGGCCCGATGGAGAAAGACGGTGCGACCGGCTCTCCATGATCGCGGCCAACCTGTTGCGCGCCGGACAGCATCCGTTGATGTTGTTGCGACGATGCGAACGACCTCTGCCAACCGGTGCGGCCGGAAACCTGCAGGACGGACGGCGAAGGCCCGAGGAAAGCGATCGGATGGCCGGGAAGGCACGAAAAGCGAAAGAAACCGATGACGAACGTGCCCGGGTCCGCGGCAGACCTGCGGACCGGGCTGGTGACGATGCCATGCCGACGCCCCACAACCTGCCCGATCCCACGGTTCTGCACCCCATCCCCGGCTGGAAGGGCACGGCGTATCTCGCGCAGGTGGTCAAGAACCCGCTGATCGAGGTCGGCGCATTTTCATACTATGACGACTCGCGCGGGCCGGAGCACTTCGAAGCGCGCTGCGTGCGCTATCATTTCGACTTCGTCGGCGACCGGCTGATCATCGGAAAGTTCGTGGCCATCGCGCAGGGCGCGCAGTTCATCATGAACGGCGCCAATCATGCGATGCGCGGCTTCTCGACCTTTCCCTTCGGTGCGATGGGCTTCGCGCCGGGCGAAAGCCTCAGCGCCGACGGCGACCCCTCGCGGGGCGACACCATCATCGGCAACGATGTCTGGATCGGGCGCGACGCGGTGATCATGCCGGGCGTGAGGGTCGCAGACGGCGCCATCATCGGGGCCCATGCAGTGGTGGCGCGCGATGTGCCGCCTTACGCGGTGGTGGTCGGAAACCCGGGACGCGTCACACGGATCCGCTTTGCGCCGGAGGTTGTCGAAGCCCTGCTTGTCATCCGCTGGTGGGACTGGCCGATCGAAATCATCGTCCGGCATCTGCCGCTGATCCGCGGCGCGGATATCGACGCGCTGAAGGCCGTGGCGTAAACCGTTCGACATGCAGCACGACACGATCGACCACACGGAGGCAGGGCGGAAGCTGTTTGCCGGCGACTGGCGTTTCATTTGGGCGGCCAGCCGCGTCGACGACCTGCCGCCGATGGAAGGTATCGAGATCGCGCTGGCCGGACGCTCGAATGTCGGCAAGTCGAGCCTCGTCAACGCGCTGACCGGGCGCAAGGCGCTGGCGCGCACGTCGCATACGCCCGGCCGGACGCAGGAGCTCAACTTCTTTCGACTGGGCGACCGCGCCACGATCGTCGACATGCCGGGCTACGGCTTCGCGGCTGTGGGCAAGCAGAAGGTCGAGACCTGGACGCGGCTGATCCATGACTATCTTCGCGGGCGGCCGAACCTTGCCCGCGTCTATGTGCTGATCGACGCCCGGCATGGCCTCAAGGAGGTCGATGCGGCGGTGCTCGACACGCTCGACAAGGCGGCCGTGTCCTATCAGGCCGTGCTCACGAAAGCCGATCAGGTGAAAGCCGCAGATCTGTCCGGTCGCATCGCGGAAACAGCAAGGGCGATGGCGAAGCGCCCTGCCGCTTATCCCGAGATTGCGGTGACGTCCTCTCACAGCGGAGCCGGCATTCCCGACCTTCGGGCTGGTATTGCACGGCTGCTCGCCGAGCGGGGTGTGGCATGACAACAGCGCGTATCCATGTGGCGGTCGCAGGCCTGTTCGGCGCGGCCGGAGTCGGCCTGTGGGCCTGGGGAGTCCATGCCGGGCATGACAGCGCAAGCATAGCAGCCCAGATGCTGCTGATTCATGCAGTCGCGCTTGTGGCGTTGACGGCTGTGCGGGCCAACGGGCTGATCCCGATGCGGGCAGCCATCTGGTTGACCTCTGTGCTGGTCGTGGGAGTCGCGCTGTTCGCGGGCGATCTCGCCTTGCGGGCGATCGTGGGCCAGCGCCTGTTTCCGATGGCGAGCCCGTTGGGAGGTATTCTGATGATGCTGAGCTGGCTTGGCCTCGGTTTCGCCGGGCTGGCGCAGAAAAAGCGCTGAAGCCTTGCCCCGGGACGCTTGGCGCGGACTGCCCCGATCGCCTAGAAGGCAGGCCGAAAGTCCCTTTCAGCACCGAGCGCCGCCGATGTCAGACCCTGCCAGCCTCGATCCGTCCGCCAAGGCCGACCTGCTCGTGCAGGCATTGCCGCACATGCAGCGCTACGACCAGGAAGTGGTCTGCATCAAGTATGGCGGCAATGCGATGGGCGACGCGGCCACGGCCGAGGATTTCGCCGAGGACATCGTGCTCCTCGAGCAGTCGGGCCTCAAGCCCGTCGTGTGCCACGGCGGCGGACCGCAGATCGCGCGGATGCTCGAGAAGCTCAATCTCAAGAGCGAATTCAAGCAGGGGCTTCGCGTCACCGATCAGGCGACGGTCGATGTGGTGGAAATGGTCCTTGCTGGTTCGGTCAACAAGGAGATCGTCGGCTATATCACCCGTGAGGGCGGCAAGGCCATCGGTCTGTGCGGCAAGGATGGCGGCATGGTCACGGCCCGCAAGGTGCAGCGCACCGTCGTCGATCCCGACTCGAAAATCGAGCAGGTGCTCGACCTCGGCTTCGTGGGCGAGCCGGAGAGCGTCAACACCGCCGTGCTCGACGCCGTGCTGAAGGCGGAGCTGATCCCCGTGCTCGCTCCGGTGTGCGCCTCGGCCGACGGCCAGACCTACAATGTGAACGCCGACACGTTCGCGGGCGCCATCGCCGGCGCGCTGAATGCAAAGCGGCTGCTGCTGCTCACGGATGTGCCGGGGGTTCTCGACAAGAACAAGCAGCTCATCAAGGAGCTGACCATCGAGGAATGCCGCCGCCTGATCGCCGATGGCACCATCACCGGCGGCATGATCCCGAAGATCGAGACCTGCATCTACGCGCTTGAGAAAGGCGTCGAGGCGGTCGTGATCCTCGACGGCAAGGTGCCGCATGCGGTCCTGATCGAGCTCTTTACCGATCATGGCGCCGGAACCATGATCCGGCGCTGATATTCTGGAACCGGGTCGAGACCCAGGGCAACGAAAAAGCGCCCGATGAGGGCGCTTTCTTCATGCAGGACGGGCCGTCGCGCTCACTTGATCTTGGCTTCCTTGAACTCGACGTGCTTGCGCGCGACCGGGTCATACTTCTTCTTCGTCATCTTCTCGGTCATCGTGCGCGAGTTCTTTTTTGTCACGTAGAAATAACCCGTATCCGCGGTCGAGACGAGCTTGATCTTGATGGTAACGGCCTTGGCCATGGGTCACCTGTGGGTCTGAGCCGACGGCACGGCGTCGTGCAACAAGAAGGCCGGGCGAACCCGGCGAAAATCAGGAAGCGCCACATGACCGTTGCGCGGCGCAATGTCAAGGGCGACGCGGCGCAACCCGCCGCATGTCGCCGGCGCGGCGGCCATCAGACGGCGATGTTGTCGATCAGCCTGGTGGCGCCGATCCTGGCAGCCACCAGCAGGCGGAGCGGGCGGCCGGGTTGAGCCTCGCCCAGTGTTTCCGCATCGCGGGCTTCCAGATAGTCGAGCGCGAAGCCGGCGGCCACGATAGCCTCGCGCGACGGTGCGAGCGCCGCCTCCATGGAAACGCCATTGCGCAGACGGGCAGCAGCCGCGTTCATTTCGCGGTAGAGCGTCGCCGCCATGACGCGTTCCGCGGGCGACAGATAGCGGTTGCGCGACGACATCGCGAGCCCGTCCGCTTCGCGCACGGTTGGCACCCCGATCACACGCACCGCCAGATCGAGGTCTTGTGCCATGCGGTGCACGACCATCAACTGCTGGTAGTCCTTCTGCCCGAACAGAGCGATGTCCGGCCGGGTCTGCGTGAACAGCTTGCACACGACGGTGGCGACGCCGGCGAAGTGGTGCGGCCGGAACCGGTCCTCGAGCCCGGCCGTGGCGGGGCCCCCGAGTCTGACCGTGGTCACGAAGCCGTCAGGATACATCTCGGCGACGTTCGGCGCGAAGATCAGGTCGCAGCGCGCCTTGGACAGTTTCCGGCGATCAGCCTGAAAGGTGCGCGGATAGCGCGAGAAATCCTCGTTCGGCGCGAACTGCGTGGGATTGACGAAGATCGACGTCACGACGCGGTCGGCCCGCTGCTTCGCCGTCCTCACCAGCGCGATGTGACCGTCATGCAACGCGCCCATGGTGGGGACGAGCGCCACGCGCAGCCCCTGCGCGCGCCAGCTCTCGACGACGCGCCGCAGCGCCTTGACGGTGCGGACCACGGGAATGGCCGGCGCGGCCACAGCCGCGGTCCTCTGGGTCATGGTGTTGTCGCGCTCCGCCTCAAGCCATCGAAACGGGTGGTGGGCGTAGCAAAATCGCCTGACCGCGACTAGATCGACCCTTGCCGAGCCCCATCTGCGGCGTCACCCTTCAACAGGCGCGGCGATGGTGCGGCCTGATCGGGAGTGCAACGCAAGCCATGTCTCGCGAGATCAAGCAAGGCCAGACGGGCGCTGCCGGCGCGGTCGATGCCTTCCTGGCGACCGCCCGGCAGGTTGCAGCGATCGCTCCGCCGCCGGGCGCCGGACGGCTCATTTTCGCCATGGACGCCACCATGAGCCGCCAGCCCACCTGGGACATGGCGTGCGCGCTGCAAGGGCAGATGTTCGAGGCCTGTGCCAGCTTCGGCGGACTTGGCGTGCAGCTCGTCTATTTCCGAGGCTTCAACGAGTGCCGCGCCTCCAGCTGGGTCGGCGATCCGCGCAAGCTCACCGACCTGATGAGCCGGATCGACTGCCGTGGCGGACACACCCAGATCGGTCGGGTTCTGGCGCATGTGCGCGACGAATCGAAGCGGCAGCCGGTCCGCGCCTTCGTCTTCGTGGGAGATGCGATGGAGGAGCACGCCGACGATCTGTGCGCGCTGGCGGGGCCCCTGGCGATGACGGGCGTGCGCGCCTTCATGTTCCAGGAAGGGCATGATCAGGCCGCCGCAGCCGTCTTCCGCGAGATCGCAAGGTTGACCGGCGGGGCCTATGCCCGTTTCGACGCCGGTGCCGCCGACCAGCTTCTGTCACTGCTGCGCGGTGCAGCCGCTTATGCGGCCGCCGGCGCCACGGGGCTTTCGGCGCTGGCCGAACGGGACGGCGGCGCACGCGCCCTGCTGACCCAGATGAAGCCGGGGCCGCGATGACGCTGCTTTATGGTGCGGCTGTCCTGATCGCGATCTTTTGGCTGGCGAAGCTGTTCGCCGGTGCCTCGCCGCAGCTGCTGGCAGCCTACATCAAGAAGGGGCTTGGCGCGGCGTCGCTGGCGCTGGCCGCCTTCCTGCTGGTGCGCGGGCGCATCGACATGGCGTTTCTGGTCGGAGGATTCGGCGCATGGCTGATGGGCTGGGCCTACAGCCATCCGCTCGCGCAATGGACCCGCAGCTGGCGCACGAGCGCAGGACAGCAATCGTCCGTTGCGTCAGCCATGATCGAGATGCGGCTGGATCATGATAGCGGGCGGATGCAGGGAAGGGTCACCCAGGGACGCTTTGCGGGACGGAACCTGGACGATCTCGACCGCGGGGAGCTCGATGCGTTGCGCGAAGAGCTCCTGCGCGCCGATCCGGACGGCGTGCGGCTCCTAGACGCTTATCTGGACCGCCGGTTTGCCGGAGGGGGTCATAACGCTGATGCGGATGCGGACGCGCGGCGCCAGCGCCCTGTTCAGCCGGGCACGATGTCCGAGCAGGAGGCCTATGACATCCTGGGCCTTCAGCCTGGGGCGAGCGCCGACGAGATCCGCGCCGCGCACCGGGCGCTGATCAAGCGGCTGCACCCGGATGCCGGCGGCAGCGGCGCGCTGGCCGCTCGCGTCAACGAAGCCAAGGATGTTCTCTTGAAGCGACATGGCTGACCTCGGACTGGCTTGTTTCAGGCTCGGGTGGCGAAGCAGGAGAAGCCGCTGCGCTTCAGGTCGCGGCAGGCGCGATCGGCCTCGGCTTGATCGTCGAAGCCCGCGAAACGGGCTCGCCAGAGCCGGGAACCACCACGCTCGATGGTTTCCGTGAACGGTCTGGCGTCGGCGAGCGCGCGGCTGCGGGCGCGGGCGTTGTCCAGCAGCGTGCGGGCCTTGCTTTCATCATCGGTGGCGCCGAGCTGGATCACCCAGCCCTCGCGTGCGGCAGCGATGGTCTCGATGCGTGGACGGTTGCCCCCGGACTGCGGGGCCGGCTCTGCGTGCGGTGCCGGGGGCTTTGCGCAGGAGGAGGTGACCTCGCCGTTGGCAGGCGTCCGCAAGGCTTCCGGAACCGTCTCGCCTGGCAGGCGCTCGCGGTGCGGACTGTCTCCTTTACCCAGCTGACGCTGCCTGCCATACACTCTGGCTAAATCTCGGTGGTACCCGAACCCATCAAACAAAACA
>CAZDUL010000072.1:0-41059 GCA_964508635.1 uncultured Allobosea sp. | reverse complement strand
GGGAGGGGCGCCGCCTGGGCATCGCGAGGGCCAGGGGGCGGCCGGGGATGCCGCGGCGGCGTGGCGAGGCGGGGGCAGTGGAGGCCTGGCTCGGCAAGCGCGGGCACGGCGATGGCGAGGCTGCCGGCCTGCGTCCGAGGCAGCGGCCGACCGGCGCGGTCGTCGACGGCGATGCCCCGGCGGCCGAGCTCCACGCCGACGCGCTCCGCCAGGCCGCGATCCGGCGTGACCAGCGCGACGGTCCGGCCGGGCGTCTCGAGCGCCTCGCGGATGGCGACGGCGACCACGACGGCTTCCTCGTGGGCGTTCTTGGCTTCCGCGATGCGCACGCCCCGGAATGCCTCGTCCAGCGCCGCTGCGTCGATACGCTCCGCGAGGCTGCGCCAGTCGGGCGTGGTGGCCGCAGGGCGCAACGCCTCGTGGACGAGCCGGCGGCGCGCGGCGCGGTCTGGCACCGGCGCGCCGAGCGACCGGACAGCCTTGCGGCGGGCGCCGATCGCGGCGAGCAGCCGCGCCAGCAGCGCCTGCGGGTGGGCGGCCTGACGGTCCGGCCCGTCCTCGCCGACCTGCGCGATGGCGGCCCAGGCCGCGTCACTCGCCTCGAGGTCGAGATCGGGCAGCACGACCGCCCCATCGCGCCGCCAGGCGATGGCGCGGATCAGCGCGGCCGTGGCCGGCATCGACCCCGTCGAGCCAGCCACCACGACCGGGCCATCGTCGAGGCGCGGGCGCTCGCCTGCCAGTCTCTGCCGCGCGCGCTCGAGCAGGCGGTTGCGCCACGCGACGGGATCGCACAGGCCAAGCTCGTCCAGAACGCCTTGCCAGGTCTGTCCGAGCAGACCCAGCAGCACGGCAGAGTTCTGCCGATAGACATCGAAGCGCGTGGCATCGAGCCCCGAGAGCAGAGCGAGGTCCAGCCCATGCGCCTGCATGGCATCGAGCACATCGCCCAGAGCGCCACCGAGGGCAAAGGCATCGGCGAAATTGTCCACGCCGAACGCCATGCCCGCCTTCTGGACCAGCCGCGCCAGGATGACCTGTCGGCGCAGGGGGCTGATCGGCCCGGGATCGAGCGTCTCGGCGTCGATCTCCTCGAGCAGCGCCTCCTGCGTCTCCGCTTCGTCCGGATCGCCGAGCGGGACGATGCGAGGCAGCACGAGCGCGCTTGCGCCGGCGCGCCCCGCGAGAATGGCGGCCAGGGCCCGGGCTGCGCGTCGAGAGGGCAGATACAAAGTCAGGCTGGCCATCCGGGCGGGATCGTTCCTCAGTCCGAGCCCGAGCGCATCCGACAGCAGCGCATCCGCGAGCGTGTCGAGGAAGCTCGTGCTGGCGGGTATCGTGAACAGGTTGGGCGCGGCGCGGGGCTCCATCGGTGACGCCCCTCACCCCGACAGCGCGACGAAGCGGGCATTGGCTGCAGGGATCGCCTCCGGCGTACCGACATGCAGCCACTCGCCCTCCAGCGGCAGGCCATGCAGCCGCCCGGCGGCGATCAGCCGATCGAAGAGCAGGTTGAGCGACCAGCGGCCGGCCGGCGCATCGGCGAACAGCTCCGGCTTGATGATGGCGACACCGGCATAGACATGATCCGCCAGTTCGCCGGCGGCGCGACGCGTCAGCCTGCCATCCGGCGCGCGGTGGAAATCGCCGGCGCCGTCATAGCCGAGGCTGCCGAGGCGCGGTGCGAGCAGCAGCAGCATGTCCATGCGGTCGGGCCTCCATGCCGCGGCCAGTCGCGCGAGGTTCGAGCCGCCCCGCTCGATCCAGAGCGAATCCGAATTGAGATGGAAGAACGGCGCGGTGCCCAGATGCGGCAGCGCCTTCACCACGCCGCCGCCTGTCTCCAGCAGCATCTCCCGCTCGTCCGAGATGGTGATCGCCGGCGCAAGCCGCGTTGCCAGATGCGCCTCGATCTGGCCCGCGAGATGATGGACGTTGACGACCGCATGGCGCACGCCGACCTCTGCGAGCCGATCCAGCGCGTGGTCCAGCATGGTCTTGCCGCCGACGCAGACGAGCGGTTTGGGCGTGTGATC
The DNA here is from genome assembly GCA_964508635.1 of uncultured Allobosea sp. Classification (GTDB taxonomy): domain Bacteria; phylum Pseudomonadota; class Alphaproteobacteria; order Rhizobiales; family Beijerinckiaceae; genus Allobosea. Next base: position 39,023 of record CAZDUL010000072.1, on the reverse strand, counting down.
CGTGATGGGGCGCATGCGCTGCCCGAGCCCGGCGGCCAGCACCATCGCATGGCTGGGTATATCCTGTCCTGACATCGACAGGTCGGGGCGGAGGGAAGCGGTCATCGACGGATCGTGGAAGGCGCCAAGAGTGGGGAATCACCTGTTCAGAGCCTAGCCGCAGCACCGAAGCAGGGCGATACGGCTGCAGCCGGATCGGGGACGCGAAAGCGATTGACTCGGCATGCGGACGGGACTAACGCGACCCCACTTCCCCGACCTCATCGATACCAGGACCCTCACCGTGGCCAAACCGGAACTCGGCATCAAGCGCATTTGCCCCGTCACGGGCCGCAAGTTCTACGACCTCAACCGTGATCCGATCGTGTCGCCCTATACGGGCCAGGCCTACCCGCGCGCGATGTTCGAGCCGGCCGCAAAGGTCGCCGAGCGCGAGGACGACGAGGAGGAAGTCGAGGCCGGCGCGGTCGAGCTCGTCGCGCTGGAAGAGGCAGATGGTCCCGAGGCCGCAAAGGATCCTGTTGTCGACGCCGATATCGATGCCGATATCGAGGCCGATGACGACGACACCTTCCTGGAGGAGGACGAGGAAGGCGACGACGACGTCTCCGACCTGATCGATGGCGACATCGCCGACGACGAGGAAGCCTGAACGGTCCCGCCGGCGGCTCATGTGCCGGAAATACGCACTTGAAGATCACGGCCGGGGCGTGTAAAGCCCCAGCCTCACATGTCGCCGGCCCCCAGGGCCGGCCGATGGATCAGGGGCCATAGCTCAGCTGGGAGAGCGCCTGCATGGCATGCAGGAGGTCAGCGGTTCGATCCCGCTTGGCTCCACCATCCTTCCGAGATGGCCGCCTCGCGAGGGCGGCTTTTTGTTGAATCCGGCTGTCGTCGTCCCGGCTCCTTGGACGTAACGACGGGGGCTGCGCCGGAGTCACCCTTCGCGCCGTGCCATGACTTCGCTCACGACCCGCGCGGTGTAGTCGACCATCGGCACGATGCGGGCGTAATTCAGCCGGGTCGGGCCGATGACGCCGACGACGCCGATGATCTGTTGACGTCCATCGCGGAACGGCGCTGCGATCATCGCCGACCCCGAGAGCGAGAACAGCTTGTTCTCCGAGCCGATGAAGATGCGCACGCCGTCGGCGGTCTCGGCGCGCGAGAGCAGGTCCGCCACCTCGGTCTGGGTCTCGAGATCGGCGAAAAGCCGACGCACGCGCTCCAGATCGGCCTGGGCGTTCACGTCCTGAAGCAGGTTGGCCTGCCCGCGCACGATCAGCTGACGGCCCGCGCCGGTCTCGACGCCGACCGCGATGCCGTCGGCCACGAGCTTGGCGGTGAGCGCGTCGAGCTCCCGGCTGAGGCGCGACCGATCCGCCTCGATCTCGGCCGCGAGGTCCTGGATGGTGCGGCCCTTGAGCCGCGCGGTCAGGTAATTCGTGGCCTCTGTCAGCGCCGTGGCCGGCAGGCCGGGCGGCAACGTGATGATGCGGTTTTCGACCTGTCCATCCTCGCTGACGAGCACCACCAGCGCCCGCGTTGCGTCGAGCCGCACGAACTCGATATGGCGCAGCGGCACGTTGGCCTTGGACGCGAGCACCACGCCAGCGCCGCGCGTCAGCCCCGACAGAAGCTGGGAGGCCTCCGTCAGCACCGTGTCGAACGGACGGTCCGCGGCAGCCCGGACCTGTCCTTCGATCGCCTCGCGTTCCTCGGCAGCAGGATCGCCGATCTCCAGCATGGCGTCGACGAAGAACCTCAGACCCCGCTCGGTCGGCAGCCGCCCCGCCGAGACATGCGGCGCATAGATCAGCCCGGCATCCTCGAGGTCCGCCATGACATTGCGCACGGAAGCCGGCGACAGCGATACGGGCAGGATGCGGGAGATGTTGCGCGACCCGAGGGGTTCGCCGGTGGCCAGATAGTTCTCGACGATGCGCCGGAAGATCTCGCGCGAGCGCTCGTTCACATCGGGCGTTGCGAGCGGCTGGGATGTGACGATCTTCGACATGTCCTGAAAATGGGGTCCGCATGGCGCCCGGATCAAGGGCCCGATTGCCCGCACCCGGCCATCGTGGTATTGCGCCGCACCATTGCGGAGCGGGCGGGCGGCCAGCCTTGGACGGCGCCGCCGTCCGCTCCAGTCATTTTCCCGTAGCCGATGGCTGGCCGGCATCTTGCCCGGCCGATCCGGCCTGATCCGAGACCGCTCATGTCGCTGCGCAACATCGCCATCATCGCCCATGTCGACCATGGCAAGACCACGCTGGTGGACAAGCTGCTGCAGCAGTCCGGCGCGTTCCGCGACAACCAGCGCGTGGCCGAGCGCGTGATGGATTCGAACGATCTCGAGAAGGAGCGCGGGATCACGATCCTGGCCAAATGCACGTCGGTGGTCTGGAAGGGCACGCGCATCAACATCGTCGACACCCCCGGCCACGCCGATTTCGGCGGCGAGGTCGAGCGTATCCTGAACATGGTCGATGGCGCCATCGTGCTGGTCGATGCCGCCGAGGGGCCGATGCCGCAGACCAAGTTCGTGGTCGGCAAGGCGCTGAAGCTCGGCCTCAAGCCCATCGTGGCGATCAACAAGATCGACCGTCCCGACGCCCGCCATGTCGAGGTGGTCAACGAGGTGTTCGACCTGTTCGCGGCGCTCGACGCCAACGACGACCAGCTCGATTTCCCGATCCTCTACGGTTCGGGCCGGGATGGCTGGATGGCGCTGGCTCCGGACGGGCCGAAGGATGATGGCCTTGCCCCCCTGTTCGACCTCGTGCTGAAACATGTGCCGGAGCCCCGCACCGAGGAAGGGCCCTTCCGGATGATCGGCACGATCCTGGAGGCCAATCCCTTCCTGGGCCGCATCATCACCGGCCGCGTCACCTCCGGCTCGATCAGGCCGAACATGCCGATCAAGGCGCTGGCGCAGGACGGTTCGCTGATCGAGCAGGGGCGCGTCTCCAAGATCCTCGCCTTCCGCGGGATCGAGCGCATGCCGATCGAGGAGGCGGTGGCCGGCGACATCGTCGCGATCGCAGGCCTGTCGAAGGGGACGGTGGCGGACACCTTCTGCGCGCCCGAAGTGACGGAGGCCCTGAAGGCCCAGCCGATCGACCCGCCGACCGTGTCGATGTCGTTCATCGTCAACGACAGTCCGCTCGCCGGCACCGAGGGCGACAAGGTGACCAGCCGCGTCATTCGCGACCGCCTGTTCAAGGAGGCGGAAGGCAATGTCGCGCTGAGGATCGAGGAGAGCGCCGACAAGGATTCGTTCATCGTCTCGGGTCGCGGCGAACTGCAGCTCGCCATCCTGATCGAGACCATGCGCCGCGAGGGCTTCGAGCTTGGCGTGTCGCGCCCGCGCGTCGTCTTCCAGAAGGCAGCGGACGGTTCCCTGCTCGAGCCCATCGAGGAGGTTCTGATCGATGTCGACGAGGAGCACTCGGGCGTTGTCGTGCAGAAGATGAGCGAGCGGAAGGCCGAGATGCTGGAGATGCGCCCCTCCGGCGGCAACCGGCTGCGCCTCGTTTTCCACGCGCCGACGCGCGGCCTGATCGGTTACCAATCGGAGCTGATGACCGACACCAGGGGCACCGCGATCATGAACCGGCTGTTCCATGCCTATCAGCCCTATCGCGGCGAACTGGCGGGGCGCATCAACGGCGTGCTGATCTCGAACGACGCGGGCGAGGCCGTGGCCTACGCGCTGTGGAACCTCGAGGATCGCGGACCGATGGTGATCGAGCCTGGATGCAAGGTCTATCAGGGCATGATCGTGGGCATCCATTCCCGCGACAATGACCTCGAAGTGAACGTCCTCAAGGGCAAGAAGCTCACCAACATCCGCACCACCTCTAAGGACGAGGCGGTGCGCCTGACCCCGCCGATCCGCATGACGCTGGAACGCGCGCTTGCCTGGATCCAGGACGATGAACTGGTCGAAGTGACGCCCAAGTCGATCCGCCTGCGCAAGGCAATCCTCGATCCGAACGACCGCAAGCGCGCCGAAAAGCAGCGCGAGGCGCTGGCGGGTTGACGGACGGAATGGCCGTCGCCGACCCCGCCGGCAAACGGCTTTGCTTCATGGCCTGAGGTCGGGATCGGGCCACTGCCGCGCCATGGTTGCCGCGGTCTTCCCGTCGGCACGCGCCCCGCTTACATCGTGAGCCTCTCCACAACCACAGGCATGGGCGCCGGTGGGCACTCCGCGATCCGATAGGCGGCGACGACGCGGGCGCTGGCGGCGGCTAGCGTTGTCTCGTCGCGTGCGTGAATGACGGCAAGGGGCGCGCCGGGGCCGACTGCCGCGCCGATTTCGGCGAGCTTCGTCAGTCCGACCGCATGGTCGATCGCCTGATCGGCCCGCGTGCGTCCGCCGCCCAGCTCCACCACGGCAAGGCCGATGGCGCGGGTATCGATTCCTGCCACGAAGCCCGCCCGCGGCGCGGCAATCATCCGCACCAGCGGGGCCGGCCTCAGATAGGCGTCGGGCCGTTCGATCAGGTCCGCCGGCCCGCCGAGCGCCGCCACCATGCGCGCGAAGACATCCGCCGCGCGCCCGGATGCGATGGCCGCGTCCATTCTCGCCCGGCCCTCCTCCAGCGACGCGACGAGCTTGCCGAGCAGCAGCATCTCGGCGCCCAGCGCCAGCGTCACGTCATGCATGCGCGGCTGGCGGCGTGCCCCGGTGAGGTAGTCGATGGCGTAACGCATCTCGACGGCGTTTCCGGCGGCGTCGGCCAGCGGCTGGTCCATGTCGGTGATCAGCGCCGTCGTGGGCAATCCTGCGCCATTGGCGACCGCGACAAGGCTGGTGGCGAGATCGCGCGAGCCTTCCAGCGTCGCCATGAAGGCTCCAGAGCCGGTCTTCACATCCATGGCGAGGCCATGCAGTCCGGCCGAGAGCTTCTTCGACAGGATCGAAGCGGTGATGAGGGGAATGGATTCCACCGTCGCAGTCACGTCGCGGATGGCGTAGAGCCGCTTGTCGGCGGGAGCGAGGTCGGCTGTCTGGCCGATGATGGCGCAGCCCGCCTCGCGCACGACCTTGCGGAACAGCGCGTTGTCGGGCTGCGTCGTGTAGCCGGGGATCGAATCGAACTTGTCGAGCGTGCCGCCGGTGTGGCCGAGGCCGCGGCCCGAGATCATCGGCACATAGCCGCCGCAGGCCGCAACCGCCGGGCCCAGCATCAGCGAAACCGTGTCGCCGACGCCGCCGGTTGAGTGCTTGTCGAGCGCGGGTCCGGGCAGGTCGGACCAGTCCAGCACCGTGCCCGAGTCGCGCATCGCAGTCGTCAGGGCGACGCGCTCGCAAAGGCTCATGTCGCGGAAGAACACGGCCATGGCGAAGGCCGCCGCCTGCCCCTCGCTGACAGAACCATCGGTGACGCCGGCGATGAACGCGCCGATCTCGGCGTTGTCCAGCGCCTGCCCGTCGCGCTTCTTGCGGATGATCTCCTGCGGCAGGAACGCCATGTCAGTAGGCTCCGTCACTGCGGTCGGCCGGCGCATTGCCGCCGATCACGTCGACAAGCGCCTGATAAAGCCCGCTCGCGCCGAAGCGGAAGGTGGCAGCCGTCGCCCAGTCCGGCCCCATGATGCGGTCGGCCAGCGCCAGATAGCCCTTCGCATCGTCCAGCGTGCGGATCCCGCCCGAGGGCTTGAGGCCGACAGGCCTGCCGGATGCCTTGATGGCGTCCAGCATCGTTTCCGCCGCGTCAAGCGTGGCCGAGACAGCGATCTTGCCGGTCGAGGTCTTGATGAAGTCCGCTCCGCTGGCGATGGCGAGATCGCTGGCCTCGCGGATGGCGTGCTGGCCCGGGAATGCGCCGGTCTCGAGGATGACCTTGAGCGTGCGTCCGTCGCAGGCCGCCTTGACCTCGCCGATCATGTCGCGGGCGATGTCCCAGTCGCCCGCAAGGAAGGCCTTGTAGGGCAGCACGAGGTCGATCTCGTCGGCGCCGTCGCCCACGGCCTCGGCCGTATCGGCGCTGACGCGGGCGATGTGGGTTCCCCCCGCGGGGAAGTTGACCACCGTCGCCACCTTCACGCCGCGCTCGCCGATCAGCCGGCGCGCGAGGCTCACGAATTGCGGCCAGATACAGATCGCCGCAACCGGAACGGGGCCCCCCAGCGCCTTGTCGCAGAGCTGCGCGATGCCGGTCTCGCCGCACTGGTCGGAGAGGTCGGTCAGGTCGAGCAGCGCCAGCGCGCGGCGCGCTGCGGCGATCTCTGGTGTCTGGCTCATGCGGACGTCTCCTTCAGAGGCCGGCGACGAAGGCGCGCACGATGGCTTTCAGCCGTGGCGCGGCCAGGTCGGCGACATGCTTGGTTTCGTGATGGTTGGGCGCGACGACCTGCATCCCCGTGCCGAAATTCGTCACCACCGACAAGGCCGCCACCGTCAACCCCATGCGCCTGGCCATGATCACCTCCGGAACGGTCGACATGCCGACGAGATCGGCACCGACGATGCGCGCGAGCCTGATCTCGGCCGGGGTCTCGAAGCTGGGGCCGGTCCACCACATGTAGACACCCTCCCGCAGGGCGTAACCGGTCGAGCGGGCGGCGGCGCCCAGCGCTGCGCGCAAGCCCGGATCGTAAGCCTCCGCCATCGGCACGAAGCGGCGTTCGTCCGTGTCGCCCACCAGCGGGTTCGGCGCCCCGAGGCTGATATGGTCGCTGATCGCCACCACGTCTGCGGGCGACATGGACTCGTTGACCGAGCCCGCGGCATTGGTCAGCAGCAGCCGCGAGACGCCGAGTCTCGCCAGCGCGCCGAGCGGAACCTTCATCGCCGCCGGGTCGCCCGCCTCGTAGTAATGCGCCCGCCCCGCCAGCATCAGCACGCGGCGGCCCTCCAGCACGCCCGCCACGATCTCCTTGGCGTGACCGGACACCTTGCCGGCGGGAAAGCCGGGAATTTCGGCGAAGGGTATGCGGACGGCGTCCTCGACCTCGTCGGCCAGCGGCCCGAGGCCGGAACCCAGCACGATGGCGATGTCTGCGCCCGTCACGCCCTTGGATGCGATATGGTTCGCCGCGGCGTCGATGGCGCTGTCGGCATGGTCCTTCCAGGCCATGGTCGTCCTCGGGGATTTGTCAGGCAGGCGAGGCCGGCAGGTTGTCGGGGCCGAAGGAAGCGGGCAGCAATTCCTCCAGCGTGAAGCGGGCGCGCAGACCCTCGGGGCTGGCGACATGCACGATGAGCGCTTCGGGGCGGCCGAATTCGCGCAGGCGCTGCCGGCAGCCGCCGCAGGGCGGGCACAGGCCCTCGCCCGCACCGACCACGACGATCTCGGCGATGAGCCGCTCGCCGGCCAGCGCCATCGCCGCGATCGCACCGGCCTCCGCGCAGGAGCCTTGCGGGTATGCGGCGTTCTCGACATTGCAGCCGGCGAAGACACGTCCGGTTTCGGTGCGCAGCGCGGCGCCTACCTTGAAACGCGAATAGGGCGCATAGGCCTGTTCGTAGGCGGCCCGGGCCGCGTCGAACAGTTCGGCGAGGGCAGGGTCCGCGGCCCCGGGCGGTGGCGTGCTCATCACGACCGGTCCTTGACATATGGCACGCCAATGGCGCGAGGCGGGGTCGCCTTGCCGATGAAGCCGGCCAGCAGGATGACGGTCAGCAGGTAGGGCAGCGCCTGGATCGCCTGCACGGGAACCTGGCCGATCCCGGGGAAGGAGACACCCTGGATGCGCAGCGCGATCGCGTCGAGCAGCCCGAACAGGAAGCAGGCGCCGAGTGCCGGCACCGGCCGCCATTTGGCGAAGATCAGGGCCGCCAGCGCGATGAAGCCCTTGCCCGCCGTCATCTCCGTGACGAAGCCGGCCGATTGGGCGATTGCGAGATAGGCCCCGCCGAAGCCGCACAGGATGCCGGCCATTACCACCGCCGAGTAGCGCAGCCCCGTCACCGAAAGCCCCGCCGTATCCACCGCGGCCGGGTTCTCGCCCACCGCGCGCAGTCGCAGGCCCCAGCGCGTGCGATAAAGCAGGAACGAGGTGATCGGCACCATGGCGAGCGCGAGATAGACCAGCGCGGAGTGCCCCGAGATCACCTCCCTGTAGATCGGTCCGACGAAGGGGATCGCGCCGAACTCGTCGGCGAAGGGCAGGGTGATCTCGTTGAAGCGGGCGTTGTTGCCGAGCTGCGGCGTGCGTCCGCCCTGGTTGAACCAGGCATTGCCGAGAACCGCGGTGAGGCCGGAGGCCAGCACGTTGATGGCGACGCCCGACACGATCTGGTTGCCACGCTGCGTGATGGCGGCGAAGCCGTGCACCAGCGCGAACAGGATCGACACCATCACCGCCGCGAGAAGGCCCACCCAGGGATTGGGGACGACGACGGCTGCCGCGCCGGCAGCGAAGGCGCCTGCCAGCATCTTGCCCTCCAGCCCGATGTCGACCACGCCTGAGCGCTCGGAATACAGTCCGGCCAGACAGGCGAACAGCAGCGGCACCGACAGCCGGATGGCCGAATCCAGTGCCAGCAGGATGATCTCGAACGGCATACTCATCGGGATGCGCCCATCAGGCCACCGCCTCGCCCGCGGTGAGGCGGCCGTAAAGCGCCGCGATCCGGTCCGCGAACAGTGTCTCCAATGCGCCGGCGAACAGGATGACGAAACCCTGGATGACGACGATCATCTCGCGCGTAATCTTCGGCTTCTCGAAGGCCAGCTCGGCCCCGCCCTGGTAGAGGACACCGAAGAGCAGCGCAGCCAGCACGATCCCGAACGGATGTCCGCGCCCCATCAGCGCCACCGCAATGCCGACGAAGCCGGCGCCGGCGGTGAACTCGTTGATCAGCCGACCCTGCACGCCGAGGATCTCGTTGGTGGCCATCAGCCCCGCGAGCGCGCCGGAAATCAGGAGCGCGATCACGGTGATCCGCGCCGGCGAGATGCCTGCATAGACGGCCGCGTCGGAATTGGCGCCCACGGTGCGGATGGCGTAGCCGAGGCGGGTGCGCCAGATCAGCAGCCAGACGAACACGGCTGCGAGCATCGCGAACACGAACGACAGGTTGGGCGGTGTGCGCGGCAGGGTGATGCCGATCCATCCCGCCATCTGGTTCATCAGCGGCAGCGTGGCGGCTTGCGCGAACTTGGCGGTTTCCGGCGCCATGGAGCCCGCCATCTTCATCGGCCCGACCAGCAGATAGACCAGCAGCGTCGCGGCGAGGAAATTGAACATGATCGTCGTGATGACGATATGGCTGCCGCGATAGGCCTGCAGATAGGCCGGAATGGCGACCCAGGCCGCGCCCGCGAGCGCCGCCCCCATCACGCACAATGGCAGAAGCAGCGGCCAGGGCAGGAATGGCAGTGACAGCGCCACCAGCGCAGCGCCGAGGCCCCCCATCAGCGCCTGTCCCTCGCCGCCGATGTTGAAATGCCCGGCATGGAACGCCACCGCGACAGCAAGCCCGGTGAACACGAAGCTCGTGGTGTAGTATAGCGTATAGCCGATCCCGTAGGCCGAGCCGAGCGCGCCGCGGATCATCACGACCAGCGCGTCGAGCGGATTCTCGCCGATCGCGGCGACAACGAGACCGGCGGCGATGAAGGCCACCGCGACGTTCACGAGCGGGATCATGCCGCCCGTCAGCCAGAGGGGCAACCCCTTGCTCATGCCGCGGCCTCGACGGTGGGGGCATCGGAGACGCCGGCCATCAGCAGGCCGAGCGACTGCTCGTCGGCGCTTTCGGGGGTTCGCTCGCCGGTGATGCGCCCGCCGCACATCACGAGGATGCGGTCGGACAGGGCCAGCACCTCGTCGAGTTCGGTGGAGACGAGCAGGATCGCCTTTCCCTGATCGCGCAGCGCGAGGATGCGCTTGTGGATGAACTCGATGGCGCCGATATCGACGCCGCGGGTCGGCTGGCCGATCAGGAGCACCACCGGATCGCGTTCGATCTCGCGCGCCAGCACGATCTTCTGCTGGTTGCCGCCCGAGAACAGCGCCGTGCGCAGGTGCGGATCGGCGGGCCGCACATCGAAGGCGTTCATCTTGGCCTTGCAATCGGCGACGACGGCGGCGCGATCGAGCAACGGGCCCACGCCGAAACGGGCCTCGTCGGAGCAGCCGAGAATGGCGCTCTCGGAGGCTTCGAACGGCTTCACCAGCCCCATGCGGTGGCGATCTTCCGGCACGTGGCGTATGCCCCTGGCCCTGAGGACGCGCGGATCGTCCGCCCCGCCGAGATCGAGCGGCGCACCGTTCAACGTCACGGTTCCGCCGCCGGGACGCCGGATTCCGGCCAGCGCCTCCAGAAGCTCGGACTGGCCGTTGCCCGACACGCCGGCAATGCCGAGAATTTCGCCGGCGCGCAAATCGAGGCTGACATGATCGAGCCTGAGCGTGCCGCGCGCGTCGCGCATCGACAGGTCGCGCACCGACAGCACGACCGGGCCTGGCTTCGCCGGCCTCTTCTCGACGGTGAGCGCCACGCGCCGGCCCACCATCATCTCCGCTAGGTCGGCGGGGCTGGTGTTCCTGGTCTCCACGGTGCCCACCATGGCCCCGCGCCGCATCACCGAGACGCGATCGGTCACGGCCATGATCTCCTTCAGCTTGTGCGTGACGATGATGATCGTCTTGCCCTCGCCCGCCAGCCGCCTGAGCAGCACGAACAGGTTCTCGACCTCGCTCGGCGTCAGCACGGCGGTGGGTTCGTCGAGGATGAGGATGTCGGCGCCCTTGACCAGCGCCTTGAGGATCTCGACGCGCTGCAGCTCGCCGACCGACAGTTCGCTCACCACGGCGTCGGGGTTGACCTCCATGCCATAGGCGCTGGCGAGTTCGACGAGCCTCGCGCGCACGGCGGCCGCGCCCTTGCGCGTCAGCGCGCCGCCTTCGGCCCCGAGCATGACATTCTCGACCACGGTGAAGGTCTCGACCAGCATGAAGTGCTGGTGAACCATGCCGATGCCGGCATGGATCGCGTCGGCCGGGGTGCGGATCCGCGAGGGCTGGCCATGGATCGCGATCGCGCCGGCATCGGGCGCATAGAACCCGTAGAGGATCGACATCAGGGTCGACTTGCCGGCCCCGTTCTCCCCGATCAGCCCGTGCACCGTGCCCTTCTCGACCACCAGATCGACCGCGCGGTTGGCGTGGACGGCGCCGAAGCGCTTGTCGATGCCGGTCATCTGGATGGCGGGAGGATGAGCCATGCGCGGTCTTCTGCGGGCGGGGTCTTCGATGGAAGAAGGGCGGGAGAAGCGGCGGGACAAACAGCAATGGCCGGGAGTGTGGCCCGGCCATCGCGCAGGTTCAAGCCGTCAGCCCGGTTGTTTCACTGAACCGGGCAGGCGTTGTTGGACATGAAATCGTGCACGGTGACGCGACCGGCCTTGATGTCGTCGCGCGCCTTGGTGACGGCAGCGCGCATCTCGGCCGTAATGAGCGACGCGTTGTTGGCGTCGTCTGCCCAGTCCACGCCGCCCTCGGCAAGGCCCAGCACAGTGGTGCCCGGCTTCCAGGTCCCGGCGCGGGCCTGGCTGAACGCGGTGTGCACCGCCACGTCCACGCGTTTCAGCATCGAGGTCAGCACCTTGCCCGGATGCAGCCCGTTCTGGTTCGAATCGACGCCGATGCCGAGCTTGCCGGCATCGGCCGCAGCCTGAAGCACGCCGATGCCGGTTGCGCCGGCGGCGTGGTAGATCACGTCCGCGCCCTGGCTGATCTGGCCGCGGGCGAGCTCGCCGCCGCGCACCGGGTCGCGGAAGGCCGCACCGGTGGTGCCGGTCATGTTCTGGATGACGTTCACGGTCGGCTTCGCCGCCTTGACGCCCTGAACATAGCCGCAGGCGAAGCGCCGGATCAGCGGGATGTCCATGCCGCCGACAAAGCCGACCGTGCCGGATTTCGTCGCCATGCCGGCGAGCACACCGACGAGATACGACCCCTCATGCTCCTTGAACACCACCGACTGCACGTTCGGCAGGTTCACCACGGAATCGATGATGGCGAAGCGGGTGTTGGGGAACTCGGCCGCCACCTTCTCCATGGCCGCGCGGAACGAGAAGCCGACCGCAACGATCGGGTTCTGGCCGCGCTGGGCGAAGTTGCGAAGCGCCTGCTCGCGCTGGGCGTCGTTCTGGATCTCGAAGTCGCGGTACTCGATGCCGGTCTCGCGCTTGAACCGCTCGGCGCCGGTATAGGCCGCCTCGTTGAACGACTTGTCGAACCGGCCGCCAAGATCATAGACGACGGCCGGTTGCACGGCCTGCTGGGCCAGGGCCGCGGCGGCGGACAGGGCAACGCCGGCGAAGGCCAGCGCAAGGGTCTTCAGACGCATTAGGTACCTCCCGATGGCTGGCGAGCGTTCTGTCTGCGCCAGCGCCGGCTGTCACGATGGCACGGGACATAGCGGGAAGCCAAGACGGCACAAGGGCTGCCCGGCGCTTCGCGCTGCGTCTTCCACCGCAATGACGTCCGCATCCATCACGCGTCGCCCCATGCAAAGCCGATACGGTTGTGGCAAGACATCCGCCATGCCATTCGACGATTCAGAGATCGAGCGCTATGCGCGCCACCTCGTCCTGCCGGAGATCGGCGGCGCCGGTCAGGCGCGGCTGAAGGCGGCGCGCGTGCTGGTGATCGGCGCCGGCGGGCTCGGCGCGCCGCTGATCCTGTATCTGGCGGCGGCGGGCGTGGGGACGCTCGGCATCGTCGACGATGACGTGGTGTCGCTGTCGAACCTGCAGCGTCAGGTGATCCATGGCATGGCGGATATCGGCCGGCCGAAGGTATCGAGCGCGGCCGAGGCCGTGGCGCGCCTCAACCCCCATGTGCGCGTCGAGCCCCACGCCCATCGCATCGACGCGCGCAACGCCCGTGCGCTGGCGGCGCAGTATGATCTGGTCGCCGACGGCTGCGACAATTTCGAGACCCGCTATGCGGTCGCAGATGCCTGCCAGGCGGAAGGCAAGCCGCTGGTGACGGCCGCGTTGGGTCGCTTCGACGGCTCGCTCACCACGCTGAAACCCCATGAGCTGAGGCCCGACGGCAGCCCGAACCCATCCTACCGCGACCTGTTCCCTGCGCCGCCGCCGCCCGGCGCCATCCCCTCCTGCGCCGAGGCCGGCGTGCTCGGCGCGCTCGCCGGCGTGATGGGCTCGCTGATGGCGCTGGAGGTGATTCGCCAGATCACCGGCTTCGGCGAGGGGCTTGTCGGTCGGCTCCTGATGCTCGACACGATGGGGATGCGTGTCGAGGTGGTGGGGTATTGAGGTCCAAAATCCCCATTGCCGGCTTGTGACGCCTTCCGGCCCGACCGCGCTTCGCAACCGCGCGGTCGATCCGTCCGAGAAAGCAGGAGCGATCATTCCGGTCAAAGTCGCAACGCTGCAATCCGCGCTGGTGCAGCGATGGAGAACGCCATGTCGCGCACAGGCTCAAGGTCACCGAGGTGGTGTCTGGAGCCCGGCCGAACGCGCACTGTCGCAGCCTCACTCACGCCGCCTTCTGCTCCACCACATCCCAGAAGCTCGCCGCCAGATCGGGCCCGCCGAGGCGCTTGATGGCGCGGATGCCGGTGGGGGAGGTGACGTTGATCTCGGTGAGGTGGCCGTCGATCACGTCGATGCCGACGAGGATGAGGCCACGCGCCTTCAGCTCCGGGCCGATGCGCTCGCAGATGTCGCGCTCGCGCGGCGACAGGTCGGTCGGCTTCGCTGCGCCGCCGCGCACCATGTTGGAGCGGATGTCGTTCTCCGCCGGCACGCGGTTGACGGCGCCCGCCGCCTCGCCGTCGATCAGGATGATGCGCTTGTCGCCGTGCATCACCTCCGGCAGGAAGCGCTGCACCACCCAGGGCTCGCGGAACATCTGTGCGAACAGGTCATAGAGCGAGCCGAAATTCGGGTCGACGCGCGCCACCTTGAACACCGCGGCGCCGCCATTGCCGTAAAGCGGCTTCATCACGATGTCGCCATGGGCGCGCCGGAAGGCCTCGATCTCGAGCCGGTCCCGGGTGATGAGGGTCGGCGGCATCAGATCGGGAAAGAGCGTGACGAACAGCTTTTCCGGCGCATTGCGAACATGGGCCGGGTCGTTCACCACCAGGGTCTGCGGGTGCACGCGCTCCAGCATGTGCGTGGTCGTGACATAGGCCATGTCGAAGGGCGGATCCTGCCTGAGCAGCACCACGTCGACATCGGCCAGATCGTGCCGCTCCTCCTCGCCCAGCGTGACGTGGTCGCCCTCGACATCGCGCACCGCTGTCGGCTTCGCCGCCGCGAAGACCTTGCCGTCGCGCATCGACAGCCGGTCGGGCGTATAGGTGAGGAGCCGGTGGCCGCGGGCCTGAGCCTCCAGCATCAGCGCGAAGGTTGTATCTCCGGCGATGCGGATGCGCTCGATCGGGTCCATCTGAACGGCGACGGTGAGAGCCATGGGGTGAGTATCCCTGTGTGCGACGGCTGCGGTGGTATCGGCGGCGGCGGGGCCCATGGCAAGCCTCGATCATGGCAAGCCTCGAGCCGCTCAGAACGGCGGCAGCTCGAACAGGTTCTGGTGGTGCCGGGGCAAGCGTCGCGGCGTCACGAACACCGCATCGAAGCGTAGCGTGCAGCGCTCGCTCCACGGGTTGTGCGCCCGCCAGAGCGCGATGCGGCGGTGGATCAGGGTCTGCTTGGCCGGCGTGATGGCGCCTTGCGCCTCGGCGAGCGTCGCGCGGGCCTTCACCTCGACGAAGGCAACAACCCGGCCACGCTTCGCGATCAGGTCGATCTCGCCGCCCTTGCCGCCATGGTTGCGTTCCAGGATGCGCCAGCCCTTCAGCATCAACCACAGCGCCGCGATGGTCTCGGCGCGCCGGCCAAGGCCCCTTGCAGCCCGCCGCTGGCGAAGATGCCGTTCGGCGCGGCCGGTCATGCCGTGCGCGTCAGTTCGAGCGCGCGGGCATAGACGCGCCGGCGCGGCTGTCCGGTCTCGGCCGCCACCAGGGCCACTGCCTCCTTCAGCGACAGCGTCGCCATCGCGGCACGCAGCTTCTCGTCGATCACGTCGCCATGGCTGGCGGCGCTTGTGCCCGCGCCGATCAGCACCACGATCTCGCCGCGCGCCACTTCGCCCTCGGCATAGAGCCGGGCGAGGTCGGGAAGCGCGCCGCGCCGCACCGTCTCGTGAAGCTTGGTGAGCTCGCGCGCGACAGCGGCCGGGCGCGGCCCGAGCATCGCGGCGGCGTCGGCCAGCATCTCGGCCAGCCGCCGCGGCGATTCGAACAGAACCAGCGTGCCGGGGATACCGGCGAGTTCCGTCAGCCGCGCCCGTCTTGCGGCGGTCCTCGGCGGCAGGAAGCCCTCGAAGAAAAAGCGGTCTGTCGGCAGGCCCGCCACCACCAGCGCCGCAAGCACCGCCGAGGGGCCGGGCACGGTCGTGACGGCGATGCCCGATGCGAGCGCATCCTGCACCAGCCGGTAGCCGGGATCGGAAACCAGCGGCGTGCCGGCATCCGAGACCAGCGCGAGAGCCTCGCCGTGCGCCAGCCGCGCCGCGATGCGGGGGCGCATCTCCTCGGCATTGTGCTCGTGATAGGCGAGCAACGGCGTGCTCACGCCATAGTGCGCCAGCAGAACCTTGGTGACGCGGGTGTCCTCGGCCAGAACCGCATCGGCGGCCGCGAGCGTCGCGATCGCACGAAACGAGATGTCGCCGAGATTGCCGATCGGCGTCGCCACGACATGAAGGCCCGGCGCGATCTTCTGAGCCTCCGCACGCATGCCGAACGCCGTGAAGGCTGTCGGCATCGCAGGGGGCCGTCGGTCATCGGGCGGGTCTGCGGCGGAAACGCTGTTGGTCATGGCTGGTCCGGATCGGTCGTCCAGCATGGCCCTGCTGTCAACCGTTCATCAACTCTGTTATGCGCCCGATGGAAAGCGGGCCCGTCAGCACGAAGAGGTCAAACCAGTGGCGGATCGGATCATCCAGCGCTCGGACGCCATTCATCGCCGCGATGTTGTCCGGCTCCTGGGCGGCGGCGCGCTCGGGCTTGGGGTCGGAGCTGGCCTTGCTGGCTGCTCCGGCGGGCTCCCCGGCTTCGACATGGGCAGTTCGACGCGGCCTGCGCCGGCGCCAGGTCCTGCGGCAGGTCCAAACGGGAACGTGCTGGTCGGCCTGATCGTGCCGCTCGGCGCGGGCGGACAGACAGCCGTCGTCGGCAACACGCTGAAAAACGCGGCAGAGCTGGCGCTGGCCGAATTCCAGGGTGCCAACATCCAGCTCATCGTCAAGGATGACAAGGGCACGGCCGAGGGCGGGCGCGAGGCGGCGCAGCAGCTTCTTGCTGAAGGCGCGGAGATCGTGCTGGGGCCGCTCAATCAGCAATCGGTTCAGGCTGCGGCGAGCGTGCTGCGCCCCGCTGGCCGCCCGATGATCGCCTTCACGACGGATGCCAGCCTTGCCGGTCCGGGCGTCTACCTCATGTCGTTCCTGCCCGAGGGCGACGTCAACCGCGTCATCACCTATGCGGCGCAGCAGGGGCGTCGCTCCTTTGCTGCGCTGATCCCCGAAACCGCCTATGGCAACGTTGTGCAGGCGGCGTTCCAGCAGGTCGCAGCCGCGCGGGGCGTTCGCGTCGCGGCGCTGGAGCGCTATGCCGTCGATCAGGGGCAGCTCGAAACGGCAGTGGCCAAGCTGGCTGCCGCCTTTCCCCAGATCGATGCCCTGTTCGCGCCGGAGACGCCCGAGGTCACGCCGGCCGTCCTGCAGGCGCTGCAGACGGCCGGCTTCAATCCCCAGCGCGCCAGGTTGCTCGGCACCGGCACCTGGAACGATGCCCGCCTGTTCCGCCTGCCGATGATGCAGGGCGCCTGGTTTGCCTCGGCCGAATCCGCCGGCTTCAATGCCTTCGCGCAGCGCTATCAGCAGCGCTTCGGCGCGCCGCCCACCCGGCTCGGAAGCCTGTCCTACACGGCTGTGACGCTGGTGGCGGCGCTGGCGCGTCAGCAGGGCTCGCAGCGCTTTGCACCGAATGTTCTCACGAACCCGGAAGGGTTCGCCGGGATGGACGGGCTGTTCCGCTTCCGGCCCGACGGCACGATCGAGCGTGGGCTGGCGGTGCTGGAGGTGCGCAACGGCGCGACGGTGACGGCCAGCCCCGCGCCCTCGCGGTTCGTCACCGCCTGAAGACGACCTGAAACGTCAGGCCGCGAGATCGGCCACCACCGCGTCAAGCAGCGCGGCACCGTCGCGTGTTGCCGCAAGCCGCCCGTCGCTGCGCCGCATCAACATGCCGTCTGCCATCAGCGCGGCGATGCGGGCCTCGTCGAGGGTGCGGCCGCTCAATGCGGTGTAGGTGGCCGGGTCGATGCCCTCGGCGAGCCTGAGGCCCATCAGCAGGTATTCATCGCCCTGCTCCTCTGGCGTCAACGCCACATCCTCGATCAGCCCGTGGCCTTCTTGGAGGACGCGCTTCGCCCAGCTTTCCGGATGCTTCTCGGTGGATTGCGCCCGCCGCACCCCATCCACCACGAGCCTGCCATGGGCGCCCGGCCCGATGCCGGCATACTCGCCGTAGCGCCAGTAGATCAGGTTATGCCGGCATTCCGCGCCGGCACGGGCGTGGTTCGAGGTCTCGTAGGCGGGTAGGCCCGCCGCCGCGCAGAGGGTTTGCGTTTCCTCGAACAGCGCGCGGGCATGGTCATCGTCGGGCATCGGCAGCTTGCCGGCGGCATGCAGCGCCGCGAAGGCCGTGCCGGGTTCGATCGTCAGCTGATAGAGCGACAGATGCTCCACGGCATGGCCGAGCGCAAGCTGCAGTTCAGTGCGCCATTCGGCAACGCTTTGCTCGGGCGAGCGCGCATAGATCAGGTCGAAGGACATGCGATCGAAATGGCGCGCTGCGACAGCCACCGCGGCCAGCGCCTCCGCGGCGCTGTGCAGCCGGCCGAGCGCCTTCAGATCGCGGTCGTTGAGCGCCTGAACACCGAGCGAGACCCGGTTGACGCCCGCTGCCCGATACCCTGCGAAGCGCGTGGCGTCGACGCTGGTCGGGTTCGCCTCCAGCGTGATCTCGGCGTCGCCGGCCACGGTCCAGGCCCGGCCGACGGCGGCCAGCAGCGCGCCGACCGTCGCGGGCTCCATCAGCGACGGCGTACCGCCGCCGATGAAGATCGATGTCACCGTTCGCCCCGGCGCGCGCGCGGCCCGGTCGGCGATTTCGCGCTCGAAGGCGCGAACGAACAGATCCTCGTCCGGGGACGCATGCCGGACATGGCTGTTGAAATCGCAATACGGGCATTTCGCCGCGCAGAACGGCCAGTGCAGGTAGACGCCGAAGCCAGCCGCCGCCGTGGGATGATCGCGCATGGCCTGTCTGGTGAAACCTTTTCGCGGGCGATGCAAGCCGCCTGTTGATGTGGCGGCAACGACGGCCGGCTTGCTCGCGCCCCGATCGTTGTTCATGCTTCCGTCAAGATGCGCGCTGTAACAGCGCGCAGGCTCCGCGCGTGCGGGCTCTGCTTCATTAAGGAACTTCGTCGCCCATGTTTCCGACGCCCGTCGCCCAGCTGCTCCCGAACACCGCCGCTTACGAATCTCTGCCGATGGTGAAGCCCACCGGCTTCCGCGAATACGATGCGCGCTGGCTGTTCGAGAAGGAAATCAACCTGATGGGCGTCCAGGCGCTCGGCCTGGGCATCGGCACGTTGGTGCACCGCATGGGCGTGCGCCCCGACATCGTCGTCGGGCATGATTTCCGTGGTTATTCCGCGTCCATCAAGTATGCTCTGATTTCGGGCCTGATGGCAGCCGGCATGCGGGTGAAGGATATCGGGCTCGCCTTGTCGCCGATGGCCTATTTCGGCCAGTTCGCGCTGGATTGTCCCTGCGTCGCGATGGTCACCGCCTCGCACAACGACAATGGCTGGACCGGCGTGAAGATGGGCGCCAACCGGCCTCTCACCTTCGGGCCGGAGGAGATGGGCCAGCTGCGCGACATCGTTCTCGGCGCCCGGTTCGACATTCGCGGCGGCGGCGCGCACGAGTTCGTGCCCGACTTCAAGGAGGTCTATCTGGCGGACCTGCTGAAGGGTCGCGCCATCACCCGCAAGCTCAAGGTCGTCGCCGCCTGCGGCAACGGCACGGCCGGGGCCTTTGCGCCGGAAATGCTGGAGCGCCTCGGCGTCGAGGTGATCCCGCTCGATGTCGAGCTCGACCACACCTTCCCGCGCTACAATCCCAACCCCGAGGACATGAAGATGCTCCACGCCATCGCCGACACGGTGAGGGCGACCGGCGCCGATGTCGGCCTCGGCTTCGACGGCGACGGCGATCGCTGCGGCGTGGTCGACAACGAGGGCGAGGAGATCTTCGCCGACAAGATCGGCGTGATGCTGGCGCGCGATCTCGGACGACTGCATCCGGGCGCGCAGTTCGTGGTGGACGTGAAGTCGACGGGCCTGTTCTCGACCGATCCGGTGCTGAAGGAACTCGGCGTCAGGACAGACTACTGGAAGACCGGCCATTCCTATATCAAGCGCCGCGTCACCGAGCTGAAGGCGCTCGCCGGTTTCGAGAAATCCGGGCACTTCTTCTTCAACGCGCCGGTCGGTCGCGGCTACGACGACGGATTGATGACGGCCATCGCGGTGATCGAAATGCTCGACCGGAACCCCGGCAAGTCGATGGCGGACCTTTACCGCGCGCTGCCCAGGACATGGGGCTCGCCCACGATGGCGGCCAAATGCGCCGACGAGGTCAAGTATCAGGTCGTCGAGCGCGTCGTCGCCCAGTTCGAGGCCATGCAGAAGGCCGGCCAACTGATCGACGGTCACGAGATCCGCGATCTGGTGACGGTCAATGGCGTGCGCTGCACGCTGGCCGACGGGACCTGGGGCCTTGTGCGAGCCTCCTCGAACAAGCCGGAGCTTGTCGTGGTGGTCGAAAGCCCGGTTTCGGAGACCAGGATGCGCGAGATGTTCCGGTCCGTCGATGCCATCCTGCGGTCGCATCCCGAAGTCGGCGCCTACAACCAGACCATCTGAGCAAACCGGTCCGGAGGGCGCTCAGGGGCGCCGGGACCGGCGCTCAGCAGAGCCCGGAGCCGCTCCACTCGACCTGCTCCGCGCCGGACGAGCCGCCAGCCTGTCCGCGTCGGGGCCGGAAGTAGATCGGTTTCGAGGTCATCTCGAAATTCGGCACCAGAAGCCCGGTGTGCTCGAGCTTCGTCGTGGTCATGATCAGAGAGGTCTTTGCCACCGCCATGTCCGCGTTGGGCAGCGTGACCACGGTGCCCCTCGTCAAGGCTGCGCCTGGCACATTGGAGACGCTCCAGCACACTCTCGCGACCTTTGATGCGTCGATCACCACGCTGGTGATGACCATCGTCGGCGCTGCGCCGGTGTGTGGCGAAAGGACCGCAGCGCTGGCCGCGAAGATCTTGTTCGCCTCGGTGGTGTCCATGGTCTTGGTCTGGCTGGTCAGGTCGGCCAGCGTCCGGTTGAGCTGGATCATCCGCCAATTCTTAGAGATGGCGTTCGAGATGTCGACGACGCCGACCAGCATGACCAACATGGTCGAGGCGATGAAGGCGAACTCGATCGCGGCAACACCCTGGTCGTCGCGCCCGAACCGGCGGCCGCGGGCAAGGGCGCGCGACAGCGTCCGGGCCGGGCGCGCGCGACGCGGTGCGAGGACAAGGCGCTTCATGGGCGTGTCACTCTTTCTCAGCTTGTCGGATAGGGCTCGGTGCGGAAGGCCACCACGGATTCGAGAACATTTTCGCCGCTCGGCAGGCGCGACAGCGAGCCCATATAGCCGGCAAAAAAGACCGGAACCTTGTACGCGGTGCGGATCACCACGATCTGCTCGGGGTTGGTTGCCCGATATGCGAAGGTGGCCGGATCGAGGTTGCCGTTCGACACCATGCTCGACACGGAGCCCGGGAAGGCGTTCATGGGTTGCACGTCGATGAAGATCTTCGTCGGGCAATCGGATGCCTTGATGTCCATGCGCGCGCAGACAGCGTCGCGGAACTTCTGTCCTTGTTCTGCGGTGGACCCGGTGAACAGGGCCCGGCTTTCCCCGGTGAGGATTGTTCTCGAAACCTGCGAGGTGGCTTCCTGCAGCACCTGGCGTGACCAGAACAGCATCGCCGTTTCGACGATCATCACCATCAGCAGGATGAAAGGCCCGCCCAGAAAGGCGAACTCGACCGCGGTGACCCCGCGGCGATCAGCACGGAAGCGCCTCAAAAGACGCGCCCAATGCGCTTTTGTCAGCAGTCGACGCATGAACGAGCACCACAGCCGGACCATCCAGCGGGTGCGAGAGTAGCGACGAATGTTATCTGAATCGTTAGGAACAACGTGGAATCGCCGGAAACAGTGTTCTGCATGCGTTGAGCACGCGGAAGGCTCCGTCCCTCAGCGCTGCGGCTGCGCCAGCTGGTTGCGGCTCGCTGCCTGGCCGCCGACATCACCGAAGAATTTGGGCGAATCCCCCATCTGCACGGCCGGCTGGCAGTGCGGCGCGCAGGCATAGGATTCGCGATCCATGCCCCGATGTACGGTCACCAGCGATTCGGTGGGCGCGCGCACGCTCACGCGCGACTCAGCCAGCATGGCGCCGCTGGCATCGAGCGCGATCATGTTAGTGACGCCGAAGCTCTTGCCGGTGATGACAAGCACGCCGTTGCGCTGCACCGAGACATCGGCGATTGCCGGGTTTCCGACGATGACGGTCTGTGTGCGGTCCGGCAGGCGGATCACCTTGGCATGATCCACCACGACCGTGACGGTCTCCGTGTCGCTGGACCCTGCGCTGCCGGGGGATCCGCCTGCCGCAGGACGGTTTGCGGGTTGCGCGGGAGCCGGCGGTGCAGCGAGCGACAGCAGGAGGAATATGGCGGCGCCGCCGATGGTCATGCCGCGTCCGCGCGTCAGCATCTCAGCCAGTGTCATGCCCAACCCCTACCGGCAAGCCGCGTCGATCATTCGATGAGGCGCATCAGACACCGTGATGGTGAACAAACCGCTAATCGGCGTCGCAATGCAGTCGGATGGACCAATCCAGCCAGCCGGGCTGGCCCGATTGCGTGGCTTGCTGTTGCGAGAGCCCACGAGCCACAAGCTCGGCCCTGTCATGGCAAGCGTCGGCATGGGGCTGTCGCTGCCCGAATACCGGATTCCTGCATCGGCACCAGAGGGCAGAAGCGAATATACGCAATGATGATTCAGAGATTATAACAACAAGAACTGGATTTTAACGATAGTCAACAAGAGTCACGTTACATTAACTACGTTGCAATTGATCGTCAAATGCAAGCAAACCGGCGCGTCATTTAACGTCATGGCAAGAGGTGCACGCTAGGTTGGCGGTGTCGGCGATCGACGGGACCCAATCACCGAAGACGTTCGACGCCAACCGTGATGTCAAAGGAGTGCACCATGAAGACCCTGTTCGCGCGTTTCGCCAAGGATGAGTCCGGCGCCACCGCCATCGAGTACGGCCTGATCGCCGCCCTGATTTCCGTCGCCTGCGTGGTGACCTGGGGCGCCGTCGGCACGAACATGAACAACAAGTTCAACAACATCAAGACGAACCTCGGCAAGTGAGCAATCGGTGACGGCCAGGAGCGGCCCCGTCTTGCTCCTGGCCGACCGGCCGCTGTTCACTGCGGATCGGCTAACATTCGGAAGGATAGTCCCATGAGGGATGTGTTGCGGCAATTCGCGCGGGACGAATCCGGCGCGACTGCCATCGAATATGGCCTGATCGCTGCCCTCATTTCGGTCGCCTGCGTGGTGACATGGGGGGCTGTCGGCACGAACATGAACAACAAGTTCAACAACATCAAGACGAACCTCGGCAAGTGACCATGTCTACGGAGACGGCCGGACACGAACGCGCCCGCCATCTCGCCGCAAGGCTTTCGTCTGCACGATCTCGCCGGCGCAGGCTGGCACCGATCAAGGCCCTGCGCCGGAACCGGCGCGGGGCTTTTGCGTGCGTCGTTTCGGGCCATGCTGCCGCTCGCGGCCTCCCCCGCCTCAGTCACGCTTAACCTGCTCGATACATGTCCACGATAGAGATCGTCACAGAGGCCGCGCAGGATCTGTTCGCCGCGGCCCCTGGCGAGGCAAGGTGACGAGCGGAGGTTCGGTTATGGAAGCGATGACGGCGGCAACCCTGCTGATCTTTCCGGCCTTCATGGCCTACGCGGCAGCCAGCGATCTGGTCTCGATGCGGATCTCCAACCGCGTCTCGCTCGGGCTCATCGCGACCTTCCTCGCCTTCGCCATCATCTGCCGGATGCCCTTGCCGACGCTCGGGTGGCACGTCGCCGCAGGCTTTGGAATGCTGGTCGTCGGCTTCGGCATGTTCGCGATGGGATGGATCGGTGGCGGCGACGCCAAGCTCGCAGCCGCGACCGCACTCTGGCTGGGGCCCGACCTGCTGCTCAACTACGTTGTGATGGCGGGCTTCGCCGGCGGTCTTCTGACGCTCGCCATTCTCAACCTGCGTGATATGGACCTGCCGCTGTTTGCGGCACGCTGGACATGGCTGCAGCGCCTCCACCACAAGGAAAACGGCGTTCCCTATGGCATCGCGCTGGCTTTCGCCGGGCTGATGGCATTTCCCGAATCTCCGATCTGGAAGCTTGCGCTGATCGGCTGATCGCGCAGCCGGTTCGGCTGCAGCTGGTCTGACCTTGCGACAACGGGTTTGCTTCAGGACAAGGCATAACGTCCGATTAACCATAATTTGACGATTGCCCCGGCACTCTTTGCGCAGTTCGAGTTTCGCAGTGGGTGCTGACCATGTTGGGTGTCTCCGGCGCCAGGGCTGTCGTCCTGGGCATCTCGGTCGTCACGATGCTCGTGGCGTATCTGTTCTTCGGCAATCAGCCCGCTCCGCCCGTTCAGGTCGTGTCGGAGCCGCAGCCGCAGCCGCAGGTGCGCACCGTCGAGGTCGCGGTCGCGGCCGGCGACCTGCCGCTCGGCAACACGCTGGCTGCATCCGATCTGCGCTGGATCGCCTGGCCGGAAGGCCAGGTGCCGCCGGGGGCGCTGACGCGCGCCGAGCAGGCGCTCATCGAGCGTGAGATCGTCGGTTCGCTGGTCCGCTTTCCCTTTGTTGCGAACGAGCCGATCCGCCGCGAGAAGCTGATTCGGCCCGACGGCTCCGGTTTCCTCGCGGCGATGCTGCCGCCCGGCAAGCGCGCGGTGGCGATCAACACGGAGCGCACCGGCGGCAGCACGGCCGGTGGGTTCATCCTGCCCAACGACCGCGTCGACGTGATCAAGACAGGCCGCCAGGAGACAGTCGCCGGTGCGACAGAAACCTTCGTCAGCGAGACGATCCTGACGAATGTCCGCGTTCTCGCCATCGGCCAGGCCATCCGCGAAAAGGATGGCAAGCCCGACATCATCGGCGACACCGCGACGCTCGAACTCGATCCGCGTCAGGTCGAGATCATCACGCTCGCGCAGCGTTCGGGCACGCTGTCGCTCGCCCTGCGCAGCCTAGCCGACGCCAACGAGACGAAGCCCGTCGACACCGCCGATCGCGTCGGGGGGCTGACGGTGGTCCGCTTCGGCGTGACCACCCAGTCACCGCGCTGATCGAAAGCAGAGGGACCCCCCGCGATGAATGCCGCGAAACAACTCCTCCGTCATCGGCCGGGCAGGTCGGCCAACGGCTCATCGTCTGAAGTCCGGCGCCGTCAGACGGGCCCGACCGCCGGCTTTCCGACAGGGGCCCGTCTGGCCGCGTTGTCGGCGCTCGCGGTCATCCCTCTTCTGGCTGCTGTCGCAGACGCGCGGGCCCAGTCGGGCGCGCCTTCCGGCATGTCCAGCCATCGCATCACCGCGCGCAGCGCCGGCGCGCAGCGTATCGACCTGTCGATCGGCAAGTCGATGATCGTTGACCTGCCGCGCGACGCCAAGGAGGTGTTCGTCGCCAACCCTAAAGTCGCGAATGCGGTCGTCCGCTCGGCGCGCAAGATGTTCATCATCGGCATGGCGGACGGTGCCACCTCGATCTTCGCCATGGATGGCGACGGCAACCAGATCGCCGCGCTCGATATCGTGGTCGGCCGCGATCTGAACGTGCTGCGCCAGACGCTGCGCACCGCGCTGCCGCGCGCCAGTATCGAGATCAAGCCTGCGGGCGACTCCATCCTTCTGACGGGAGAGGTACCGAACGCCTCGGATGCGCAGCAGGCGATGGATATCGCCCGTGCCTTCGTCGGCGTCAGCGCGACGGCGGCCGGCAACACCACCGGCACGGTCATCAACTCCCTGACCATTCGCGGGCGCGACCAGGTGCTTCTGCGGGTAACTGTCGCGGAGGTGTCCCGGCAGGCGCTGAAGCAGCTTGGCGTGGACCTCGGCGGCGGCTGGTCGCTGGCAGGCAACGCCTTCGGCGTGGCGCCCGTCGCGCCGAGCGTCTTGCAGAACCCGTTCACCGTGAACACGCAGCTGCTGTCGCCCCGCGAGATCGGCGGCAATTTCGGCAACGCGCAATACATCCTGCGCGCCATGGAGCGCGCCGGCGTCTCCCGCGTGCTGGCCGAGCCGACGCTCAGCGCCGTGTCCGGCGAAAGCGCCAAGTTCACCGCCGGCGGCGAGGTGCCGGTGCCGGCCAACCAGAGCTGCCAGCCTCCGGCCTTCCCGGGCGGTCGTCCGCTCTGCACGGTCGGCGTGGAGTTCAAGCCCTTCGGCGTGACCCTGAACTTCACGCCCGTGGTGATGTCGGAAGGGCGCATCAGCATGCGCGTCGCCACCGAGGTGACGGAGGTGGACGTCGACAACAACATCCGCTTCGACAACGTCACGGTTCCCGGTTTCCGCGTGCGCAAGGCCGAAACCACGGTCGAGGTGCCGTCCGGAGGCACGATGATGACCGCGGGGCTGATCCAGCAGACGTCGAAGCAGGCGATCAACGGCCTGCCGGGCCTGATGAACCTGCCGATCCTGGGCACGCTGTTCCGCTCGCGCGACTACCAGCGCAACGAGACCGAGCTGCTGATCATGGTGACGCCGTATCTCGCCAAGCCGATGGATCCGCGCCAGGTCGCGCGTCCCGATGACGGCTTCGTCGATACGCATGATGCGCAGGCGATCCTGCTGGGGCGCCTCAACAGGATCTACGGGGCCGGCAGCCCCGCCGCCGCCCGCGGCTATCGCGGCCGCGTCGGCTTCATCACCGATTGAGCGTGGAGAGACGAACCATGTCGCGCACAGAAAGAGCTGGCGCACAACGCGCCCGGGTCCCGGCGCTGGCGGTGCTCGCCCTGGCGGCCGTGCTGGCCGGCTGCAATCACCGCAAGGCCGACGTGACCGCCTCGATTCCGGTCAACTACCAGGATCGCCACCCCATCGTGCTGAGCGAGGCCCCGCGCTCGATCGATATCCATGCCGGCGGGGCCTCGCTCGATCTGCGCCAGCTGGACGACATCGCCGCCTTCGCCGCGGAGTATCGCGCACATGGCCGCAGCCGCATCATCGCGGAGGTGCCGTCCCATGACGGCCGGTCGGCAGCCGGTCATCGGGGGCTGCATCAGGTGCGCGAGGCGCTGGCCCGCAACGGCGTGCCGGCCTCGCTCATCCACGTCCGCAGCTACCCTGCCGATCACTACAGCATCGCTTCGCCGATCCGGCTCTCCTATGCGAAGCTGCAGGCGCGCGTGCCCGATGAATGCGGAAAATGGCCCGAGGACCTCGGCGTCGCGAATATCGGGTTCTCGTCAACCAACCGCAGCTACTTCAATCTTGGCTGCGCCACCCAGAACAACCTCGCCGCCAGCGTTGCGGACCCGCTCGACTTCGAGCGTGCCCGCCCCGAAGGCCGGATCGATACCGCGCGCCGGATGGAGGCAATCTCGAAGCTGCGCCGCGGTCAGGATCCGTCGACGATCTACTCCAACCAGGCCACTCAGCTGAACCGCTCTGTCGGGAACTGACCATGACGCTCGATCCTCACGGCCTGTCCGACCCCAGCAGCGAGGTGGTTGCGCCGGTGCCGCGCATCACCCTGCAGGCGTTCTGCGAGACCCACGATGTGGCGGCAGCCGTACAGGCCGCCATCTCCGACCGGCGCATGAGCAAGGCGGTCTCGAAGGTGCAGATGGGCGGACCGGCCGCCGCAGCCGAGGCGTTCCGCGATGCGCCGACGCCGAATGTGATCATCCTAGAGAATACATTCGACGGTCCGACCCTGATCAGCCACCTGGAGCGGCTCGCCGAAAGCTGCGACGAAGGTACGCGCGTCATCATCATCGGCCATGTCAACGACATTCACCTCTACCGCGAGCTGATGCGCCGCGGCATCTCGGACTATGTGGTCGCGCCGGTGACGGTGCTGGATGTGGTGCGCTCCGTGTCGCTGCTCTTCGGCGAGGCGGGATCGGCCCGGCTTGGCCGGACCATCGCGGTCGTGGGCGCCAAGGGCGGCGTGGGCGCTTCGACCGTCGCGCACAATGTTGCCTGGGCGATCTCGCAGCAGCTCGAATCCTCGACGATCCTCGTCGATCTCGACCTTGCCTTCGGCACGGCCGGCCTCGACTTCAACCAGGATCCGCCCCAGGGCGTGGCCGATGCGATCTTCGCGCCGGATCGCCTCGATCAGGCGCTGGTCGACCGGCTGTTGTCGCGTTGCTCCGACAATCTGAGCCTTCTCGCCGCGCCTGCGATCCTCGATCGCACCTACGACATGTCCGAGGAGGCGCTGGACCATCTGATGGACATCCTGCGCAGCCTTGCGCCCGTGATTGTCCTCGATGTGCCGCATGTCTGGTCGGCCTGGGCGCGGCGCACCATCGTGACAGCTGACGACATCCTGATCGTGGCAAGCCCCGACCTCGCGTCGCTGCGCAACGCCAAGAACCTGATCGACCTGTGTCGTGCGCTGCGCACCAACGATCGGCAGCCGCAGTTGATGCTCAATCAGGTCGGCGTGCCCAAGCGGCCCGAGATCGCCAGCGCGGAGTTCGCCAAGGCGCTCTCGGCGGAGCTTGCGGCGACGATCCCCTTCGACCCGCAGCTGTTCGGCACCGCTGCCAACAACGGCCAGATGATCGCCGAGGTGCAGCCGCAAGGGCCGTTGGCGCAAGCATTCCTCGCCTTGGGGGCCGGGCTTGTCGGCAAGGGCGTGGCCCGCAAACCGAAGAAGTCGATCCTGGAGCCGATCCTGTCGCGTCTCCAGCGCAAGAAGGCCTCGTGATGCAGCACGGCCCCGCCGCAGGCGGGCGCCGTCGGTTTCCGAAGGATTGAGACCGCGATGTTTGGCAAGAGAACAGCGACGACCGCCTCCAGCGCGCCGGCTTCGCGTCCGGCGCCCGCGCCGCTTGCCGTCTCGGCCCCGATCGCCCGTGCTGTCGAGCGGGCGCCGGAGCCAGCCCGGCAGGCGCAGGCCATGCCGGAGATGGTCCGCTCCGAGGAGTTCTACCAGACCAAGAGCATGATCTTCAGCGCCCTGATCGAGGCCATCGATCTGGCGCAGCTGGCGAAGCTCGATTCCGAAAGCGCCCGCGAGGAAATCCGCGACATCATCAACGAGATCATCTCGTTGAAGAACCTCGTCCTGTCGATCGCCGAGCAGGAGGATCTGCTTTCCGACATCTGCAACGACATCCTCGGCTACGGTCCGCTGGAACCTTTGCTGGCGCGTGACGACATCGCCGACATCATGGTCAACGGCCCGAACCGCACCTACATCGAGGTGGGTGGCAAGATCCAGCAGACCAGCATCCGCTTCCGCGATGGTCAGCAGCTGATGAACATCTGCCAGCGGATCGTGAGTCAGGTCGGCCGTCGGGTCGATGAAGCCTCCCCGATCTGCGACGCGCGTCTGCCCGACGGCTCGCGCGTCAACGTCATCGCCCCGCCGCTGGCGATCGATGGCGCGGCGCTCACCATCCGCAAGTTCAAGAAGGACAAGCTGAGCCTCGACCAGCTGGTCAAGTTCAATTCGATCTCCCCCGAGGGCGCCGAGCTCCTGAAGATCATCGGCCGGGTCCGCTGCAACGTGGTCGTGTCGGGCGGCACAGGGTCGGGCAAGACGACGCTGCTCAACTGCCTCACCCGCTACATCGACGATGACGAGCGCATCATCACCTGCGAGGACGCAGCCGAGCTTCAGCTGCAGCAACCGCATGTGGTGCGCCTCGAGACGCGCCCGCCGAATCTCGAAGGCCAGGGGCAGATCACGATGCGCGATCTGGTCAAGAACTGCCTGCGCATGCGTCCCGAACGGATCATCGTCGGCGAGGTTCGCGGCCCCGAGGCCTTCGACCTGCTGCAGGCCATGAATACCGGCCACGACGGCTCCATGGGCACGCTTCACGCCAACTCGCCGCGCGAGGCGCTGTCGCGAATCGAATCCATGATCACCATGGGCGGCTTCTCGCTGCCGTCGCGCACCATCCGCGAGATGATCTGTTCCTCGGTTGACGTCATCGTCCAGGCCGCGCGCTTGCGCGACGGCTCGCGCCGCATCACCCACATCACCGAGGTGCTGGGCATGGAAGGCGACGTGATCATCACCCAGGACATCCTCGTTTTCGACATCATCGGCGAGGACCCGAACGGCAAGCTGATCGGCGTCCATCGCTCGACCGGCGTGGCCAAGCCCAAGTTCTGGGAACGTGCTCGCTACTACAACGAGGACAAGCGTCTGGCCGCCGCCATCGACGCCATGGAGGTCCGGCCGGAGGGTCGCTGAGCGGAAGGCCGCAGGGCCCTTGCCCGGGCTTGGCGCGGACCGAGGCGCCCGAAGAAGAGCCAGAAGGAGGGCTGATCATGGACTTCATCCAGAAGCTCGCGCCCATGCTTCTGTTCGCCGCCGCGGCCGGCGGAATCGCCTATGCGCTGCTGTATCCGCTCCTGTCGGGCGAAAAGCGCACTGCGGAGCGCATCAAGGCGATCGCGCCTTCGGAGCGCGGGACGCAGCGCGGCAGCCGCTTCACCGGCAGCCAGCCGCGCAGCAAGCGCGATCAGGTGGCCCAGAGCCTCAAGGAGCTCGAGCAGCGCGAGAAGTCGCGTGGCAAGCTCACGCTCGAGGATCGTTTCGATCAGGCCGGCGTGAACATCGACCGCAGGAAATACTATCTTCTCTCCGCGATCCCGGCGATCGGCTTCGCCGTGATCGCCTATGGCCTGATGAAGCATCCGGCGGCGATACCGGTCGGTGCCATCGTGGGCGGGCTGGGCTTTCCCCACTGGGTGCTGAACTACCTGCGCAACCGGCGCATGAAGAAATTCCTTGAGGAGTTTCCGAACGCGCTGGATGTGATCACGCGAGGCCTGAAATCCGGCCTGCCGCTGAACGATTGCGTGCGCATGATCGCGATGGAGGCGGCCGAGCCGGTCAAGTCGGAGTTCCGCGCGATGATGGACGCCCAGGCGGTGGGCATCAGCCTCGGCGATGCCATCAATGATCTCTATCGCCGCATCCCGGTGCCGGAGGCCAACTATTTCGGCATCATCATCTCGATCCAGCAGAAGAGCGGCGGCAACCTGTCGGAGACGTTGGCCAACATGTCCAAGGTGGTGCGCGACCGCAAGAAGCTGAAGGGCAAGATTCAGGCCCTGTCGGCCGAGGCGAAGTCATCGGCGGGCATCATCGCCGCCATGCCGCCGGCAGTGGCCACGATCCTCTACTTTACCTCGCCTCATTACATCGAGAAGCTGTGGACCACGGAGGCAGGGCAGTTCACGCTGATCGGTTCGGCCATCTGGATGATGATGGGCGTGCTGATCATGCGCAAGATGATCAACTTCGAGATCTGAGGGGGCGCGCGTGATCGAGCTGATCGTCCAGAAATTCATCGATCCGCGCTTCCTCGCGTCGGTGGCCTTCTCGATTGCCGCCGCCGTCACGGTGTTGACGCTTGCCCTGCCCTATCTCAACACCGACAGCTTGCGAAAGCGCATGAAGAGCGCTGCGCTGGAGCGCGAGGCCATCCGTGTCCGCGAGCGCGCCCGTGCTGGCGTCGGCCCCGCTGGCAGCCTTCGCGGCAAGGATGCCAAGGCCTACATGCGCCAGATCGTCGAAGGGCTCGATCTGGCCAAGCATCTGGGCGTCGAGGACGCCCGCATGAAGCTGATCCAGGCCGGCTACCGCGGGCAGGGCGCAGAAATCGCGCTCCTGTTCTTCCGTTTCATCGCGCCGCTCGTCGGTCTGCTGATCGGGGCGGTGTATTTCCTGTATCTGGACGCCCTGAAGCAGACCTTCGCCGCCAACCTGCTGATGACGGTGGGCTGTGTCTATGCGGGCCTGAAGCTGCCCGAACTCCTGCTCGACAACCAGGTCCAGAAACGGCAGCTCTCGATCAAGCGCGCCTGGCCGGACTCCCTCGACCTGATGCTGATCTGCGTCGAATCGGGCATGTCGATCGAACAGGCCTTCCGTCGCGTCAGCACCGAGGTCGGCACGCAGTCGGTGGCGCTTGCCGAGGAGCTGGTGCTGACCACTGCGGAACTGTCCTACCTGCAGGAGCGCCGGCAGGCCTACGAGAATCTTGCGAAGCGGACCAATCTCGATTCGGTCAAGGCCGTGACGACCGCGCTCCAGCAGGCGGAGCGCTACGGCACGCCGCTCGGCACGGCCTTGCGCGTGCTGGCGCAGGAGAGTCGCGACATGCGCATGACCGAGGCCGAGAAGAAGGCGATGTCGCTGCCGCCCAAGCTGACCGTGCCTATGATCATCTTCTTCCTGCCGGTGCTGCTGGTCGTCATCATGATGCCGGCGGTGATCACCACGATGGGCTGGAAGTGACGGCTCAGGCTGGATCGCGCGGACGCGAGCGCATCGGGATCGACCGGGCGGCATCCTGTGAAACAAGGGGCTCCGGGGCCCCCTTCGAAGGGGTCGGATGCGACCGCGTGTTATCTGCATCACGATCCGGCCCTCAAACGTGAGGGCGCGCGATCAGCGCCTGTCGGGGGCCGGGATCGGCGGCTACGCACTCGGGTTGCGCCTGCTGGACCCGTTCGGATCGAGCACCGGGCCGTTTCATGGCCGGTGCGCTGCAATAGCCGTGGCTAGCCGCGCGGCGCGATCGTTCCCCTGCCGGCCGAAGGGGCGCGCTGTCCGGGCCGCGTACGGCCGCCCTGTTCGCCCTGGCGAAGCATGGTCCAGCTGTTGGGCTGGCTGACCATCTGGCGCAGCTGGGAGAGGACAGCCTCGGCCTCGGCCTGCGACAGGTCCTTCCGGGCCAGAGTTTCGGCCTCGGCGAAGCGGCCCTGAAGCCCGAGAACCAGCACGAGATTCTGCCGCACGCGCGCATCGGCGCGCGGGTGCTGGCTGGCTTCCCTCAGCACACGCTCCGCATCCGGCAGCCGCCGCGACAGCGCATAGGACAGGCCGAGATTGGACAGCACCGTCGGCTCGCCCGGCGCGATGCGCAGCGCGGCCTCGTAGTAGTTCTGCGCGCCGGCATGGTCGCCGAGCTGGTCGGCGACCGCGCCCTGTGCGGACAGGATGCGCCAGTCCGGACGTTCCGGCGCGTGGGCGCGGGCCAGAACCTCCTGCGCCTGCTTGAGCTGGCCATTGTCCATCAGGAGCCGGCCATAGGCCCCGAGCATCTCCTGGTCCTGCGGGTTGCGCAGGATCGCCTGCTGCAGCACCGCGACGCCTTGCGCGTGCTGGCCGAGCGCTCTCAAAGCGCGCGCATAGCGCAGCGCCGCTGTGCGGTCGGCCTGGTTGGCGTCGAAGCGGGGGCGCCATGTGTCGGCCTCGGCGCGCCATTGCGCCTCGGTCATGGCCTGTCCCGGCTGCCCGATCGAGCCTGTGACGTCGCCGGCGCCGCGGCCCATGCAACCGCCCAGCACCAGCGCCAGCATGGCCGCCGTGGTCGCAAACCTTGCCTTGCCCACCATCATCCCCAGCCTGCCCGGGCCTCGCGCGCAACCATGCACGGGGCCTCGCCCATCGGGTGTTGCCTCGTCCACCCGGCCCGAGGCTGCCTCGACGGTCGTCGCCTCGACGTGGCGCAAGGCCGGGGTGGTGCGCATCGTGATAAATCGTTAACCCTAACGAAACCTTAAGCCTGCGTATCCGCAGGAGCGCGCGGCATGGCAGCATGCGGACGCGCTTCCGCGCCGCCTTTCTACGCGAGGCGAAACCCGGACGATGCCCGTGCAAGAAATACCGCCGAACAACACCCTGCCCACCGCCGCGCCCGCCATGACCACGAGCCCGCCCACCGACCCGGTGATCGGGGATTCCATGGCCGCGGTGCCGATCCATGTCACGGACAGCATGGGCTGGCCGACGCTGGCCGAGCGGCTGCCGCCCGCGGCGCGCGCCTTCGCCGCAGCGCAGGACTTTTCCGGGCAGTCCGGCCGCCATGTCCTGCTGCCGGGCCGGGGAGGCGTCATCGGAGCCGTGCTTTGTGGCGTCGATGGGCCGCAGGCGCGGCGGCGCGATCCGTTCGGGCCGGGACGGCTCGCCTCCCAACTCCCTGCGGGAGTATACGCGTTGCGGGGCAAGCTGCCCGATCCAGGGCTGGCCGCGCTGGGCTGGGCGCTCTCGACCTACCGGTTCCGTCGATACAAGGGCGGAAAGGGCGCAGGCGGAGATGATGCGGGGCTGGCGCAGCTGGTCGCGCCCCGCGGAGTCGATGCGGGCGAAATCTGCGCCATCGCCGCTGCGATCGCTGCCTCGCGCGACCTCGTCAACACGCCTGCCAACGATCTCGGACCGGACGAACTGGAGGCCGCCATCCGCGCGCTGGCGGCGGAGCGAGGCGCTGCCGTCAGGGTCACGCTCGGCGATGCGCTTCTGAGCGAGGGCTTCCCGATGATCCATGCGGTCGGCCGCGCCTCCTCCCGCGCGCCGCGGCTGATCGATCTTTCCTGGGGCGACCCGGACCATCCGCGCATCACGCTGGTCGGCAAGGGCGTCGTGTTCGACACTGGCGGGCTCAACCTGAAGCCCGACAGCGCCATGCTGCTGATGAAGAAGGACATGGGCGGCGCGGCCGCCGCCATCGCGGCGGCCCGGCTGATCATGCTTGCGCGCCTGCCCGTTCGCCTGAGGCTGCTCGTGCCGGCGGTCGAGAATGCGGTGTCCGGTTCATCCTTCCGGCCCGGCGATGTCCTGCAGAGCCGCAAGGGCCTGACCGTCGAGATCGGCAACACCGACGCCGAAGGCCGGCTGATCCTCGCCGACGCGCTGGCCCTGGCGGATGAGGAGGCCCCGACGCTGCTCGTGGATTTCGCCACGCTGACCGGTGCGGCCCGCACCGCGCTCGGCCCCGACCTGCCGCCCTACTTCACCCACGACGAGGCGCTGGCCGAGCGCATCGACCGGTTGTCGCACAAGGTGAACGATCCGGTCTGGCGCCTTCCACTTTGGCCCCCCTACGACGCCATGCTGGAATCCCGGATCGCGCAGGTCAACCACATCTCATCTGGCCCCTTCGCCGGCGCGATCACGGCGGCCCTGTTCCTCAATCGGTTCGTCGAGCGCGCGGGATCCTATGTTCATTTCGACATCTTCGCCTGGAATCCGTCGGCGAAACCGGGGCGCCCCGAGGGTGGCGAGGTGCAGGGCGCCCGGCTGATCCACGCGCTGGCGGCGGAGATGTTTCCGGCCCGGTGAATCCGGCGTTAAAGTCTCGGTGGCAATTCCCGGTGTAAGCTCCGCGCCATGCGGGATCTGAGGGCGAGCGACGCGCTTTATCTGTGGCGGGATGTCAATCTCGCGCTGGTCGTCGCCGGCTGGCCCGACCTGTCGTCGCGACAGTATGCCATCCTGATGACCATCTATCTCGACCTTCCGCCGCACACCGTGCGCGGCCTCGCCGAGAAGCTGAAGGTGACCAAGCCCGTCATCACGCGCGCCCTCGATACCATGGGCAAGCTTGGCCTCGTCACCCGCACCCGCGATCCGGCCGATCGCCGCAACGTCATCATCCAGCGCACCGTTGCCGGCGCCGAGGCTGTGGATCGGATCGGGGCGCTGGTGCTGCAACGGCTCGGCGCTGCGCCCCGCCCCTGAAACGGTCCTTTGCCCGTCGCGAACGCCCCATGCTCGACCGTCGTCTCAATGCCTTTCGCCCCGATCTCGCCGATGCCCGCCTGCGTGATCGGGTCGAGGCTGCCTGCTTCGTTCAGGGTGTGCGCCAGCGCGTGCTTGCCCACGACGCGCCGGTCCGCCGGGAACCGCGCCATGATGCGCCGCTGGACACCGAAGCCCTGTGCGGCGACGCCGTGATCGTGTTCGAGATCGCCGAGGGCTGGGCCTGGGGCCAGCTCGAGCGAGACGGCTATGTCGGCTACTTGCCGGCCGAGCGCCTGGGCGACCCCGGCCTGGAGCCGACCCATCGCGTGAGGACATTGCGCAGCTTTCTTTATCCCGGCCCATCGATCAAGCTTCCCCCGGCACAGATGCTCTCGATGGGCTCGCGCCTGACGGTGACGGAGCAGCGCGGCGATTTCGCTGTGGTGAGCGGGGCTGGCGGTCTTGCGGAAGGCTTCGTCTGGGCAAGCCACCTCGCCGCTCTCGATCAAGGGGCGACAGACCCGGTTTCGGTCGCGGAAGGACTGATCGGCGCGCCTTATCTGTGGGGTGGGCGCACGACGCTCGGGATCGACTGCTCGGGACTGGTGCAGCTGGCGCTCGATGCCTGCGGTATAGCCGCCCCGCGAGACAGCGACATGCAGGAGCGCGGGCTTGGCCGTCCGCTTGCGCCCGACCTGAACGGCTTGCAGCGCGGCGATCTGGTGTTCTGGAAAGGCCATGTCGGGTTGATGCGCGCGCAGTCCGAGCTGCTCCATGCCAACGGCCATCACATGATGGTTGTCAGCGAGCCTCTGGCCGATGCCATTGCCCGCATTGCCGCCAAGGGGGGAGGTCCG
Source organism: uncultured Allobosea sp. (assembly GCA_964508635.1). Lineage (GTDB taxonomy): Bacteria > Pseudomonadota > Alphaproteobacteria > Rhizobiales > Beijerinckiaceae > Allobosea. Next base: position 3,192 of record CAZDUL010000072.1, on the reverse strand, counting down.
GTCACGTCTCTGAAGCGATTGGGCTAGGCCCAGGGCTCAGCCATAGCGGTGCAGGCTCGCGCCATGGCGCTTCAACCAGCCCTCGGCTTCTTCCGTGGCCGGACAGAGCCGATGGGTGAGCGCCCAGAACCGATGCGAATGGTTCATTTCCTTCAGATGCGCCACCTCATGGGCTGCGAGGTAGTCCAGCACCTGCGGCGGCGCCAGGATGAGCCGCCAGGAAAAGCTCAGATCGCCGCGTGACGAACAGGAGCCCCAGCGGCTCACCGTATCGCGCACGCTGACCTTGCGCGCCGGCAAGCCGAGCACCGCCGTGTGCCGGTCGACGGCCGCCTTCAGATCGCTGAGCGCCTCCCGCTTGAGGAAGTCGGTCAGCCGGCGCGCCAGATGCGCGCGCTCGCCCGACAGCGCGATGATCGGCTGGCCCTCGGGGTCGCGGGCCGCCCGGGTGATGCCGCGCACGGCGGACCAGTGCACGATGCGATGCGGCACGCCGCGCAGCGGCACCATCGCGCCGGGCTCGAAGGCGATGCGCGCAGGCCTTCGCGCCAGCCGCGTCGCGATCCAGCCGCCATGGGCTTCGGCGAAGGCGCGTGCAGCCCTGATGTCGGCGCGCGGGGGCACGGTCAGCACGATATCGCCGCTGGCGGTCGCCACCCGCAGCGTCAGACGCCTCGCGCCGGCGCGCCGGCGCAGCAACACACGGAAACGTTGATCGCCATGGCTGACCTCGATGTGGTCAGGGTCCGGCGGCGACATGAACCGGGGCAAGCGCATGCGGGAGAGACAGGCACATCGCAGGGCTGAACGAATCTGACCCGCGAATCTTGGGGATTCGCGGGCCGAAGAGAAGAGGGGGCTGTCGCGCCGGGCTGTTACGCCTCAGGCGCTCCTCAGGGCCTTGATGGTGCGGCGCGCCGAGCGCGCGGAGTCATCGTTGCGGCTGCGCGCTGCTTCCATGTCGAGGTTGAGCATGAAGTCGGCGATGCGCGGCGCGATTTCCGAGCGGAAGCGCGAGCCGTTGAACACGCCATAGTGTCCGACCCCGAGCTGCAGATGGTGGACGCGCTTGTCGTTCGGGATGTTCACGCACAGGTCCTGCGCCGCCTCGGTCTGGCCGACACCCGAGATGTCGTCCTTCTCGCCCTCCACCGTCATCAGCGCGACGCGGCGGATGGCCCTGAGGTCCACCGGCTTGTCCCGGTGCATCATTTCGCCCCTGGGCAACTGATGGCGGCAGAACACCTTGTCGACCGTCTGCAGGTAGAATTCGGCGGTCAGGTCCATGACGGCGAGATACTCGTCATAGAACTCGCGGTGCTTCTCCGCGGAGTCCCCGTCTCCCTTCACCAGGTGGGTAAACATCTCGTAGTGCGCCGAGAGGTGGCGGTCGATGTTCATTGCCATGAAACCCGACAGCTGCATGAAGCCGGGATAGACCTCGCGCATCGCGCCGGGATAGGCGAACGGCACGCGCACGATGCAGTTGCGGCGGAACCACTCGATGCCGCGCTCCTGCGCGATCCGGTTGACGGCTGTCGGCGCGCGACGGGTGTCGATCGGTCCGCCCATCAAGGTCATCGAGCGCGGCACGTTCGGGTCGTTCTCGGCCTCCATCCGCGCGATGGCGGCGATCACCGGCACGGAGGGCTGGCACACCGCCATGACGTGCGTGTCGGGCCCCAGAACGCGGAACATCGAGATCAGGTAGTCGATGTAGTCGTCGAGATCGAAGGAGCCGACCGCCATCGGCACCATGCGCGCATCGACCCAGTCGGTGATGTAGACCTCATGGCCGGGCAGGAACGCCTCGACCGTGCCCCGCAGCAGCGTGGCATAATGGCCCGACATCGGCGCAACCATCAGCACCTTCGGGCCCGGCCGATGATGCGGCTTCAGCTCTCGCTCGAAGTAGACGAGCTTGCAGAACGGCCGGTCCCAGACCACGTGTTCGTCGACGCGCACACGTTCGCCCTCGACGACCGTCGTTTCGAGACCGAAGAACGGCTTGCCGTAGCGCCGCGTCGCGCGCTCGAACAGCTCGCATCCCGCCGCGACGGTGCGCCCGTAGGAGGTGTAGGTCAGCGGGTTGACCGGGTTCTTGAAGAACAGATGGGTCGCATCCGATACGGCCCGGGCGGGCCCCATCATCATGTGCGCTGCTTCGTACAGGTAGTATGAAAAGGCCATGGGCGTCCCGATCATCCGCGATCACTCCTGTGCCGGTCACCTTGCAAGCAGCCTGGGCGATCGCACGGACTGCCAGCGTATGCCATCTGGTCACAGATTCAATCACGCAAAAGACTAAGGTTTCGTGGCCGACCCGGCAATTCTGTGTCCGTGCCATGCCGCAGGCGCATGATAGCGTCCGGTTGCGACCGATCGCCCATGGAGAATGGACGACGACCGCCCTAGCTTGGGAGGCGTCATGTCGGAGCAACACGCGTTTTCCTTCGGCCGCAGCATCCGGCGCCTGCGGCTCGACACGCTGGTCAGGCTGCGCTGGCTGGCGGTCGTCGGACAGCTCGCGGCGATCGGCGTGGTGCATTTCGGACTCGGCTTTCCGGTTCCGGTCGCGGCCTGTCTGATCCTGGTCATCGCCTCGGTGTGGCTCAACATCGCGCTGCGGCTCGCCTATCCGCTCAGCCATCGGCTGAACGAGCCCGCGGCCATCGCGCTGCTGGCCTACGACGTGCTTCAGCTCGGTGCGCTGCTCTACCTCACCGGTGGGCTGGCCAACCCGTTCTCGGTGCTGTTCCTCGCGCCGGTGCTGATTTCCGCGACGGCGCTGCCGCCCTCACGCACGCTCGGCCTCGGCGTCCTCGTGCTGTTCGTGGCGAGCATTCTGGCCTTCCACCATCGGCCGCTGCCGTGGGACCCGGATGCGCCGCTGCTGTTCCCGCCGCTCTATGTGGCTGGCGTCTGGGTGTCGATCCTCCTCGGCGTCGCCTTCACGGCGATCTACGCATGGCGTGTTTCCGCCGAGGCCGACGGCCTGGCGCAGGCGCTGGCCGCCCCCCAACTGGTCATCGCGGCCCAGCAGCCTCTGTCGCGCCTCGACGGGTTTGCGGCGTCCGCGGCCCACGAACCGGGCACGCCCCCGGCCACGCCCACGCCCGCCGCCAACGAGACAACCCACCCCGCGTCCACCGTCCCCCCGCCCCCTGTGGCCACGCCGGTGGCCCGACGCCG